>WLDE01000011.1 GCA_009704985.1 Actinomycetota bacterium | reverse complement strand
TGGCGCCTCGGGGGCCCGGCCCCGTGGGCCTCGTCTCCCCGCCTGATCGGCTCCGACGACGTGGCGGCCGCCCTGCGGGGCCGCGAACCGGGCCGGCTCGTGCCGCCCTTCCCCGGTGCGCGTCGGTCGGCCGTGCTGGTCGTGGTCCACGACGCCCCGTCGGGGCTCGAGGTGCTGTTCACCAAGCGCGCGCAGCACCTCAGCAACCACCGCGGTGAGATCAGCTTCCCCGGGGGCCGGCTCGAGCCGAGCGAGTCGCCGGCCGAGGGTGCGCTCCGCGAGGCCTGGGAGGAGGTCGGGCTCGACCCGTCGCTGGTCGACGTGCTCGGCGAGCTCGACCACCTGTCGACGGTGGTGAGCAACAGCCACATCGTGCCCGTCGTCGCGACGGTGTCGCGCCGACCCGAGCTCCACCCGCACCCGGGTGAGGTCGACCGGATCCTGTGGGTCGGTCTCGACGAGCTCGCCGCAGCCGACACGTATCGCGAGGAGTGGTGGGGCGTCGACGCGCTCGAGCGTCCGATCCACTTCTTCGAGCTCGCCGACGAGACGATCTGGGGTGCGACGGCCCGGATGGTCCACCAGTTGCTCCGGCTCGTCCACGGAGTGGACGAGCCGGAGCCACCGGCCTGGTGACCTTCCCGGCAGCCGACCGACGAGGTCAGGGCCCGCCGGCCACCCGCACCGCCGTGGTGAACACCGCTGCCCACCCGAGGCAGGTGGTCCGTTCGTGCCAGGCCCGCGTGCCGCAGTGGGCCTGCATGTCGCTGGTGAACCGCTCGTCGACCCGGGCCCGTCGGGCACCGTTCCAGTAGAGGCCGCTGCCGCCGTACCGGCGCTCGAGCAGCTTCAGGTTCCGGTAGCCGAAGTCGTGACGCCGGCACGCGTGCCGGAAGTCGAACGACCGGCCGGTCGATCCGACGAGCGGGGCCGAGCAGAGGTCGGTCGACCAGTCGAACCAGGGGTCGCCGCTCGCCGCGATCCGCACGAACTGCTCGAGCGGCACGGCGTACAGCATCCGCTCGACGAACGCGAGGTCGACCGCCGCCGACCGGACCGGGCCGGACCGGGCGGGAGCCGTACGGGCGAGGGCGGAGCCGGCGAGGGCCGGCGAGAGGACGGTCAGGAGACTCGTGACCGCGACGAGCACACGGCGGGTTCGACCCATGGTGCTCCTCTCGTCCGCCCCCGTCGGGACGGACGGCCGGAGTCAACCGTCGACCAGGCCGCGACGGCAACCTGTGACGGGCAGTCGTGGCCGCCGGGCGTCCGGCGCGCCGCCGGGCAGCCGCGCCGCGGGGCAGCCGGGCAGCCGGGCAGCCGGGGTGGCCCGGTGTCAGGCCCGGAGCCGACGCAGGACCGACACCATCTCGATCGCGCCGATCGCGACCTCCTCACCCTTGTTGCCGGCCTTCGTGCCGGCGCGCTCGACGGCCTGTTCGATCGTGTCCACCGTGAGCACGCCGAACATCACCGGCACCCCGGTGCCGACCTGGATCGACGCGAGCGCCGACGCACACGGCCCGGCGACGTAGTCGAAGTGGGCGGTCGCGCCCCGGATGACCGCACCGAGCGCCACGACCGCGTCGTGACGCCCGCCGGCAGCCATCGCCTGGGCGGCGAGCGGGATCTCGTAGGCGCCCGGCACCCACACGACGTCGATCGCCTCGGCAGCGACGCCGTGGCGGCGCAGCCCCCGCTCGGCGCCGCGCAGCAGCGACTCGACGACGAACTCGTTGAACCGGCTGCAGACGATGCCGATCCGCATGCCGTTCCCGGACAGGTCTCCTTCGATCACGTTCATGGTCATCCGTTCTTGTCGTGGGCCGGGGTCCGGCCGGTCGGTCCGGTCGGTCCGGTCGGGTCGGTCGCGAGCACCGGCTCGTCGTCGTCGAGCACGAGCAGGTGGCCGAGCCGGTCGCGCTTGGTGCGCAGATACTGCACGTTCTCGGGGGTGGTGACCGTCGGCAGGGCCACCCGCTCCACCACCGACAGCCCGTAGCCGCCGAGACCGCCGTACTTCGACGGGTTGTTCGTCATCAACCGGAGGCGGCTCACGCCGAGATCGGCCAGGATCTGTGCGCCGATGCCGTACTCGCGGCTGTCGACGGGGAGGCCGAGCTCGAGGTTCGCGTCGACGGTGTCGAAGCCGGCGTCCTGCAGCGAGTAGGCGCGGATCTTGTGGCCGATGCCGATGCCGCGGCCCTCGTGGCCGCGCAGGTACACCACGGCACCGCGACCCTCCTCGGCGACACGGGCCATGGCCGAGGCGAGCTGTGGGCCGCAGTCGCAGCGCCGCGAACCGAAGACGTCGCCGGTGAGGCACTCGCTGTGCACCCGGACGAGCACCGGCTCGCCGTCGTCGACGTCGCCCTGCACGAAGGCGAGGTGCTCCACGCCGTCGAGCTCGCTGCGGTAGGCCACGCAGGTGAACGCGCCCCACTCGGTGGGCACGGTGGCCGATCCCATGCGGGTGACCAGCTTCTCGTGACGGCGGCGGTACTCGATGAGCTTCGCGATCGACGACAGCAGCAGGCCGTGCTCGGCGCAGAAGCGGCGCAGCTCGGGCAGGCGCGCCATCGAGCCGTCGTCGTTGGTGATCTCGCAGATCACACCCACCGGCGCACAGCCCGCCATGCGGGCCAGATCGACCGCTGCCTCGGTGTGGCCGGCGCGCTTCAGCACGCCGCCGTCGCGGGCCCGCAGCGGGAAGATGTGACCCGGCCGGGCGAAGGCGGTGAACGAGTACGAGCTGTCGGCGAGTGCTCGCAGCGTGGCGGCGCGGTCGGCGGCCGAGATGCCGGTCGTGGTGCCCTCGATGAGGTCGACGGTGTCGGTGAACGCCGTGCGGTGGCTCTCCGTGTTCTGCTCCACCATCAGCGGCAGGCGCAGCTCCTCGCAGCGGGCGCCGGTGAGCGGCGCGCACACGACGCCGCTGGTGTGGCGCACGAAGAAGGCGAGCTTCTCGGGCGTCGCGTGCTCGGCGGCCATGATCAGGTCGCCCTCGTTCTCACGGTCCTCGTCGTCGACCATCACCACGATCTCGCCGCGGCCGATCGCGGCGAGGACGTCCTCGATCTCGGCGAACGGATCGTTCGGGCCGGGTTGAGCGTCGTTCCGGTTCGGTTCCGCCGATGCGTCGGCGGGGGAGAGCGGTTCGTGGGTCATGGGTGCTCCTGGGGGACGAGCTGGATCTCGAGATCGGGACCGAGCCGACGGATCGAGGCGATGTGGCCCCGCCACAGGTCGCCGATGGTGCCGGCGCCGAGACCGGACAGCATGGCCGACCCGTCGTCGCCGCCCATCAGCGCAGGGGCGAGGTGGATGACGTAGCGATCGACGAGGCGGGCGCGGTGGAACGAGGCGGCCACCTTGGCGCCGCCCTCGACGAGCACCTGCAGCACGCCGTCGGCGCCGAGGTGGTCGAGCAGGTCGGGGAGCGACCCGCGCCACTCGGTGCACGGGTGCACCTTCGCGCCCGCCGGGGCGGTGCCGAGCACCACGCGTCGCGGGTCGGGACCCACGACGTGGCGGACGGTGAGCGAGGGATCGTCGGCGCGCACGGTGCCGGCGCCGACGACGACGGCACCGCTCTCGGCCCGGAGCCGGTGCACCTCGGCTCGCGCCTCGGGGCCGGTGATCCACTGGCTGGTGCCGTCGGCCGCGGCGGTGCGCCCGTCGAGCGTCGCGGCGAGCTTCAGCACCACGTAGGGGCGGCCGGTGCGACGGTGGTGGAGGTAGGCGGCGAGCTGCTCGGCGGCCTCGGCGGCGAGCACGCCCTGGTCGACGCGGATGCCCGCGGCGCGCAGGAGCTCGTGACCGCGCCCGGCGACCTTCGGGTCGGGGTCGCCGACGGCGGACACGACCCGACCCACGCCCGCGGCGACGAGCGCCTCGGCGCACGGCGGGGTGCGGCCGTGGTGCGAGCACGGTTCGAGCGTGGAGTAGACGGTGGCACCGGTGAGGTCGGCGCCGGCCTCGCGGGCGGCGTCGAGCGCGACGCGTTCGGCGTGGCGCTGTCCCGGCGGCTCGGTGGCACCGGTGAAGACCCGACCGTCGGTGGTGACCACCACGGCGCCGACCCACGGGTTGGGGGCGGTGCGGGTGCGCGCGGTGGCGGCCGCCTCGAGGGCGCGGCGCATCCAGGCGCGGTCGTTCCCGCTGGTGTCGCTGGCGCTGGTGTCGCTGGTGTCGCTGGCGCTGGTGTCGCTGATGTGGTCGTGCTGCATCGTCGGTTCGAGCCCGTGCGGGCGAACGCGAGAGCGACGACGACACCGTCGGGCCGGCTGCGCCGGACAGGCCGGGGCGGCCGCACGACAGCGGCGTCGGATCGATCCCGTGCTCCCATCCGGACTGTGACCGTCGGCCTCGGACTTCCACCGAGTCGGCCCACGAGTGCGAGCACTCGAGGGTTCGCGGGCTGTGACCGCCGGTTGGGACTTCCACCCGACCCCGCACGGGGGTGTTCGTTCGTTTGTGATCGGCAGGTTATGCCAGTGAACTGAGCAGGTCCCAACCCGCCCGGACGTGACGTTCGTCGGTGGTACGGCCGCCGATCGAGAACCGGAGGGCGGTGCGGCCGTCGAGCACGGTGCGGGTGAACAGCGCCCGCCCGGTCGCGTTGGCCCGTTCGATCAGCGCGTCGGTGGCCCGGTCACCGTCGCGCAGGGCCAGGCAGAGCAGGTTCAGCGGATGCGGTGCGACGACCTCGAAGCGGTCGTCGGCCCGGACCAGGCCGGCGAGCTCCTGCGTGGCGGCGACGTGGCGGCGGATCATCGCGACGGCGTCGTCCACGCCGCCCGTGCGGATCGTGAACCACAGCTTCAGCGCCCGGAACCGGCGGCCGAGCGGGATCTGCCAGTCGCGGTAGTCGATCGCCTGGCCGGACTCGGCCGCCTGCGAGCGCAGGTACTCGGGCAGGATGCTGAGCGCGCCGAGCAGCGCGGCACGGTCGGCGGTGTAGAAGAGGTCGCAGTCGAACACCACGCCCATCCACTTGTGCGGGTTGGTGCAGTAGCTGTCGGCGAGCTCGAGCCCCTGGTTCACCCAGCGCAGCTCGGGGGCGAGCGCGGCGATGCCGCTCATCGCTGCGTCGACGTGCACCCACATGCCGTGCTGGTGTGCCGTCGCGGCGATCTCCGGCGTCGGGTCGAACGCCATCGAGCTGGTGGTGCCGTGGTTGCAGCACACCCAGAACGGGGTGAGGCCGGCCGCGACGTCGGCGGCCACGAGCTCGGCGAACGCATCGGCCCGCATCGCGAACCGCTCGTCGTGGGGCACCACGCGGAGCTGGTCGGTGCCGATGCCGGCGATGCGGAGTCCCTTCTCGATGCTGGAGTGCGCCTGGCTCGTGGCGTAGGCGACCAGGTGGGTCGTGTCGCCCGTGCGGTTCACGGTGCCGCCCGAGATCCGCCACCGCGCGGCGAGGATCGAGGCGAGCGTGGCCTCGCTCGCCGACCCGTGGATCACGCCGCCGCCGGTGGGACTCGTGGAGCGGAAGCGTTCGGGCAGGCCGAGCAGCTCGACCATCCAGTCCATCATCAGCGTCTCGACCTCGGTGCAGGCCGGGCTCGTCACCCAGCTCATGCCCTGCACCCCGAGCCCCGCCGAGACGAGCTCGCCCAGGATCGACGCGTACGACGAGTTGCCGGGGAAGAACGCGAAGAAGCTCGGGTGCTGCCAGTGGGTGAGGCCCGGCACGATCACGCGGTCGAGGTCGGCGAGGACGGCCTCGAACGGCTCGGCCTCCGCCGGGGGGTGCTCGGGCAGCATCGCCCGGACCTCGCCGGGTCGGACGTCCGGTGAGACGGGCCGCTCCTCGATGGACTCGAGGTAGTCGGCCACCCAGTCGATCAGCGCCTTGCCGTGGGTTCGGAACTCGTCGGGGGTCATCGGCGCCATGCTGCCACGGTGGTCCGCCGGCGACGGCACGCGCGTAGGGTCGCCCGGCGTGGAGCCCTCGATCGATCCCGACCGTTTCGTCGTGCACCGCGCGTCACCGCGCGGCTTCGCCCAGGCCTTCGTGCGCGAGGGCGTGGGCGGCGTTCCGCTCGTGTGCGTGCACGGCTGGCCGGAGACGAAGCGGATCTTCTGGAAGGTGGTCGAACCGCTGGCTGCAGCGGGGTTCGAGGTGATCGTGCCCGACCTGCGCGGCTTCGGTGACAGCGAACTCGGCCCCGACGGGTTCCACGACGTCGCGAGCCACGCCCTCGACCTGTACGCGCTGGTGCACGACGTGCTCGGTCACGAGCGGGTGGTGCTGCTCGGCGGCGACCTCGGCGGACCGGTGATCCAGGACCTCGCCCTGCGGTATCCCGACTGGGTCGACCGGATGGTGCTGTTCAACTCGCCGCTGCCGTACCTGAAGGACGCGATGGCCGGCATCCGCGACACACGACCGGCCCGGGAGGCGAGCGACTACTTCCTGCGCCAGGGCCTCGACCCGGACGGCCTCGCCGAGGAACTCGCCACACCCGACATGCGGCGGCGCTACATCGCCACCTTCTACACGAGCCGGTTCTGGGCGCACCCGGGTGCGTTCGCGACCCTGGCCGAGGTCGACTTCCACACCGAGCCGTTCGCCGACGCGGCCAAGCTGCGGGCGAGTTTCGGGGGCTACGAGAGCAGCTTCTCCGAGGCGGCCCGCAGCGGTCCGACCCTGCTCGGCCCGAACGCGCACACGCCGACGCTCGTGCTGTTCGGTCCGAGCGACCACGTGATCTACCCGGCGTTCGACCGCATGGCCGCCACCGTGTTCGCCCGCCACACCGGACCGTTCCTGCTGCGCGACTGCGGCCACTTCGTGCCGTGGGAGGCGCCGCACGCGCTGGTGAGCGGCACGGTCGCGTACTGCGGCGACCTCCTCCGCTGACCCGAGGTCGCCGGAATCCCGCCGGGACGTCGACGACGTCCCGCCTGGGCGGCTCCTCGACTTGTGTGACGTGCCGTCGCTGCCGATGATTCCGACGTGAGCCCACGCCCGAGCCGCACCCGACGTCTGCCCCGCGCACTGACGCGCCCCGTGTCCGTGATGGTGGCGACGGTGCTGGCCGCGTCGGCGGTGGTGCTGCCGGTTCCCGGCGCCTCGCCGGCGGAGGCAGCGCCGGGGTGCGGACGGGGAGGCCTGAGCGAGGCCCAGCTCGACGCCGCGTTCGCCGCGCCGGGACTCGGTGCCACGGCGACCACGCAGGGGTTCGGTGGCGGTGACTACCCGCGCGCCTACCCGCTGCCGGACGGTCGGGTGTTCTGGATGTTCCAGGACCTCCACTTCAGCAACGACGAGAACCTGCTCAACGACGTCCCCGACGGCAGCCCCACGAACGCAGCGCACAACGCCGGTCTGATCCAGCAGGGCACGTGCTTCACGATCGTCGGTGGACGCGGTCGCGACGTGATCGGCGATGCGGCGACGGTCGACAGCCGCACGTGGTTCTGGGCGATGGACGGCGAGATCGGCATCGACGGGAACCTGTGGATCTTCATGGCCGAGATGCACCAGCCGGACGGCTCGGGCGCCGGCCACGGCGCGCTGCCGGTGCGCACCTGGATCGCGATCCTCGACCGCACCACGCTGCGGCAGCTGTCGTTCGCCCCGGCGCCGGACAGCTCGGCGCGGCTCTACGGCTGGTCGATCGCGTCGACCGACCGCTGGAGCTACCTGTACAGCCACTGCTACCGGCAGTTCGCGAACCCCGGGAACTCGATCGCCCAGTTCGACGCGACGTGCATGCCGCACACCTACCTGGCCCGGGTGCCGAAGGGTGACTTCACCGCGACGCCCGAGTACTGGGGTGCGGGCGGCTGGACCGCGAACGCGGGCGCGGCGATCCCCGTGCGGTCGCGCTCGGTGGCGCACCCGATGAGCGTGCAGTGGTTCGGCGACGTCTTCGTGAGCGTCACGAAGGAGGACGAGTGGTGGGGAAGTCGCCTCGTCGTGGAGCGTGCGCCCGCACCGCAGGGGCCGTGGACCACCGTGACGTCGCGGTCGGTGCTCGGCGACATGAAGTGCAGCACGTGCGGCAACTACGGCGCGTCCCTGCTGCCGTGGCTCGGCCCGGACGGGCGGATGGTGGTGGCGCTGTCGAGCGGCGGCGACTTCGACCTGTGGCGACGCAACGCCTGGCTGTACCGACCGACGTTCCACACCTTCGACGTGCCATCGGCGCCCAGCCCGCTGGCCGCGGCCACGCCGCCCGCGTTCCCGCCGGGCGTCGCCGCTGCCGGCTTCCAGCCGATCGATCCCGTGCGGGTGGCCGACACCCGCGAACCCGGCAGCCCGGTCGCGACCCTGCAGGGAGGCCGGACCGAGGTGCTCGACCTGCGCGGCCGGATGCCCGCGGGTGCGACCGCGGTGGCCTTGAACCTCACGACGGACCGGTCGGCACAGGACGGCTGGGTGCGTGCGTTCCCGTGCGACGCGACCGAACCGCCGACGTCGAACGTGAACCCGGTGGCGGGCAGGGTGGTCACGAACGCGGCGATCGTGCCCGTCGGCGACGGGCGGATCTGCCTCACGTCCCTCGCCACCACGGATCTGGTCGTCGACCTCAACGGCTGGCTGACCGCCTCGTCCGACGCCGGGCTCGTGCCGGTCACCCGCCGGCTCGCCGACACCCGCACCGGCCAGGGCGGCGTCACGCGGCTCGACGCCGGTGGCGTGGTGGAGGTGGAGGTCACCACACCGGGCTCGACCACCACGGCGGTCGCGCTGGGCGTGACCGCGGTCGACCCGGGCGCCGACGGCTACGTGACCGCCTGGCCGTGCGGCGCGACGCGCCCGACGGTGTCGAACCTGAACCCCGAGGCGGGCGTGACCCGGCCGAACCTCGTGAACGTGCGGGTGGGCGCCGCAGGACGGGTGTGCCTGTTCTCGCTCCAACCGGTCGACCTGGTGGTCGACCTGCTCGGCGAGTACCGACGCGGCACCGGGGCGCGCTACGCAGCGCTCGCACCGCAGCGGCTCGTCGACACCCGCGACGGGCTGCGTCCGTCGCACGCGTCGAACCTGTCCGACCTCGTGCCGCTCGGGCAGGTGGCTGCCGCACAGGTGAACCTCACCGCCACCCGCACCGAGGGACCCGGGTACCTCACGGCCTACCCGTGTCTGACCCGGGCGTGGCCGGGCACCTCGAACGTGAACTTCTCGACCGCCGACACCACGGCGGGCGCCGCGCTGCTCGCCCCGTCGCGCGGCTACGGATGCGTGTTCTCCTCGACCCCGACCCAGCTGGTGGTGGACCTCTTCGGCGTGTGGCGCTGACCCCTGCCGGCGGACGTCGCGGTCAGCTCGGCTGGGCGCGATCGGCCGGCGGTCGCGCCGGACCGCCGTCGCGACGGCGGACACTGCGGGCGATGCGCCAGCCGATGAACGCCAGCCCGGCCATCAGCACCCCGAAGGTGAGCATCGAGTGCGAGTCGCCGCGGATCTCGTTGCCGCAGCCCGGTCGGGGCAGCGCGCTCACGCAGTCGCCGATGTTCACGTTCTCGGGGATGAACGGGTTGGTGCTGAGCGTCGCCGCGGCCTCGCGCTGGTCGACCGTGGGCGGCACCGCGGACTCGTCGCGGCTGCACCCGGCGAGCACACCGCACGTGATCACCAGCGCGACGAGCCCCGCGCTCCATCGGCCTGCAGCCCTGGGTCGGCGATCGATCGGTCGTCCGGTCACGGGTCCCATCGTGCCAGCTGCGCCGGTGCACCGGGTGGTCGGCCCGTGTGACGGCCGCCATCGGGGGCGGCCGTCGGGAGGTGACGTCGATCGGTCGCGCGCCGGTGAAGGTCGTGGTGCGGACACCCCGGCCCGAGCCGGCAGCGGCCTACCATCGGGCGATGCCCTCCGGTCCGTCCGACCACGCCTCGTCCAGCACCTCGTCCGGCACCTCGTCCGGCCCGTCGTCCGGTACCGCCGCCCTCACCCCGCACCACGACCGGCCGGTCCTGGTGGTCGACTTCGGTGCCCAGTACGCCCAGCTCATCGCCCGTCGCGTGCGCGAGCACCGGGTGTACTCCGAGATCGTGCCGCACCGCATCACGGCCGCCGAGGTGGCCGCACGGCAGCCTGGGGCGATCATCCTGTCGGGCGGCCCGAAGAGCGTGCACGTCGAGGGTGCCCCGTCGCTCGACCCCGCCATCTACGACCTCGGCGTGCCGATCCTCGGCATCTGCTACGGCGCCCAGCTGATCGCCCAACAGCTCGGCGGCACCGTCGGGCGGGGCCTGCGCGGCGAGTACGGGCGGGCTCGCATGTCGCGCATCCCCGGCAGCACGTCCACCCTGCTCCACGACGGCATCCCCGACGAGCAGGACGTGTGGATGAGCCACTTCGACGCCGTGACCGAGGTGCCCGAGGGGTTCGTCGCCACGGCCAGCACGCCCGACGCCCCCGTGGCGGTCCTCGAGCACCCGGAGCGTCGGATCTGGGGCGTGCAGCACCACCCCGAGGTCGTCCACTCGCCGTACGGTGCGCACGTGCTCGAGCAGTTCCTGCTGCGGCTCGCCGGGTGCGAGCCGACGTGGACCATGTCGTCGATCATCGACGAGCAGGTGGCCGCCGTGCGGGCGCAGGTGGGCGACGGCCGGGCGATCTGCGGCCTGTCGGGTGGCGTGGACTCCGCGGTGGCCGCGGCGCTCGTGCACCGTGCCATCGGCGCCCAGCTCACCTGCGTGTACGTCGACACGGGGCTCATGCGCCGCGGCGAGAGCGACCAGGTGGTCGAGACCTTCAAGCGCAACATGGGCATCGAGTTGGTGCACGTCGACGCCGGCTCGCGGTTCTTCGAACGCCTCGCGGGTGTCACCGACCCGGAGGAGAAGCGCAAGACGATCGGCGAGCTGTTCGTCCGGGTGTTCGAGGAGCACACGGGCGGCATCGTCGACGCCGAGTACCTCGTGCAGGGCACCCTGTACCCGGACGTCATCGAGAGTGGCGGCAGCGACGGCACCGCGGCGGTGATCAAGAGCCACCACAACGTGGGCGGCCTGCCCGAGGACATGACGCTGCGACTCGTCGAGCCGCTCCGCCAGCTGTTCAAGGACGAGGTGCGCCGGCTCGGCCACGAGCTCGGGCTGCCCGACGAGATCGTGTGGCGCCAGCCGTTCCCCGGTCCGGGCCTGGGTGTGCGGATCATCGGCGAGGTGACCCCCGAACGGGTGGCGATCCTGCAGCACGCGGACGCGATCGTTCGGGAGGAGATCGCGAACGCCGGGCTGGAGCGCGAGCTGTGGCAGGCCTTCGCCGTGCTGGCCGACATCCGCTCGGTCGGGGTGATGGGTGACGAGCGCACCTACGCCCACCCGATCATCATCCGGGCGGTCACGAGCGACGACGCGATGACCGCCGACTGGGCCCGCCTGCCGTACGACCTGCTCGAGACGATGTCGAACCGGATCATCAACGAAGTGCGTGGCGTGAACCGGGTGGCGTACGACATCACGTCGAAGCCGCCCGGCACGATCGAGTGGGAGTGACCGGCGAGGAACGAGCCGGTCACACGATCGCGTGGGAGTGACCGGCGAGGAACGAGCCGGTCACACGATCGCGCCGGAGCCCGTCCGGCCCGTGGCACATCGCCGGGCGCGAGTGGGGTCGCGGGCGACGGTTTCACGTCACGTTCGTCATCGGACGGTCGCTTTCGACACCCGTTCGTAACATCGGTACACTGTCGAACGTCATGCGGAGTGGACCTCGTCTTCGTGCTGCCCTGTCGGTGGCCACCCTCACGGTCGTGGCGACCGGTCTCGTCGGTGTCGGCCCCGTGCCCGTGGTGTCGGTCCGGGCCGACGAGGTCGACGACCAGCGGGCCCGTGTCGAGCAGCTCGCCGACGAGCTCGACGCCCTCGACAACCGACTCGGCGAGCTGGAGGAGTCGCACGCTGCGGCCCTCGACCGCATCGACCAGTTGACGATCGAGATCCGCGACCAGCAGGCCGCGGTCGACGCCCAGAGCGCCCAGCTCGGCGTGCTGCAGGCACAGCTGGTCGACATCGCGATCGACTCGTTCATGTCGGCCGGTACCACGGGCCTCACCCCGCTGTTCTCGTCGGCTGCCGGGTTCATCGACGACCTCGAGCGTGACGAGCTGTCACGCGTGGCGCTCGACCAGGGGGCCGGCACGAGCGACGAGCTCACCGCCCTCGTCGAGCAGCTCGCCGAGGACAAGGCCGAGCTCGACGCGGCGAAGGCCGAGCAGGACCAGCTCCTCGCCTCGCTCGAGCAGCAGCGCGTCCAGGGCGAGCAGCTCGCCGCCGAGCTCCAGCAGAAGTACCGCGCGGCCGAGGCCGAGCTGGGCCAACTGATCGTCGAGGAGCAGCAGCGTCGCGCCGCCGAGGAGGCCGCCGCCGCGCAGGCCCGGTTCGCCGCTGCCGCCGCTGCCGCTGCCGGCAACTCGAGCAACGGCAACGGCAACGCCTCGTCCGGCGGCACGGGTGGTGCTCGCGGCGGTGGATCCACCGGCGGCACGGGTGGCGGTGCCACCGGCGGCACCGGTGGCGGCAGCGGTGGCGGCAGCGGTGGGGGCACCCCGGCGCCCGCACCCGACCCGGCTCCGTCGGTGCCCGCACCGTCGGGCATGGCCGGCGTCGCGATCTCGGCGGCGATGTCGCAGCTCGGCGTGCCGTACCGCTTCGCGAAGTCCGAACCCGGCGTCGCGTTCGACTGCTCGGGGCTCACCAAGTACGCGTGGGGCAAGGCCGGCGTGTCGCTGCCGCACCAGTCGGCCGCCCAGTACGCCGCCACACCGAGGGTGCCGAAGGACCAGGCCCAGCCCGGCGACCTGATCTTCTACCACTCACCCATCGGTCACGTCGCGATCTACCTCGGCAACGACCAACTCATCCACGCACCCGCCACGGGCGACGTGGTGAAGGTGTCCCGGGTCAACTGGAGCAAGGTCGTCGGGGTCTCCCGTCCCGGATGAGCTTCGGTACGGTGAGCGGCCATGACCGACGCCGTTCCGCCCCCCGACACGTCCGCCGGTGACGATCCCCGCGGCATCGACCGCTCTCGCGTCACCCGCTGGCTCGTCGACCACGTCGACGGCGCCGTCGCCCCCTTCACGTTCGACCTGATCGCCGGTGGCCGGTCGAACCTGACCTTCCTCGTCACCGGTGCCGACGGGCGGCGCTTCGTCCTTCGCCGGCCGCCGCTCGGTCACGTGCTCGCCACCGCCCACGACATGGCTCGCGAGCACCGGGTGATCGCGGCGGTCGGTCGCACCGGGGTGCCGGTGCCCCCGGCGCTCGGGCTCTGCACCGATGCGGAGGTGAACGGTGCGCCCTTCTACGTGATGGGCTACGTCGACGGGGTGGTGCTCGACAGCGTCGAGAAGGCGGCACTGCTGCCGATGGAGCTGCGCCGTCCGGCGGCCGAGCACCTGATCGACGTGCTCGCCGACCTCCACGCCGTCGACATCGACGAGGTGGGCCTCGGTGACTTCGCGAAGCGCGAGGGATACGTCGAGCGTCAGGTGAAGCGGTGGAGCACCCAGTGGGAGCACTCCAAGACGCGTGAGCTCGCTGCGATCGACGAGGTCGCGGACGCGCTGCGGACGCGCATCCCGGATCAGCGTGGCGTGTCGATCGCGCACGGCGACTTCCGCTTCGGCAACTGCCTCACCGACGTCGGTCGCGGTCGGATCGCGGCGGTGCTCGACTGGGAGCTGTGCACGCTCGGCGACCCGCTCGCCGACGTGGGCTACCTCGGCGTGTACTGGTACGACGGCGAGGCGGCGAACGTGCGCGGGAACGACCCCACGCCCGCCGGCGGGTTCCCGGCCTACGCCGACCTGCTCGAGCGGTACTCGGCGCGCACCGGACGCGACCTGTCGGGCATCGACTACTACGTCGCGTTCTCGTGCTGGCGTCTGGCCGTGATCAGCGAGGGCGTGTACGCCCGCTACCTGCACGGCGCGATGGGCGATCAGCAGGTGGAGATCGAGCAGTTCAGGGTCGGGGTCGACGCGCTGGCCGAGCGCGCCCTCGCCGCGGTCCGCCGCCTGCGCTGACCTGCGGTGCGTCCTCTGCCGGGCGGGCCGCGTCGGGGCGGCGTCTCGCTCGCGGACCTGGCAGAGTGATCGACCATGAGCGACGTCCTCCAGGGTTGGGAACGGGGCAGCTTCACGGCTGCGGGCTTCACGCGTGAGACGTGGCGTCGGGGCAGCGGCCCCGGCGTGGTCGTGGTGCACGAGATCCCCGGCATCACCCCGAAGGTCACCGCGTTCGCGAACGACGTCGTCGACGCCGGGTTCACCGTGGTGATGCCGTCGCTCGTCGGCACGCCCGGGAAGGACGTCAGCGGGCCGTACATGGCGGGTTCGATGCTGAAGGTGTGCGTCTCGAGGGAGTTCACCACGTGGGCCGTCGGCGAGACGTCACCGATCATCGGCTGGTTGCGGGCGCTCGCCCGGTCGCTGCACCTGGAGGTGGGCGGACCCGGCGTGGGTGCGATCGGGATGTGCTTCAGCGGGGGGTTCGCCCTCGCGATGATGGTCGACGACGTGATGGTGGCACCGGTGCTCTCGCAGCCGTCGATGCCCTTCCCTGTCGGTGGTGCAGCCCGGGCGGCGGATCTCAACCTCTCGCCGGACGACCGCCTCGCCGTCGCCCGACGCGCCGCCGAGGGCTGCCAGGTGCTCGGCCTGCGCTTCACCGGCGACAAGCTCGTCGGCACGCGCTTCGACTCGCTGCGCGAGCTGCTGGGCGACGCCTTCCTGGCCGTCGAGCTGCCGAGTTCGTCACCGCGTGACCACAGCGTGCTCACCGAGCAGCGCGACGAACCGAGCGTGCAGCGCGTGCTCGCCTTCCTGGGCGAGAAGCTCCACACGAGGTCCTGACGCGACACGACCGCGGGACAGGACCTGCCCAGGTCGGGCGTGTCCGTCCCGCGGTCGGGTGCGCGGCCGGGTGCGCGGTCGGGTGCGCGGGGCGTCAGCCGGCGACGCCGTCGAGGGCGTACTGCTTGGCGGTCTTGTAGTCGGCCTTGCCGTTGGGGGCGCGCGGGATCTGGCTCACGAACACCACCCGCTTGGGCGCCTTGAAGCCGGCCAGCTGGCGCTTCACGTCGGCGATCACCGTGGCCTCGTCGACCTCGGCACCCTCCACCCGCGAGGCGACGGCGGTGACGGCCTGGCCGAACTTCTCGTCGTCGATGCCGACCACGAGGCAGTCCTGCACGCCGGGCACGCGCTTCACGGCCTCCTCGACCTCCTCGGGGAAGACCTTCTCGCCGCCGGTGTTGATCACCTGGCTGCCGCGGCCGAGCAGGATGAGCGAGCCGTCCTCGGCCACCATCGCCATGTCGCCGGGGAACGAGTAGCGCTCGCCGTTGATCACCTTGAACGTGCGGGCCGACTTCTCCTCGTCCTTGAAGTAGCCGAGCGGCACGTTGCCACCGGCGGCCACCATGCCGATCTCGCCCGAGCCGGGCTGCACCTCACGGCCGTCCTCGGTGAAGACCTTCGTGGTGGGCATCTGGCTGAACTTCGCCGTGGACGGCGGCAGGCCGCGCATCGTCATCGAGATGCCCATCGCACCCTCGGTGGAGCCCATCGCGTCGAGGATCACGACCTGCTCGATCCGGTCGAGCACCTGCTCCTTGATCTCGCTGGTGAACATCACGCCGCTCGAGATGATCATCTTCAGCGAGCTGGTGTCGTACGGCGAGCCGGCCTCCTTGGCCGTGTCGAGCGCGGCGATGATCGGCTTCGCGAACGCGTCGCCGACGATGGTGAGGTTGGTGACCCGCTCGGCCTGCACCAGTCCGAGCAGTTCGTCGGCGTCGAGCGAGCGGCTCTGCATGGTGACCACCTGGCCACCCGCGAGCATCGGGATGAACGCGCCGAGCCAGATGCCGGTGCCGTGCATCAGCGGCGCGCAGGGGATGGAGATGAGCCGGTTGCCGGCCTCGGCCGCCTGCTTCACGAGTGCGCCGACCTCGGCGGGCGTGCTGGGCACCGGGAGGCCGAGCAGCGGGAAGCCGCTCGTGAGGTAGCTCGACGTCATGCCGCCGACGGCGTACATCACGCCCTTGGGCATGCCCGTGGTGCCACCGGTGTAGAGCATGTACAGGTCGTCCTCGCGGCGCGTGATGCGCGGCATCGGGTCGTGCCCGGCCACGACGGCCTCGAACGACTGGGCACCCGCCACGGCGCCGGTGTCGCCGTCGTCGACCTCGATGAGCAGCTTGAGCTTGGGCAGCCGCTCGACCACCCGGGCCACGCGATCACCGAGCGAGGAGTGGAACACGAGCGCTTCGGAGTCGGAGTTGTCGAGCAGATACCACAGCTCGTCGTCGAGGTAGCGGTAGTTGACGTTGATCGCGACGCCGCGCATCTTGAACGCCGCGTACTGGGCCTCGAGGTACTCGTTGCCGTTGTAGAGGTAGAGACCGATCTTGGAGTCGGGGCCGAGCCCGGCCGCCGTGAACGCGGAGGCCAGGCGGGCCGAGCGCTCGTCGAACTCCGACCAGGTTCGGCGGACGTCGCCGTGGACGACGGCGGTGGTGTCGCCGATCTGATCGGTGATGGCTTCCCAGACGGTCGCGAAGTGCAGTTCCATGCGGCGAGCGTAGTGTCGGCCGTCACAGGTGTGTCGGGTCGAAGCTCGTTCCGCTTTACCGGAAACCAATTCCCGGTGAGGTGGGATGGGGGAGGTACCCGGTCGAGGTGGGCCTCGCTCGCTGCGCTCGCTCAGCCGACCGGTTTCCCGTACATCTCCAACAGCGGATCGCTGATCAGCTCCAGACGCTCGCCGTCGGGGCCGCGGAAGTACAGCGACGAGCCGTCCACATGGGCGTACTCGATGCCGTCGGCGTCGAAGCGGTCCTTGATCCGTTGCCACTGGTCGCGCTCGATCGAGACCGCGAGGTGGTGGTGGCCGCCGAGCACCTCGGCGTACGGGCCGAGGTCGAGGCCCGGCAGGTCGAAGTAGGCGAGCGTGTTGCCGTGGCCGATGTCGAAGAAGAAGTGCGTCGAACCGGCGTAGTCGCGGTTCTCGAACATCTCGATCAGCGGGAAGCCGAGCACACCGTCGTAGAACTGCACGGTGCGCTCGACGTCGCTGCAGATGAGCGCCACGTGGTGCACCCCGCGAGCGGTGCTCGCCGGTCGCACCTCGCGTGGCCGCAGGTACTGTGCCGCGATCTCGTCGCGCCGGGCGTCGAGCGCCGCCCGGGTGGTGGCGTCGACGCCGTGGGGCTCGCTCACGCCGTCACCCAGACGAGCACCTCGGTGCCGTCGTTCGATGCGGTGAACCTGGAGGGGCCGGTGTCGGTGAGGCGCACGGCATCACCCTGCCCGAGATCACCGGCGACGTCCAGCGCGCCGGCGCCGAGGGCGACGAACAGGTGGACGTGGCCGCCGCCGGGCACCTCGACCGACTCGCCCGACGACAGGCGTGCCGCGAACAGCACGGCGTCGCGCTGGTGGATGCGGATCGCGCCGGGATGCCCGGCGCCCGACGCGACGGCCACGAGGCCACCGCGGGCGAGGTCGTCGTTCAGGTCGCGCTGCTCGTAGCCGGGTTCGACGCCGGCCGTGTCGGGCAGCACCCACATCTGCACGAAGTGCACCGGTTCGTCGGGGCTCGCGTTCATCTCGCTGTGGCGGATGCCGCGGCCGGCCGACATGCGCTGGGCGAGGCCCGGGTAGATCACGTCGTGGGTGCCGGTGGAGTCGCGGTGCTCGAGCCGTCCGCTCAGCACCCAGGTGACGATCTCCATGTCACGGTGGCCGTGGGTGCCGAACCCCTGGCCGGGGGCGACGACGTCGTCGTTGTTGACGAGCAGGAGTCCGTGCCCCTGGTGCTCGGGGGACCAGTGCGGGCCGAAGTTGAAGCTGTGCTTGGAGTCGAGCCAGCCGAGGTCGGTGACGAAGCGCCGGTTCGCTCGCTGCACACTCACGTCGGGCGGGGTCGGCGACGTGGGGGTCTCGTGCGTGGTCATGCACCCTCCAACACAGTTGCGACCGCAACTCTTCCGTCGAGTCGGGCGCGTGGTCCGTGGCGGACACCTCCGCCGGCCGGCGGCGCGGAGCCGGCCGGAAAAATGGGGAGATCCCGGGCGAACCCGGGATCTCGCACCCGTTGGGTCAGCGCCAGAGGCCTGCCCGGTCCCACACGAGTGGGATCTCTGAGAGCATCATGCACCCGACCGTGTCCGGCGACAAGAGGACAGAAGTCCCGACAGCTGAGCCGCCGTCACCCCCTCGAGGGAGTGGAGCCGATGGTGGCCGTGACCGTCGGGGATCGGCACCACGTGCGGCACCGCGAGGGTGCAGCACCCGGCTGCGTCGGCCGAGCGCACACCGGTGAACGAGTCCTCGATCGCCACGCAGTCCGTCGGGTCGACGCCGAGACGCTCGGCTGCGGTGAGGTACGGCTCGGGGTGCGGCTTGCCGTTCGTGACGTCGTCGCCGGCCACCACCACCGTGAACGATCCGTCGGGCAGCAGGGGCACGATCGCGTCGGTGAAACGCGTCCAGCTCATCGTCACCAGTGCGCACGGGATGCCCGCCGCGACGACGTCGGCGAGCAGCTCGCGCGCGCCCGGTCGCCACGGCACGCGCTGTCGTACCCGGTCGATCACGCCGTCGAGCAGCAGGTGCACGATCTCGTCGATGCCGAGGTCGAGCTCGCCGTGCTCGCGCAGGTAGGCGGCCGAGTCGCGCAGGTCGCGCCCCACGAGCGCGAGGCCGTGCTCATGGGTCCAGCCGCCGTTGCCGTGCTCGGCGACGATCTCGTGCTCGCGCTCGATCCAGTAGGGCTCGGTATCGACGAGCGTGCCGTCCATGTCCCAGAGGACGGCGCGCAGCGTGCCGGTGGCACCGCTGCCGCTGCTCAACGCGGTCCGCCGTCGACGTTGAGCGTGGTGCCGGTGGTGTAGCTGCTCGCGGCGGTGGCGAAGTACAGCGCTGCGCCGACGATCTCGTGCGGCTCACCACCGCGCTGCAGGGCGAAGCCGGCCTTGGCCGACTTCTCGAACGACGCCATGTCCCACGCCTTCGAGATGTCGGTGAGGAACGGTCCGGGCACGATGCAGTTCACGCGCACCTTGGGTCCGAGGGTGCGGGCCAGGCCGTAGGTGAGCGCGTTGACGCCGGCCTTCGCGGCGCCGTAGACGAGCTCGCTCGGGCTGGTGCGCTGCGACGCGATCGACGACACGAAGACGATCGACCCACCGTCACCGGCGGCCATGCGCGTGCCGACGATCGCCGACAGCCGGAACGGCCCCTTCAGGTTGACGCCCATCACCTTGTCGTAGAGGTCCTCCGTGATCGCGTCGACCGACGGGTACAGCGGCGACATGCCGGCGTTGTTGACGAGCACGTCGACGGTGCCGAACGTGCGATACACCGCCTCGGCGAGCTCCGCGGCGCCGTCCCACGAGGCGGCGTGGTAGGCGACGGCGAGGGCACGCCGGCCCATCGCCCGCACCTCCTCGGCGACGGCCTCGCAGTTGTCGAGCTTGCGGCTCGCGATCACCACGTCGGCGCCGCGCTCGGCGAACGCGAGCACCATCTCGCGCCCGAGGCCACGGCTGCCGCCGGTCACCACCGCCACCTTGCCGGTCATGTCGAACAGGTCGGTCATGGCGCCGTTCTTACCAGCCGCGGCGGCCCGTGGTCCCACCCCGCGTCACTGCACGAAGCGGACGGCGAGCGATCCGCCGACCGCGAGCAGCAGCACGTAGCAGGCCGCGAGGGGGCCGAGGTCGGCTTCGATGCCGGCGGCGGTGCCGATGCCGGCGATGACGATCGAGAACTCGCCGCGGGGGATCATCGCCGCGGCGGCGCGCCGGCGACCACGCGCGGCGACCCCCGCCCGGCGCGCGGCCCACCAGCCGGTGCCGACCTTGCTCGCCGACGTGACGATCGCGATCGCGATCGCGGGCAGCAGCACCGGCGGCAGGGAGGCGGGATCGATCTGCACGCCGAAGAAGATGAAGAACAGCCCGCCGAACACGTCTCGGATCGGGGACAGCAGCTCGCGGCCACGCTCGGCGATCTGGCCGGAGAGCATCACGCCGATGAGGAACGCCCCGACGGCGGCGGACACCTTCGCCTTGTCGGCCAGGCCCGCCGCGAGGAACGTGGTGCCGAGCACGGTGAGCAGCAGCAGTTCGGGTGAGGTGGAGTCGAGGAGACGGCTCACCCGCGCACCGAGGCGCAGCGACACGAACAGCGCCGCGGCCACGACGGCGAGGGCGAGCAGCACCGACAGGCTCGCCTCGGCCACCGTGGCACCGACGATCAGCACGGCGGCGATCGGCAGGAACACCGCCATCACGATGTCCTCCATCACCAGCATCGACAGCACCGTCGACGTCTCGCGGTTGCCGAGGCGGTTGAGGTCGCTCAGCAGCTTCGCGACGATGCCGGAGGACGTGATGTAGGTGATGCCGCCGAGCAGCACGCACGCCACCGGGTCCCAGCCGAGCAGCAGCCCGGCGAGGAGGCCGGGGGTGAAGCTCGCGACGAGGTCGACGATGCCGGCCAGCCAGTTGGTGCGCATGCCGTGCGCGAGCTCCTCCGGCGTGTACTCGAGGCCGAGCAGCAGCAGGAGGAGCACCACCCCGAGGTCGGCGCCGATGCGGATGAACTCCGAGCTCGCCTGCAGCGCGATCGGGCTGCCCTCGCCGAGCAGCAGGCCGGCGAGCAGGTAGAGCGGGATCGACGGCAAGCCGATGCGGGCGGCGAGCCGCCCGCACACGGCGAGCACGAGCAGGACCGCGCCGAGCTCGATCAGGATCGTGCTGACGGTGGACGCGGCGAGCACGTTCAGCCGGTGAGGAGTCGCTGCGCGGCGGAGACGCCCTCGATCGAGCCGACGACGAGCGCGACGTCACCGGGTTCGAGCACGAACTCCGGACCCGGACCGGGGATCGACCGTTCGCCCCGGATGACGGCGACCACCGAGGCGCCGGTCTGGGTGCGGATCCGTCCGTCGCCGATGCTGCGGCCCGACAACCCACGGCCCGCCTCGAGCGTGACCCACTCGATCGACAGGCCCTCCACCTCGTGGCGGAGGTCGGCGACGCGCTCGGTGACCTTGGTACCGCCGAGCAGCTCGACCAGGGTGGCTGCCTCCTCGCCGGTGAGCGAGACGGAGTCGCGACAGGCGTCGGGATCCTCCTCGTCGTACAGCAACAACTCGCGTCGGGCGTCACGACGGACGATCACCCCGACGCGGTCGCCCGCGGCGCTGGTGAACTCGTACCGCACACCCACACCGGGGAGGGGGGTCTCGAAGAGCTCCACCGCGCCGACGCTACCGCTCCGGCGCGAACGGTGCCGCGCCGGTCGACCCCGTGGCTCAGGCCAGCCGGGCGAGCTCGGTGAGGGTGTCGTCGAGCGCGTCGAGGGCGGTGGCGAGCTGGTCGTCGGTGTGCGCGAGGCCGACGTTCACCATCCCCCGGAAGGCCGTGTAGACGCCGCGTTCGAGCAGGCCGAGGTACACGAGCTCCTGCAGCACGTGGTCGCGGTCGAAGGCCTCGCGGACGTTGGTGGGCACCGTCGCGGTGGCGTGGAGCGACATCATCGACCCGAAGCCGCTCACGCTCATCGGTAGTTCGTGACGTGCGCACACCGCGGCGAGCTGGCCGCGGAACTCCTCGCCCCGGGCCAGGTGTGCCTCGGCGACGTCGGCGGTGTACACGTCGCGCAGCACGGCCACGCCTGCGGTCATCGTGGCGATGTTGTTGTTGAACGTGCCGGCGTGGCTGATGACCGAGGTGCGCGCGCCGGGTGTGGTGTCGTACTGGTCGAGCAGCTCGGCGCGGCCACCGAAGGCGCCGAAGGAGAACCCGCCGCCGATGTACTTGCCGTACGTGGTGATGTCGGCCTCGGCCCCCAGCAGGTGGAGCATGCCCTGGCGTCCGTGGCGCGAGGTCATCACCTCGTCGGCGACGCACACGGCGCCGGCTGCGCGGGCTGCGGCGAACACGCCCTGCACGTAGTCGGGCCGAGCGGGCACGCATCCGCCCGAGCCGAGCATCGGCTCCATCACGACCGCGGCGAGCTCGCTGCCGTGCTGCTCGATCAGCGCGAGGGTGCGGTCGAGGTCGTTGAACGGGGCGAGCACCACGTCGTAGGGCGCGTTCCACGGCGCCGGGCCGCTCGCGAAGTAGAGGACGCCGCCGTGGTAGCCGCCGAGCATCACGAGCAGCTTCGAACGCCCGGTGAACTGGGTGGCGGTGGTGATCGCCATCAGGTTGGCCTCGGTGCCCGAGTTGGTGAATCGCACGCGGTCGAGGCCGAAGCGGTCGCACATCAGTCGGGCGAGCTCGGCCTCCGTCGGGTGCACGCCACCGACGCTGACGTTGGTGCGCAGCGCTGCCGTGACGGCGTCGATCACCCGGTGCTCGCTGTGGCCGAGGAGCCCGGCGGTGTAGTCGCCGAGCAGGTCGATGTACGTGCGACCGTCGACGTCGGTGAGCGTGGCGCCCTCACCGGAGACGAAGGTGACGGGGAACGGCGGGTGGTTCAGCACCGTGCGGGTGTGGCCACCGGGCAGCACCTTCGAGGCCTCCTCGAAGTAGCGGCGACTGCCGGGGTTGCGGTCGGCGAACTGCTGGCGGGCCCGGTCGAGGAGTGCGACGTCCATGTGCCGACTGTACGCCGTACAAGACGGTCGATCCGGCGCCCGACGTGGGCCCGGGGCGGCTCAGATCGTGCGGGCGGCGCGGCGGGCCTCGAGGACGGCCTCGAGGACGGTGCGCGGCGCGACGCAGTCGCCGACCTGCACGGTGACACCGTCGAGCGGGTCGGTCGGCAGCCGGAATCCGCAGTCGACCACGGCGGCCGCGTCGATCGTGCGCCGTTCGCCGTTGAAGCGGTCCTGCACCTCGACGGCGCCGGGCCGGACGGCTCGCAGCAGGGTTCGCTTCTCGATCCGGACGCCGCGCTGGGCGAGGCGCACGTTGGCCGGGGCGAGGTCGCCGCTGCGGCTGAGCTCGTTGCCGGCGATGTTGTCCTGGGTGACGAGCACGGCTCGTTCGCCGAGCTCCTCCGCGAGCGACACCGCGATCGGACCACCGATCGGGTCGAACAGCACGATCGTGCCCGCGTCGGGCAGCTCGACGGTGCCGCGGCGCACGTCGAGCACGTCGACCAACGTGGCGGCGGGGTCGACGTCGTACTCGCGCAGGCCGGGACGCCCGCCGGTGGCCTGCACCACGTGCGCACTGCGTGCCGCGGTCGCGGCCGGGGCGCCGTCGGTGCCGAGCTGTACGGCCACGCCGAGCCGGTCGCACTCGGCGACGAGCCAGTCGACGAAGGGTCGGGCCGGCCCGATGATCGCGGCGACCCCGCCGAGGTGGTGCTCGCGCTCGACGACCGTGACACGGTGGCCGCGCAGCGCGGACACGCGGGCCGCCTCCAGCCCGGCCACCCCGCCACCGATCACGGTGACGTCGGCCGCCGCTCGCGTGGGCACGTACCAGTCGGGGTCGTCGGTCTCGTGTCCGGTCGACGGCTCGACCACGCAGGTGAGGATCGGGTTGCGGGCGTCGCGCACCTGGCACGTCTGGTTGCAGCGGATGCACGGGCGGATCCGCTCGGGTTCGCCGGCGGCGAGGCGGCGGACGAGATCCGGGTCGGCCAGCTGGGCGCGGGTCATCTCCACCCCGTCGGCGACGCCGTCGACGAGGGCCCACTCCGCCTGGCCGGGGTCGACCACCGAGCCCTGCAGGAACAACGGGGTGCCGGGTAGCGCCGACCGGATGCGACGGCACAGGTCGATGTTGAACCCGGTCGGTTCGTGGTGGTCGGGTCGGGTCTTCTCGGCGGAGAAGATCGCGCCGCGCACCACCACCACGTAGTCGACGCCGCTCGCGACGAGCACGGGCGCCAGCTCGGCGGCGATGTCGGGCGTGATGCCCGCCCACGGCGCGAGTTCGTCGCACGACAGGCGGAGGCCCACGATCGCGTCGCCGGCCCCGCGGCGCACGGCCTCGATCACCCGGCGGGCGAACAGGTGCCGCGTCTCGCCGTACTCGTCGCCGCGGTGGTTGGTGAGACCCGAGAGGAACTGGCGCACGAGGCTGTGCTGGCCGGCGTTGATCTCCACACCGTCGCAGCCGGCCCGCACCGCCGTGGCGGCTGCCGCACCGAAGCCGGCCACCACCGCGTCGATGTCTCGGGCCTCCATCCACTTCGGCACCTCGCGCGTGTTCACCTCGGGCACGCGCGACGGCGCCCACAGCGGAGCCTGGCCGTACGCGCTGGAGCCCTGCCCGCCGGCGTGGTCGAGCGACGCGATCACGAGCGCGCCGTGGGCATGGCACGCATCGGCGATCGCCCGCCATCCGTCCGCGCAGCGCTCGGCCAGCGGCGCGCGCTCGTACGGCCAGTCGCTCGGGTGCACGCTCGCGCCCTCCGTGACGATCACCCCGCAGCCGCCGGCGGCGCGGCGGGCGTAGAACGCGGTGTGGCGATCGGTGAGGCGTCGGTCGTCGTCACCGAGGTTGGTGACGATCGGCCCGAACATCACGCGCGTCGGCGCGGTCGCGCCTCGCAGCGTCAGTGGCCGGAGGAGTTCCACGACGGCGGGTCAGGCGGCGGCACGCTCGAGGACGAACACGGGGATGGTCCGCTCGGTGCGCGCCTGGTAGTCGTGGAAGAAGGGCATGGTGGCCGCCTGCTGGTCGTAGAGCCGGCGGCGTTCGTCGCCGTGCTGCTCGACGGCCCGGGCGGTGAACGTCTCGGTGCCGAACTCGACGGTGACCTCGGGGTGGGCGACGAGGTTGTGGTACCAGGCCGGGTTGGTGGGGGCGCCGCCCATCGAGGCGATGATCACGATCCGGTCGGTGCCGGCGACCCGGTCGACGCTGCACACCAGCGGCGTGGTGCGCCGCGTGCCCGTCTTCGCGCCGATGTGGGTGACGAGCACCATCGGCTTGCCCTCGAAGAAGCCGCCGCACACCCCCTGGTTCGCGCGGAACTCCGCGATCACCTTGGCATTGAACTCGTCCCGCTCGTCGCTCACGTCGTGCGACGTTACCGGGCCGTGCCGCCGGGGACCTCTCCTGCGCCCGGTCCGGCGCTCGGTCCGGCGACGCGTCAGCCGCGGCGCCTCAGCCGCGGCGCGACGAGGCGTGCGAGGCCGACAGCTCGTCGCCGCGCAGGAGGCGCCGGATGTTGTCGGCGTGACGCAGCATCACCAGTGCCGCGAGTGCGACGGTGGCCACCACCTCCCACGCCGGTGCCCCGTCGAGTGCGACGCCGATCGGGAGCCCGGCGGCGATGATCAGCGACCCGAGCGACGCCGTGCCCGACAGCTTGCGGACCACGAGCCACACGACCAGCAGCACCACGAACACGATCGGGTGCAGCACCACGAGCGCACCGCCCATCGTGGCCACCCCCTTGCCGCCGACGAAGCGGCGGGTGACCGGGTACATGTGGCCGAGGACGGCGGCGGCCACCATCGCGTAGGTGGCGACGGGCTCGTCGAGGGCGGTGCCGACGGCGGCGGGGATCGCCCCCTTCAGGCCGTCGAGGACGAACACGAGCACGCCCCACGCGGTGCCCATCGTGCGGCCGACGTTGGAGGCACCGGGGTTGCGTGAGCCGACGGCGGTGATGTCGATGCCCTTGCTGCGCGCCACCATCACCGCGCTCGGGAACGTGCCGAGCAGGTACGCCACCGGCACGAGCCCCCAGATCATGTGCGTACTGTACGCGGCCCGCGTCGGGCCGGACCGAGCCGACGCCGCCCGTCGGGACGCCGCCCGCCGGCTCAGCTCCCGGCGACGGGGATGAGCTTGCGGGTGAGCGTGACCGGCTTGCTGTGGTCCATCGACGGCTTCGGCGTGAACGCGACGTCGACGCGCTGCAGCGCCTCGTCGGCCGCACCGCCGACGCACTCCGGGTCGGGGCCGTCGAGGGGCAGACCGGTGAAGAACTTCGCGGCCATGCACCCGCCCTGGCAGGCGTCGTAGCTGCCGCAGCTCGCGCAGGCACCCGCCGACTGCGGCTCGCGCAGTTCGAGGAAGAGGTCGCTCTGCTTCCACACCTTCGTGAAGCCGCCCTCGTCGCGCACCGAGCCGGCCTTGAACTCGTCGTGGATCACGAACGGGCAGGCGTAGACGTCGCCGATCGGGTCGATCAGGCACACGACGCGGCCGGCGCCGCACATGTTCAGGCCGGGCAGCGGGTCGCCGAGCGCGTTGAGGTGGAAGAACGAGTCGCCGGTGAGCACGTGCTCGCCGTGGGCCATCAGCCAGTCGTAGATCTGGCGCTGCTGCGCGTTCGTGGGGTGGAGCTCGTGCCAGCTGTCGGCGCCGCGGCCGCTCGGGCGCAGGCGGGTGACGCGGAGCTGTGCCCCGTAGCTGTCGGCGAGCGCCTTGAACTCGTCGAGCTGGTCGACGTTGTGGCGGGTGACGACGACGCTCAGCTTGAACGGACCGTTGCGCTCGACGAACCCGGCGTCGCGCAGGTGGTCCATCGCCCGGATCGCCGTGTCGTAGCTGCCGATGCCCCGCACCGCGTCGTTCGTGGCGGCGTCGGTGCCGTCGAGGCTGATCTGGATGTCCAGGTAGTCCATCGCCGTGAGGCGGTGGGCCTTCTCGGCGTCGATGTACGCGCCGTTGGTGGAGAACTTCACACCGATGCCGCGGCCGATCGCGTACTCGACGAGCTCGAAGAAGTCGCGCCGGATCATCGGCTCGCCGCCGCCGATGTTGATGTAGAAGACCTGCAGGTCGTGCAGCTCGTCGAGCACCCGCTTGGCCTCGTCGGTCGTGAGCTCGCGCGGGTCGCGCTGGCCGCTCGACGACAGGCAGTGCACGCACGCCAGGTTGCAGGCGTAGGTGAGCTCCCAGGTGAGGCAGATGGGGGCGTCGAGGCCGTGCTTCAGCTGGCCGACGAGTGACTCAACGCTCACGGACGATCTCCGAGGTGGTGAGGGAGGCGAACGCCTTGGCGAAACTCGGCCAGCGGGCGGGGGCGATGTCGCACGCCTCCAGCGCGGCGGCGAGGGTGGGGTGATCGGCCAGGACCCGGGCGACGGCGACCATGTCGCGGTGCTTCAGGAACACGAGGCGCCGGTTGCCGTAGTGGTAGGCGAGCGCGCCGAACGGCTCGGGCCGCAGCGCCACCTGGGGGTGCAGCTCGAGCGCGACGTGGAGCAGCTGGTCGTGCTCCGTGCTCGACGGGGCGCTCATGGCGTCCGGGTCGGGGTCGGGTCTCGGTCGGGCCTGGTCGTGCGCGTCAGTAGACGCCGCACATGCCGTCGATCGAGATCTCCTCGACCAGCAGCTCCTCCTCGACGGTCTCGACCGTCACGGCGGCCTGGTCGTCGAGGGTGGTGGTGGGGGTGTCCTGCTCCATGTCGCGCGAGCGTAGCGGTCGGAAAGGTGCAGCACCCTCCCCGCCGCAGGCGCGTTCCGGTCGCGCAGCCTTGCGGAGTTCGCGACGATGCGCGACCAGAAGGGCAGTAGCGTCGAGTCCCCTGTGTCCGCGCCCGATCACGCCCCCGATCACGCCCCCGATCACGCCCCCGATCACGCCCCCGATCCGTTCCCCGAGCTCGCCGTCGAGCGCGACCGGCTCGCGTTCTCGCGCGCCTGCCGCGACGCGATGATCGACCGGTTCTCCCGCGTCGACCCGTCCGCGTCGGCCGACGAGCTCACGAAGGAGTACGTCGAGGTCACCGTCGCCGAGGCGCTCGAGGACCTGCGCACCCCGGGCGCCGGCGAGTTCTTCGGCCGCATCACCGAGGACGCCCCGGCCGGCCGACCGAGGGACACCTGGTACATCGGACGCCGCCACATCGAGGACGAGGCGCACGAGCCGGTGGTGGTCGACTGGCGGGCCCCGATCGCCGCGCCCTTCTACCGGGCCACCGGTGTCGACCCGCTCGGGCTGGTGCACCGCCGCCGGTTCACGCTCGCCGACGGCGAGCTCCAGGCGTACCTCGACGAGCACCTCGACGACCCCGACGCGGCGGAGGCCGCCACCGGCGTGCCGGATCCCGTGCTCGCCGAGATCGGCGCGGCCCGCACCGGTGCGATGCGCGAGATCGTGGCCACCATCCAGGCCGAGCAGGACGTGGTGATCCGTGCGCCGATCGACCAGTGCCTCGTGGTGCAGGGAGGGCCGGGCACCGGCAAGACGGCGGTCGGCCTCCACCGCGCCGCCTACCTGCTGTTCGAGCACCGCCGCCGGCTGGTGCGCGACGGCGTGCTCGTGGTCGGTCCCAACGCCGTGTTCCTCGACTACATCGCGAACGTGCTGCCGAGCCTCGGTGAGCGCAGCGTGCAGCAGCGCACCGTGCTCGACCTCTGCATCCCGAGGCTCCCGGCCGTCGACGGCGTCGACACCGCAGAGGCGCGTCGAGCCAAGGGCTCGGCGGAGATGCTCGCGGCGCTGGAGGCGGCCGTCACGCGTCACGTGTCGCTGCCCACCGAGCCGGTGCGGCAGCCGTTCGGGGCGCGCACGCTGGTGTTCGAGGCCGACGAGATCGCCGAGTGGATCACGGCCGCGCTCGACGGCAACCTGCCGGTGAACCGTCGCAAGGACTCGCTCAAGCCGATCGTCGATCGGGTGCTGCTGCAGCGCACCGGCAAGGACGGGGCGTACACGAAGGCGACCGAGCTGCGGAAGGTGCTGCAGACGTGCTGGCCGGCGGTGCGACCGGTGAAGCTCGTCGACCAGCTGCTGGCGGAGCACGGCTTCGGACCCGGTGGCACGAGACGCCGCTGGACCGCAGCCGACCAGCTCCTCGTCGACGAGGCGAACACGCTGCTGAACGGCACGCCGTTCACCTTCGGGCACGTGGTGGTGGACGAGGCGCAGGACCACTCGGCGGTCGCGCTGCGCGTGATCGGGCGGCGCAGCCCGAGCGGGTCGATGACCGTGCTGGGCGATCTGGCGCAGAGCACCACGCCCGCCGGCCAGGACGACTGGGACGTCGCGCTGGGGCACCTCACCCGCGCCGCCGGGTCGGTGGCCCACCTCACCATCGGCTACCGCGTGCCCGGCCCGATCCTCGACGTCGCCAACCGGCTGCTGGCGCACTCCGGTGTGTCCACCGTGGCGAGCACCAGCGTGCGCACCGAGGGAGCACCGCCGGTGTTCGTGGAGGTCGCGCCCGATCGGCTCGCCGCACGGGTGGCCGACGAGGTGGTGGCCGTGCGTCACCGCCACCACAGCACGGGCGTCGTGGCCCCCGATCGTCTCGTGCCCGTGCTGGCGGAGGCGTTCGCCGCGAGGGGCCTGCGCGTGGCGAACCGCGTGCAGTACCTCGAGCGCGACGAGGTGCCGGTGTTCGGCGCCGAGGCCGTGAAGGGCCTGGAGTTCGACGGCGTGGTGGTGGTGAACCCGGCCGAGATCCTCGACGACGGCGGCCCGCACCGTGGCGCGCGCCTGCTGTACGTGGCGATGACCCGTGCGGTGCAGGTGCTCCACCTGGTGAGCGACCGCCCGCTGCCGCCCGAACTCGCCTCCTGATCCGCCGACCCTGCCACGACCCGGCCACGACCCGGCCACCGGCTGTGACAGCGGAGCGATCTGGTGGCTAACGTCCTTCACGACGTCGTCTCGACCAGGGGGGTCCAACGTGAAGACCAAGGCCGCTGTGCTGTGGGAAGTCAACACGCCGTGGAGCGTGGAGGAGATCGAGCTCGATCCACCCAGGGCCGGTGAGGTGCTGGTGAAGATCGCCGCGAGCGGCATGTGCCACTCCGACGAGCACCTGCTCACGGGCGACCTGCCCTTCGCGCTGCCGATCATCGGTGGCCACGAGGGCGCCGGCGTGGTGCAGGAGGTCGGTGAGGGCGTCAGCTGGCTCGCCCCCGGCGACCACGTCGTGTTCGGCTTCATCCCGAGCTGCGGCCGCTGCGTCAGCTGCTCGACCGGCCACCAGAACCTGTGCGACCTCGGTGCGCTCATGGGTCTCGGCCGCCAGATCGACGGCACGGCTCGCCACCACGCGAAGGGCCAGGACCTCGGCCTGATGTGCATGCTCGGCACCTTCGCCCACCACACGGTGGTGAACGAGGCGAGCTGCATCAAGATCGACAAGGACGTGCCGCTCGATCGCGCGTGTCTGCTCGGCTGCGGTGTGGTCACGGGCTGGGGTTCGGCGGTGTACGCGGCCGAGGTGTCGCCCGGCGACACGGTGGCCGTCGTGGGTGTCGGTGGCATCGGTGCCAACGCGATCCAGGGCGCGAAGCTCGCCGGTGCGAAGCGTGTGATCGCGATCGACCCGGTGGAGTTCAAGCGCGAGAAGGCGATGGAGTTCGGTGCCACGCACACGTTCTCGTCGATGGAGGAGGCGCTGCCGGGGATCCAGGAGCTCACCTGGGGCACGATGGCGAACAAGGTCATCATGACGATGGGTGTCGGTTCGGGCGAGGTGATCGGTCAGGCGATGGCGCTCGCGTCGAAGCGCGGCCGTGTCGTCGTGACGAACATCCACCCGGCGTTGGAGTATTCGGCGTCGATGAGCCTGCTCGACCTGACGTTGATGGAGAAGCAGCTCGTCGGTTCGCTGTTCGGCTCGGGCAACCCGCGCGCCGACATCCCCAAGCTGATCGGTCTCTACCGTGAAGGTCAGCTCGACCTCGACGGTCTGGTCACCAACGAGTACGCGCTCGAGGGTGTGAACGACGGCTACGACGCGATGCGTGCCGGCACCAACATCCGCGGCGTCCTGAAGTACGACTGACCCGGATCGCACCGTGACCCGGATCGCACCGTGACGGACACGTCGGCGGGTCTGGTCGGCCGCCTGCTCGGGCAGGTGGTCGGTCGCCGACGCGAACTCGAACTCGTCGTCGCCGCGCTCGCTGCCGACCGGCACATCGTGCTGGAGGGCCCGCCCGGTACCGGCAAGAGCACACTGCTGCGTGCGGTCGCGCACGAGCTCGGCATCGGCTTCGAGTTCGTCGAGGGCAACGCCGAGCTCACGCCCGCCCGTCTCGTCGGCCACTTCGACCCGGCGCGGGTGCTCACCGACGGCTACACCGCCGACGTGTTCGTGGACGGCCCGCTCGTCACGGCGATGACGAGCGGGGCGCTGCTGTACGTCGAGGAGATCAACCGGATCCCGGAGGAGACCCTCAACGTGTTGATCACGGTGATGTCCGAGCAGGAGCTCCACGTCCCCCGCCTCGGCCGGGTGGCGTGCGCGCCCGGATTCCGGCTCGTCGCGGCGATGAACCCGTTCGACGCCGTCGGCACGGCGCGCATCTCGAGCGCCGTGTACGACCGGATGTGCCGGTTGTCGATGAGCTACCAGTCGGCCCCCGACGAGGTCGCGATCGTGCAGCGAGCGATCGCCGATGCCGGGGTGGAGGGCGTGGAACCCGAGTGGCTGGGCAAGGTGGTCGAGCTCGTGCGGCGCACCCGCGACCACGCCGACCTGCGCGTCGGGTCGTCCGTGCGTGGCGCGATCGACACGGCGCTGGTGGCTGCGTCGCTCGGCACGCTGCGCGGCCAGCCTCCGGCGCAGCCGAGCATCGGTCTGGATGCCGCGATCGTGGCCCTGTCGGGCCGGGTGCGGTTGCGCGAGGGCAGCCAGCGCACGAGCGAGGGGATCATCACCGAGCTCTGGGAGGAGATCTTCGGCCGGGTCGCGGGCGACGGCGACGGCGCCGGTGATGAGGGAAAAGCTGGCGCCCCGACTGGGGCCACCAACTCCCGCTGAAGCAACCGCCGCGGGCGAAGGAGGGCCAGGAGGCCGACGAGGCCGTGGCCGACGCGCAGAAGAAGACGACGTCGCGCCGCGAGCTCGCCCGCAACCCGCGCTTCGAGCAGGTGTCGCCCGAGGTGGGCGAGCTCGACGAGGCGGCGGTCGACGAGTCGATGCGCGACGACCCCGACGAGACGATGGCGATGCTCGCCGACCTCACTGCCGCCACCGACCCGAAGCTGCGCGAGCTGGCGCGCCGGCTGGCGGGGCGACTGTTCCTGGAGCTCAGCCGTCGCGGGCCCGCCCGCCCTCGCGGGGTGGGCAAGCTCGTGGAGCAGCGCTACCGGCCCGACGCCGGTGACCTCGACGTCGACGCGAGCATGGACGCGCTGGTGGACGCCGGCGGCGACCCTCGCCGGGTGGATCCCGAGCGGTTGCGGGTGCGTGGCTGGGTGCAGCCGGGCACGGCACTGTGCCTGCTCGTGGATCGCAGCGGATCGATGGGTGGCAAGCCGCTCGCCACCTCGGCGGTCGCCGCCGCGGCGGTGGCGTGGCGGTCGCCGGCCGACTACAGCGTGCTCGCGTTCGGCAAGGACGTGGTGGTGGCCAAGAGCCAGGACGTCGTGAAGTCCGGCGAGCAGGTGGTGAGCGACGTGCTCTCGCTCCGCGGGTTCGGCACCACCGACCTCGCGGGGGCGCTGCAGGTGGCGCGCGACCAGCTGGGCCGCAGCCGGGCGGGTCGCAAGGTGGCGATCCTGCTGAGCGACTGCCGGGCCACGGTGGAGGGCGATCCGGTGGAGGCCGCACGCGGGATCGACGAGCTGGTGGTGGTGGCGCCCGAGGGCGACAGCGACGAGGCCGCCGCGTTCGCCCGTCGCGCCGGCGCCCGGCTCACCACGGTGCGCGGTCCGAGCTCGGTGGTGGAGGCCTTGCGCGAGGTGCTCGGCTGAGCGGGTGACGCTCGGGCGCTGCGGGTGCGGGTGCGGGTGCGGGTGCGTCGACTCGCCGGGTCAGCACTCGACGCCGCGGGGCGGCACGATGCCCTGCACGTTCTCCTCCGGCCCGGGCACGGTCTCGACCGGCCCCTGCGACACCGTCGTGTCCGTGGAGCCGTCGGTCGCATCGGTGGTGTCGGAGGGGTCGCCGGCGGGGGTGGCCGTGGTCGTGGTGTCGAACACCTGGGCGGGTGCGCCGGCCAGTGGTGCCTCGCCACGGAAGATCGCGAGGATCGCCTGCATGTTGTCGCCCTGGATCTCGGGGATCAGCACCGAGTTGCCGCTGACGTTCGCGCCGCGAGCCTGGATCTGGTACGAGGCGATGCCGCCCGGCTCGAAGTTGCGCAGCACGCCGACGAACTCGAGCATCCGCGTGATCGTGAGGTTCTGGTCGACGACGACGTTCTCCTGCGCGGCCTCGATGAGGCTGGTCGCGACGTTCGGGTCGGTGACGCCGCGGTCGAGGGCGGACGACAGCACGCGTCGCAGGAAGTCCTGCTGGCGGGCGACGCGGCCGAGGTCGCTCACCGGATCGGTGCGCCACTGGCCGTCCTTGTAGTACTGGTACTTGCGGGACCGCACGTACGCGAGCGCGTGGTCGCCGTCGAACGTGAAGCAGCCCGCCTCGGGCACGTTCAGGCCGGTGTTGCGATCGCGAGCCGGGTACTCGAACGGCACCGCCACGCCGCCGAGGCCGTCGACGATCGTCTTGAAGGCGCAGAAGTCGATCTGGATGAAGTGGTCGGGCCAGATGCCGAAGTTGCGCCAGATCGTGTCGATGAGCCGCGTCGGGTCGTCCTTCACGTACGCCGAGTTGATCCGGTTCTTGCTGTTGCGGCCCGAGACCTGCACCCACAGGTCGCGGGGGAACGACAGGATCGCCGCCCGCTTGGTGGACGGATCGACCCGCATGATCATGATCGTGTCGCTGCGCTCGCCCATGCCCTCGCGGTTGCCGAACGCCGCCGCGTACGGCGAGTTCGGGTCGAGGCAGGCGTTGTTGTCCGCACCGGTGATCAGGAAGTTCTTGGCCTCGGGATCGGCGTCGGGGAAGGTCTCGTCGGGTGCCGCTCCGTCGGTGGTGACCTCGGTCGCGTCGACGGTGACGTCGACACCGTCGGTGTCGTCGCTGCCGTCGCCGTCGTCGGGGCGCGGGCTGATGGTGATGCCGGTGACCACCGTGGTGGGTGGCGCCGAGCCGAGGTCGACGCGGTTGAGGGTGTTGCCGTAGTAGCGGCTCACCACCAGCGCACCGGCACCGGCGAAGCAGGCGAGGATCACCAGGATGTTCAGGGCGAGCAGCATCCGCTGTGGCCACGTGCGACCGCGCCGGTGCGCCGCCTTGGCAGCCTTGGCCGCGGCAGCGGTGACGACCGGCTCGACCGGGATCTCGGCCGGCACCGTGGCGTCGGTGGGACCGATCGCGAGCGACCCGTCGGGCATCGAGCCGGACGCCGAGCCGGACGCCGATGGACCGGACGCGGAGGCGTCGGACGCGGAGGCGTCGGAGGGCGGTTCCGAGGACGACATGGCGCGCCAAGGGTACCCGCCGACGCGGTGGCGCACCCGTCAGGGGGTGGGCGCGTGGCTCAGTGGACGATCACGCCGCGGAGGTTCTCGCCGTCACGCATCGCCTGGTAGCCGACGTTGATCTCGTCGAGCGTGTAGCGCTTGGTGATCAGCTCGTCGAGCTTCAGCGTGCCGTCGCGGTACATGCCGAGCAGGCGGGGGATGTCGGCGCGGGGGTTGAGCGACCCGAAGATCGTGCCCTTGATCTCCTTGTTCCACATCGCGAGCTGGAACAGGTTGACCGCCGCCTGGTTCTGCGTCATCGGGGCGATCGCCGTGACCACGCAGGTGCCGCCCTTGCCGGTCATCGCGAGGCCGAGCTCCATCATGTCGCCGTAGAGCACACCGGGGGTCATGATCACCTTGTCGGCCATCTGGCCCCAGCTGAGCTCGGTGAGCGGCCCGACCGCCTCCTCCATCGACGAGAACGTGTGGGTGGCACCGAACTCCATCGCCTTCTCGCGCTTGAACTCGATCGGGTCGATCGCGATCACGTGCTTGGCGCCGGCCATCTTGGCGCCCTGCACGGCGTTGATGCCGATGCCGCCGATGCCGACCACCACCACGGTGTCACCGGGGCCGACGTCGGCACGGTTGGTGGCCGAGCCCCAGCCGGTGGCCACGCCGCACGACACGAGCGCCACGCACTCCAGCGGCAGGTCGTCGTCGACCTTGATGACCGAGTTCTCCGACACGCACGCGTGGTGGGAGAAGGTGCCGAGCTTGGCGAGCAGGCCCACGTGCTGGCCGTCGCGCACGAAGTGGCGGTGTGTGCCATCGGTGATCATGCCGCCGCCGAGGGTGCCGCGGCCGTTGTCGCACAGGTTCTGGCGGCCCGTGCTGCAGTAGCGGCACCGCCCGCAGCTCGGCACGAAGCTCGCCGACACGTGGTCGCCCGGCTTCACCGTGGTGACACCGGGACCGACCTCCACCACCACGCCGGCGCCCTCGTGTCCGCCGATCAGCGGGAAGATGCTGTCGACGCCCATCATCGCGAGCGCCTCGGGCGGCGGCACCATGTCGCCGGTCACCATGTGCTCGTCGCTGTGGCACATGCCCGAGACCTTCCACTCGACGAGCACCTCGCCGACCCGCGGTGGATCGATCGTGATCTCCTCCACCTGCCACGGCTGATCGACCCCCCAGAGCACCGCTGCGCGTGTTTTCATGCCCGCGGGTCTAGCAGTCGTCCGCGTGACGATCGTCATGGAGACGACCGGAGGGCGCGGGCCGGCCGGCCCGGCCTCCCCGATCGACCCGGGGTCGGCCCCGGGTCGGCCCCGGGTCAGCCCTCGGCCGGCGGCGCGAGGGTGACGGCGCAGCCGAGCTGGTCGGCGTCCTCGAACACGACCGAGTCGATGCTGCCGGCGTCACGCAGGTCGGCGAGGGCCGCCTCGACGGCGGTCCGGGCCGCGGCAGGCCCGCGCACCACGAGCGACTCGATCGCCGCTCGCTGGCTGACCTTGGCCTCCGTCTTCGCGCGGCGCACCTGCGCGAGCACCTCGGACACGGGATCGATCATCGCCGCCGCGTCAGCCGACGCTGCCACGCCGCCCAGCTCGGCTGCCGTCGGCCACGTGGCGGCGTGCACCGACCCGGTCTGCCACCAGCGCCACACCTCGTCGGTGACGAACGGCAGCACGGGGGCGAACGCACGCGTGAGTGCCGACAGGGCGAGCCGCAGCGCGACGCGCGCCGACTGAGCACCGGCGTCGTCCTGCGTGCCGTAGGCGCGCGCCTTCACGAGCTCGACGTAGTCGTCGCAGAACCACCAGAAGAAGCTCTCGGTGCGCTCGAGCGCACGGGCGTAGTCGAACGCGTCGAACGCCGCGGTGGCCTCGTCGAGCACGGCGCCGAGGCGGGCGAGCATCGCCCGGTCGATCGCCACCGTGGGCTCCGCGCCCTCGGCCGGCTCGCCGAAGCCGAGCACGAACTTGCTGACGTTGAGCAGCTTGAGCGCGAGCTTGCGCCCGATCTTCATCTGGCCCTCGTCGAACGCGGTGTCGACCCCCGGCCGTCCGCACGCCGCCCAGTAGCGGACCGCATCCGTGCCGTACTGCTCGAGCAGGTGCATCGGCGTGACCGTGTTGCCCTTGCTCTTCGACATCTTCTTGCGGTCGGGGTCGAGGATCCAGCCGGACAGCGCGGCGTGGCGCCACGGCGGCGTGCCGTGCTCGTGGTGGCCGCGCACCATGGTGGCGAACAGCCAGGTGCGGATGATGTCGTGGCCCTGCGGCCGGACGTCCATCGGGAACACTCGGTCGAACAGATCGCTGTCGCCGGCCCAGTCGCCGGCGATCTGCGGGGTGAGCGACGACGTGGCCCAGGTGTCCATCACGTCGGGGTCGCCGACGAAGCCGCCGGGGACGCCGCGCTGGTCGGGCGTGTAGCCGGGCGGGCAGTCGGTGGACGGGTCGACCGGCAGCTGGTCGTCGGCGGGCAGCAGCACCGTGTCGTGATCCGGGTTGCCGTCGGCGTCGACGCCGTACCAGACGGGGATCGGCACGCCGAAGTAGCGCTGGCGGCTGATGAGCCAGTCGCCGTTGAGGCCGCCGACCCAGTTGTCGTAGCGGTGCTGCATGTAGCTCGGGTGCCACGTGAGCTCGTTGCCCCGCTCGAGGAGCGCGGTGCGCAGGTCGGCGTCGCGGCCGCCGTTGCGGATGTACCACTGGCGCGTCGCGACGATCTCGAGCGGGCGCGACCCGCGCTCGTAGAACTTGACGGGGTGGGAGATCGGGCGGGGGTCGCCGAGCATCTCGCCGGACGCCTGCAGCAGCTCGACGATCTTCTTCTGCGCCTGCTTCGGGGCGAGGCCGGCGAGCTGCGCGTACGCCTCCTGGCCCGCGGCGTCGGTGATCCACTCGGGGGTCTCGGTGGCCATGCGGCCGTCGAAGCCGATGAGGGCCCGCGACGGCAGGTTCAGCTCGCGCCACCAGGTGACGTCGGTGACATCGCCGAAGGTGCAGATCATCGCGATGCCGGTGCCCTTCTCGGGATCGGCGAGGTGGTGGGCGAGCACCGGCACCTCGACGCCGAACAGCGGTGTGCGCACCGTGGTGCCGAACAGTGGCTGGTACCGCGCGTCGTCGGGGTGGGCCACCATCGCGACGCAGCTGGGGAGCAGCTCGGGGCGGGTGGTGTCGATCAGGAGATCTCCCTGCCCGTCCGTCCGGTGGAAGGCGAGCTGGTGGTAGGCGCCGGGGACGTCGCGGTCCTCCATCTCGGCCTGGGCGACGGCCGTGCGCTCGTCGATGTCGTACAGCGTGGGCGCGTCCTGCTGGTAGGCCTCGCCGCGCGCGAGGTTGCGCAGGAAGGCTCGCTGGCTGACGCGGCGGGCGACGTCGCCGATGGTGGTGTACAGCAGCGACCAGTCGACCGAGAGGCCGAGGCGGCGGAACAGCGCCTCGAACGCCTGCTCGTCGAGGTGGGTGATCTCGCGGCAGAGCTCGACGAAGTTCGGGCGGCTCACCGGGATGGCGCGGTGGTCCTTCGGGACGTCGCCGTGGAACGGTGCGGCGAAGTCCGGGTCGAACGGCAGCGACGGGTCGCAGCGCACGCCGGTGAAGTTCTGCACGCGGCGCTCGGTGGCGAGACCGTTGTCGTCCCAGCCGATCGGGTAGAAGACCGCCTTGCCGCGCATCCGCTGGAAGCGGGCGACGGTGTCGGTGTGGGTGTAGCTGAAGACGTGGCCGATGTGCAGCGAGCCGCTGACGGTGGGCGGCGGGGTGTCGATCGCGAACACCTGGTCGCGGGTGGCCGAGCGGTCGAACCGGTAGACGCCCTCGTCGTCCCAGCGTGCGACGAGCGCGTCCTCGATGCCGTCGAGGGAGGGCTTGTCGGGGATGTGGTTCGGGCTGCTCATAGCGCGCTCAGGCTACCGGTGGGTGGTGGGGCGACCCGAGGTCGATTCGTGGGGTCGCCGGTGCTGCGATCCACCGTCGACCCTGCCGGCGCGCACCGGCCCGGGAGGTTCGGCCCGGGAGGTTCGGCCCGGGAGGTTCGGCCCGGGACGCGCCTCGGCCCGGGTCGGCGCCTGCGAACAGACGCGACCCGGGCCGGTGCGGGAGCGTCACCGGGGAGGGAGTGGTGACGCAGGGTCGGGTGGAACCCGGATCAGAGGTCGATCGGGCGGAGCACCCGGTCGATGCCGTGGATGTAGCCGTTGGCGAGCTCGCCGCCACCGACGTTGATCTTGTTGAGGAACGGGTTGCGGGCGTTCGGGTCGCCGTCGACGAACTGGACGAACGCGGTCTTCTTGTTGATCACGTCGACCGTGAAGGTGCCGCCGCCGAGGGTGGTGACGGCGACGTTGTCGCTCGCGAGCACCGCGGCCGGGCCGAGCTTGGCCGGGACGATGTGGTAGGTGAGGACCGTCTTGATGGTGCCGGGGGCGCCGGCCTCGACTGCCAGCAGCGCGTCGAGCACCTGCTGCTCGGTGCGGTAGCGCTTCTTGGTGAGGTCCTGCGCGAGCAGACGGAACGCCTGGTCGTTCGGCGCGAGCACCGTGAGCGAGGCGCCCTTGTTGGCGGCGGCCGGCACGAGGTCGTTGGCACCGACGGCCAGCACCGCGGCGGTGACGAGGTCGTAGTCACGCCAGTTGCGGTCGAGGACGTTGGCCTGGCCGCTGCCGGCGTCGTCGGCCAGCAGCACGTCGGCGATGGACAGGGTCTTCGGGTCCACCTTGCCGGACGCGCCGGCGGGGACGGCGGCCACGACGGTGGCGGCGGCTGCGGTGACAGCGAGGGCCGCGAGGGCGCGTTTGATCATGAGAGGCTCCTTGTGGTGCACGGGTCGGGACTGACCCGGTTCGAGACCCGCTCCCGGCGAGTGGGTCGACAAGTGTACGGAACCCACCGCTGGGCGGATGACGGTTCCCCGTAGGATTTCGCGCCATGCTGCACCTGTACGACACCGCCACCCGAGAGGTCCGCGAGCTCGCGCTGCGCGAACCCGGCACGGTGAGCATCTACCTGTGCGGCCCCACGGTGTACGGCCCGCCCCACCTCGGCCACGGCCGGGCCACGCTCGTGTACGACGTTCTGCGCCGCTACCTCGAGTGGAGCGGTCTGCGCGTGCGGCTGGTGAGCAACATCACCGACATCGACGACAAGATCATCGAGCGTGCCAATCGCGAGCAGCGCCCGTGGCAGGAGATCACCACGAAGTGCGAGCGGGTGTGGTTCGACGCGATGGGCAAGCTCGACGTCGAGCGCCCCACCGACGTGCCGCACGCGACGGAGTACGTCGTGCAGATGGTCGACATGATCGGCCAACTCGTCGAGATCGGCCGCGCCTACGCGACCGACGACGGGGTGTACCTCAGCGTGGAGACGGTGGAGGACTACGGCCTGCTCGCGAACCAGCGCCTCGACGACCTGCTCGCCGGTGGCGGTGAGCGCGAGGTGTTCGGTGCGGAGCACAAGCGCCACCCTGCGGACTTCGCACTCTGGAAGCTCTCCAAGCCGGGTGAGCCCTCGTGGCCGTCGCCGTGGGGCGACGGCCGGCCCGGCTGGCACAGCGAGTGCGTGGTGATGAGCCTCGACCTCCTGGGCGAGGGCTTCGACCTGCACTGCGGTGGCATGGACCTCAAGTTCCCGCACCACGAGAACGAGCGGGCACAGGCCGTCGCGCTCGGCAAGCGGTTCGCGAACCACTGGATGCACAACGGCTTCGTCGTCGATGCCGAGGGCGAGAAGATGTCGAAGAGCCTCGGCAACGTCGCCAACCTGCTCGACCTCACCGAGCACTACGACCCCCGCGCGTACCGCATGCTGCTGCTCCAGTCGCACTATCGCGGACCGGTGTCGGTCACCCAGGACAACATCGACGCGTCGGTGAAGGCGCTCGCCGGTCTCGACGCGTTCGCGGCCCGCACCGCGTCGGTCGCACCCGCCACGGCGGACGCGTCGGTGCTCGACGCGTTCCGTGCCCGCATGGACGACGACCTCGACACCCCCGGCGCGATGGCGCTGCTGTTCGACACGGTGCGCCGTGCCAACGTCGCCCTCGACGCCGCCGGCGACGAGGCCGGTGCGCTCGTCGCCGCGGTGCACGAGATGTGCACGGCCGTGGGGTTGGTGCTGAAGGGCGCGGCCGAGGTGCCCGCCGAGGTGGCGGCGAAGGCGGCCGCACTCGACGCAGCCCGCGCCGCGAAGGACTTCGCCACCGCCGACGCGCTGCGCGCCGAGCTGCAGGCCGACGGCTGGACGGTCGAGACCACCAAGGCCGGCACGACGCTGCGCCGTTGACCGGGCGAACCGGGCGAACCGGGCGAACCGGACGAACCGGACGAACCGGACGAACCGGACGAAGGTGTCCGGCGCGTGGGGGTCAGACGCCGTCGCCCCAGCCGGGGGTGGCGGCCACGTCGATCGCGATGAAGGTCGCCTTGGCCCGCACGCACACCGATTCGTCCGCCGTCAGGAGCTCGCCCGTCATGAACAGCTTGCGCCCCTCGCGGGACGCGAGGCGGACGCGGCACGTGAGCGGCTGGTGCAGCGGTGTCGGCCCCGCGTAGCGGATGGTGAGCTCGCCGGTGAAGGCCGGGGTGCGCTCGATGGACAGCACGAAGCCGAACACGTCGTCGAACAGCGCGGACACGACACCACCGTGGCTGCGGCCGGGCGCGCCCTCGTGCGCCGACCGCAGGGTGACCGTGGCATGGATCTCGTCGCCGACCCGGCGGATGACGGGATCGAGGCCGAGTGGGCTCGAGCGGCCGCTCACCGGCCGATCGTCGAATCCGGTGAACTCGGTCTGGTCGGGGTCCGCGCCCCAGTCGTCGCTGTTGCTCTGGAACGTCGAGGGCTGGCGGCTGCGCACGCCGCCGGCGGCGAGCCGGGCCGTGAGCGACTCGAGCGACGCGGCCAGCTCGTCGAGGAGGGCGTCGTCCACCTGGTGGCCGATCAGCCCATGGCCGAGGTCGCGCACGGCCCGACCCGCCCGGGCGCGACGGTCGAGGTGCGCCGTGTCGGGCGGTGCCGTGTCGGGCGGTGCCGTGTCGGGCGGTGCCGGAACGGGAACGGTCGGCTGGTCGGGCATCGGCCGGATGTTACGGGTGGGTCCGATCGTCGGACGACCCGTCCGCGCCCGGCCCGAGCCCGGTGGCGGCGGGTGCTGGGAACGATCTCCACACGGCCGGCCGGCGCCGTGCGCGGTGCAACCCGACCGGTCAGCTGCGAGACTGGACGCCCCGTGACGAC
>WLDE01000108.1 GCA_009704985.1 Actinomycetota bacterium | reverse complement strand
GGCGGTGCCGAGGCCGGCGTCGTGCGGCGACGCGACCTCGATCGCGCCGTGCTCGACCTCGCGAGCCGCTGCGGCGCCGAGGTGCTGGCCGGTCACGAGGCGATCGAACCCGTCGTGGAGCGCGGCTTCGTCCGCGGGGCGCACGTCCGTTCCCCCGACGGCGTCACCCGGTCGATCGACGCCGACCACGTCGTGGTCGCCGACGGCGCCAACAGCCCGTTCGGTCGGGCGCTCGGCACCTTCCGCACCCGTCGCTGGCCGTACGCGGCGGCCATCCGGTCGTACTGGACGTCGCCGCGCTCGGACGACGACCGCCTGGAGATCGTCCTCGACCTCGCCGACCGGTCGGGCCAGGCGCTTCCCGGCTACGGCTGGGTCGCGCCCGTCGGCGACGGCACCGTGAACATCGGCGTCGGGTTGCTCAGCACCGCCCGCGACTTCAAGACCACCAACGTGGCCCACCTGCTGGAGGCGTTCGCCGTCGACCTCGCCGACCGCTGGGGGATCGACCCGTCCGCGAAGGCCGGGGTCACGCGCGTCGGGCGGGTGCCGATGGGCGGATCGGTGCAACCCACCGCCGGACCCACGTTCCTGGTCGTGGGCGACGCCGCCGGGGTCGCGAGCCCGTTCACGGGTGCCGGCATCGACGCCGCCTACGAGACGGGCCGGATGGCGGCCGACGTGTTGCACGAGGCGCTGAGCGGCGCCGGGCCGACGGCGCTGCAGCGCTACCCGCGGCTCGTGGCCGAGACGTACGCGGAGCAGTACAAGCTCGCCCGCCTGTGGGGCCGCCTGCTCGGGCGGCCGGCGGCGATGCGCCGCGTGAGCGGCGCCGCGGTGCGCTCACGCACGGTCGGCGACACGATGCTGCGGATCATGTCCGGTGCGCTCCGCCACGACGAGTTCGGCGCACCCGAGACCGTCGCCCGTCTGGCGACGCGGGTGCTGCAGGTGGCTCCGGAGGCCTGAGGCCCGATCAGCCGCCGAGCGCGCCGACCCGTGACCCGGGTGGCCGGATCAGCGGCCGAGGCCGGCGAGCAGCGCGGCCGGGGCCTCGCGCAGCGCCTCGGTGGCGGCACTCGACGGCAGCGCGTCACAGGCGGCGACGGCGCGCTCGGCCCACTCGTGCGCGGTGCCCAGCGCGCTCTCCACACCGCCGCGGGTGCGGACGATCTCCAGCGCCTTCTCGCGCTCGCTCGGCTCGAGCGGCTTGCCGAGGATGTCGAGCAGCGACGCTGCCGGGATGCCACCGGACTGGAGGGTGCGCAGCACCGGCAGCGTGTACACGCCCTCGACCATGTCGTGGCCGGCCGGCTTGCCGAGCTCTTCGTCGGTGGCGGTGAGGTCGAGCAGGTCGTCGACGATCTGGAACACCATGCCGAACGCCTCGCCGTAGCCCGTGAGCGCCTCGACCGTGGGACGGTCGAACCCGGCGACGAGACCGCCGATGCGGGCCGAGGTGGCGTACAGCGACGCCGTCTTGCCGGCGATCGACGCGAGGTACGACGACTCCGGCCGGGCCGCGTTGTACGTGTGGCGGAGCTCCTCGATCTGGCCCTCGCACAGTCGGCCGATCGTGCGGGCGAGCAGCGCGGCGACCTCGGTGCCGAGCGACGCGGCGATCTCGGACGCCCGCGACAGCAGGAAGTCGCCCGCGAGGATCGCCTGGAGGTTGCCCCACTTCGCGTTCACCGTCTCCACGCCGCGGCGGGTGGGCGCCTCGTCCATCACGTCGTCGTGGTAGAGCGACCCGGTCTGCACGAGCTCGCACGCGATGCCACCCTGCACCGCGCCGTCGGAGGCCGGGGCGCCCTGCACCTGCGCGGCCACCACGGTGAGCACCGGCCGGAGCCGCTTGCCACCGGCGACGATGAGGTGCGAGGCGATCTCGGTGAGGTAGGCGTCCGGCGTGCGGACCGATGCGTGCAGCGCAGCGTCGATCCGCTCGAGGTCGCCCGGCATCCCCGGGAGCGAGAAGAACGGCAGCTGCGCCATGGGGGGCAAGGCTAGGTCAGGTGGGCGGGGATGCACGAACAGCGGCTCCTGGATCTTCTGGTCGCACCCGTCACAGTCGACCCCGATGACACCCGCCGCCGCCTCCCCGTATTCCCGTCCGACGGGCCGAATGTGTCACCGCGGATGGGTCGTCCGACCCACCCCTCTGCCACGTCGCTTCCAGCCGACACGGGTACACTTCCCCCATGTTTGAACGCTTCACCGACAGGGCTCGTCGGGTGGTCGTGCTGGCCCAAGAAGAAGCACGACTGCTGAACCACAGCTACATCGGAACCGAGCACATCCTGCTCGGTCTGATCCACGAAGGTGAAGGCGTCGCCGCGAAGGCGCTCGAATCCCTCGGTATCTCGCTCGAAGCCGTCCGCAGCCAGGTCGAGGAGATCATCGGCCAGGGTGGGTCGTCGCCGTCGGGCCACATCCCGTTCACACCCCGCGCGAAGAAGGTCCTCGAGCTGTCGCTGCGCGAAGCGCTGCAGCTCGGCCACAACTACATCGGCACCGAGCACATCCTCCTCGGCCTCATCCGCGAGGGCGAGGGCGTCGCCGCCCAGGTGCTCGTCAAGCTCGGCGCGGATCTGAGCCGTGTGCGCCAGCAGGTCATCCAGCTCCTGTCCGGCTACCAGGGTGGCCAGGGCAAGGGCGAGCCGCAGGCCGCTGCCCAGGGCACCGCCGGCGCGCCGAAGGAGGAGCAGGGCGACAAGGGGTCGAGCCAGATCCTCGACCAGTTCGGTCGCAACCTCACCCAGCTCGCCCGCGAGAAGAAGCTCGACCCGATGATCGGCCGCGAGCGCGAGCTCGAGCGCGTGATGCAGATCCTCAGCCGCCGCACCAAGAACAACCCGGTGCTGATCGGCGAGCCGGGCGTCGGCAAGACCGCGATCGTCGAGGGCCTCGCCCAGAAGATCGTGTCGAACGACATCCCCGACACGCTGCGCAACAAGCAGCTGTACACCCTCGACCTCGGTGCGCTCGTCGCCGGCAGCCGCTACCGCGGCGACTTCGAGGAGCGCCTGAAGAAGGTCCTCAAGGAGATCAAGACGCGCGGCGACATCGTGCTCTTCATCGACGAGATCCACACCCTCGTCGGTGCGGGTGCCGCCGAGGGCGCGATCGACGCGGCCTCGATCCTGAAGCCGATGCTCGCCCGCGGCGAGCTGCAGACCATCGGTGCCACCACCCTCGACGAGTACCGCAAGCACCTCGAGAAGGACGCCGCGCTCGAGCGCCGCTTCCAGCCGGTGAAGGTCGAGGAGCCCACGCTCGCCCACACGATCGAGATCCTGAAGGGCGTGCGCGACAAGTACGAGGCGCACCACCGGGTCACCATCACCGACCAGGCGATCGTGGCCGCCGCCAACCTCGCCGACCGCTACATCAGCGACCGCCACCTGCCCGACAAGGCGATCGACCTCATCGACGAGGCCGGTAGCCGCCTGCGCATCAAGCGCATGGGCACCCCGCCCGACCTGAAGGAGCTCGACCGCAAGCTCACCGACGTCCAGGAGGCCAAGAAGCGCGCCGTCGAGGAGCAGCGCTTCGAGGAGGCCGGTCGTCTCCGCGACCAGGAGAAGAGCCTGCTCGAGGAGAAGGCCGCCAAGGAGGCCGAGGTCAAGGCGAGCGGTGTCGACCTGTTCGACGAGGTCGACGAGGAGGCCGTGGCCGAGGTGCTCAGCATCTGGACCGGCATCCCGGTGTACAAGCTCACCGAGGAGGAGACCCAGAAGCTCCTCAACATGGAGGCCGAGCTCCACAAGCGCATCATCGGCCAGGAGGACGCGATCAAGGCCGTGAGCCAGAGCGTCCGCCGCACCCGTGCGGGTCTGAAGGACCCGAAGCGCCCGAGCGGCTCGTTCATCTTCCTGGGCCCCACCGGCGTCGGCAAGACCGAGCTGGCCAAGACGCTCGCCGAGTTCCTGTTCGGCGACGAGAACAGCCTCATCGCGCTCGACATGTCGGAGTACATGGAGAAGCACACGGTGAGCCGCCTCGTCGGGTCGCCCCCCGGCTACGTCGGGTACGAAGAGGGTGGCCAGCTCACCGAGGCCGTGCGGCGCAAGCCGTTCAGCGTGGTGCTGTTCGACGAGATCGAGAAGGCCCATCCCGACGTGTTCAACACGCTGCTCCAGATCCTGGAGGAGGGCCGTCTCACCGACAGCCAGGGTCGCACCGTCGACTTCCGCAACACCGTGCTGATCATGACGTCGAACCTCGGCACGCAGGACCTGCGCAAGGCCAACGTCGGCTTCACCACCGGCGACGTGGCGATGAGCTACGAGCGGATGAAGGACAAGGTGATGGATGCGCTGAAGAGCCACTTCCGTCCCGAGTTCCTCAACCGCATCGACGAGCTGATCGTGTTCCACGAGCTGGCCCGGCACGAGGTGATGCAGATGGTCGACATGATGACCAAGCGCCTCACCACGCAGCTGGAGAGCCAGGGCCTCGGCATCGAGCTCACCCAGACCGCGAAGGAGCTGCTGGCCGAGAAGGGCTACGACCCGCAGCTCGGCGCCCGGCCGCTGCGCCGTGCGATCCAGCGGATGATCGAGGATCCGCTGAGCGAGAAGATCCTGTACAAGGAGTTCCACGCCGGCCAGATCATCGTGGTCGACACCGAGGACGACCCCGACCGCCCCGGCGATCTGCGGATCGCGTTCCGGGCCGTCGAGGGCTTCCAGCCCCCCGCGGCGGTGGAGCTCGCCGCCACGGGTGCTCCCGAGGGCGAACCGCCCGCCGAGTGACCCGGTGCCGCCCTGCGGCGGCACCCGCTCGAACACGTCACGCTCGACGCGACCCGGGTGGCACCGAACGGTGCCCCCGGGTCGTCGGCGTTCCGGGCTGCAGCTGCCAGAATCTCGGCGTGCCCCGATCGACGCGCCGACCGATGCGCCGGCTCCCGGCCGTGCTGTGCCTCGTCGGTGCGCTGGTGCTCACCGGATGTCGCATCGACGTCACGGTGGAGGTGGCGATGGAGGAGAACGGTTCGGGCGAGCTCACCGTGACCGTGGTGGCCGACCCCGAGGTCGTGGCCGCAGCCCCGGGCCTGGCCAGCGACGTGCGCGTCGACGACCTCGTCGCCGCCGGGTGGCGCACCGACGGGGCGACGGCCACGCCCGACGGCGGGCTGCAGCTCGTGCTCACACGCGGCTTCCGCACGCCGGAGCAGGCGACCGCGCTGCTGTCGTCGCTGAACGGACCGGCGGGGCCGCTGCAGGCGATCCTCATCGAGCGTGCGGCGTCGTTGCGCGAGGTGACGTTCTCCGTGCGCGGCAGCGGCCGCACGGACGGCGGACTCGACGCGTTCACCGACGCGGACCTGCTGGCCGCGGTCGGGGGCACGCCGTACGCGGAGCAGATCGCCGCGGCCGGAGCGACCGCCGACGAGGTGCTCGGGGTCCGGCTGCAGCTCTCGCTGCCCGGCGAGATCACGTCGACGACGGGCACCGAGCTCGACCTCCCTGCCGGCGCCGGCGAGGACGGCGACGCGGACCGGTCCGCCGTCGAGTGGACCGTGGCGCTCGACGGCACCACCACCGCGATCGAGGCGACGTCGGCGCGCTCGCTCGAGCGCGGTGGCGTGTGGCCGTGGTTGGCGAACGGGTTGCTCGTCCTGCTCGTCGCCTGGATCGGCGTCTCCGTCGTGCTGGTGCTGCTCGTCGCCCGCGCCCGTCGCCGACGGTTCCGGGCCGCCGACCGCCTCGAGCGGTTCGGCCGTCTGTGACACCCCTGCCGTAGGTTGCCGTCGTGGCCAAGCTCCGTCTCGTCTACCGCTGCGGCGACTGCGGTGCCGCGTTCCCGAAGTGGGCGGGGCAGTGCTCGTCGTGCCAGGCGTGGAACACCCTGGTCGAGGACGTCGAGGGCCCCGAGCCCACGCTCGCCGTCCCGCTGCTCGCGCCGGCCGCCACACCCGTGCCGATCGCCGAGGTCGCGCGCGATCTCGGCGGCCCCCGGCCGACCGGCGTCGGCGAGCTCGACCGGGTGCTCGGCACCGGCCTCGTGCCCGGCTCGGTCACCCTGCTCGGCGGCGAGCCGGGCATCGGCAAGAGCACGCTGCTGCTGCAGCTCCTCGCCTCGTGGCCGGGCCGCACGCTGTACGTCAGCGCCGAGGAGAGCGCCCCGCAGGTGCGGCTGCGGGCCGAGCGCATCGGGGCGCTCCGACCCGATCTGTTCCTGCTCGCGGAGACGGTGCTGCCCCACATCGTCACCGCGATCGACGAGGTCCGGCCGTCGCTGGTGGTGGTCGACAGCATCCAGACCGTCGCCGACCCCGAGCTCGGCTCGGCGCCGGGCAGCATCGTGCAGGTGCGCGGCTGCGCCGCCCGTCTCGTGCACGAGGCCAAGACCCGTGGCATCCCGGTCGTGCTGGTCGGGCACGTCACCAAGGAGGGCGGCCTCGCCGGGCCGCGCACCCTCGAGCACGTGGTCGACGTGGTGCTCGGCTTCGAGGGCGACCGGCACCACTCGCTGCGCCTGCTGCGCGCGGTGAAGAACCGCTACGGACCGACCGACGAGCTCGGCCTGTTCGAGATGGTCGAGGACGGCCTCGTGGGCGTGCCCGACGCGAGCCGGCTCTTCCTCACCGACCGTCGCACCGGGGTCGCCGGCTCCGCGGTGCTGCCCACGCTCGAGGGGCAGCGGCCGCTGCTCGTCGAGGTGCAGGCGCTCACCACGGCCACCTCGGCGGGCGGGTCGCCGCGGCGCAGCGCGCAGGGCGTCGACCCGAGCCGGCTCGCGATGCTGCTCGCCGTGCTCGAGCGGCGGGCCCGCGTCACCACGGCCGGTCTCGAGGTGTACGCGTCGGCCGTCGGTGGGGTCCGGTTGGTCGAGCCGGGGGCCGATCTCGCGCTCGTGCTCGCCATCTGCAGCGCGATCTCCAACCAGCCGATCGCCCCCGATCTCGTCGTGTTCGGCGAGGTCGGTCTGGCGGGCGAGCTGCGCCAGGTCACGCACGCGAAGCGCCGCCTCGCCGAGGCCGCCCGGCTCGGCTTCCGGCGCGCGATCGTGCCGGCCAACTCCCCCGACGGCGGCACCGGCATGTCGCTGCTGCGGGTGGCCACGGTGGCCGAGGCGCTCGCCGCGGCATCGCTCGGTTCTCCCTAGACTCCGGGCCATGTCGAGCCCCGGTCACGTCGCGGATGCCCTCCACGCGGCGCTCGCCGCCGTGGCGCCGGGAACACCGCTGCGCGACGGCCTCGACCGCGTGGTGCGGGCCAAGATGGGCGCGCTCGTGGTGGTCGGCGACGGCCCCGAGGTCCTGGCGATCTGCAGTGGCGGCTTCCTGCTCGACTCGCCCTACAGCCCGCAGCGCCTCAGCGAGCTGGCGAAGATGGACGGGGCGATCATCCTCAGCTCCGACGCCAGCCGCATCGCCCGGGCGAACGTCCACCTGGTGCCCGACCCGACGGTGCCGACGAGCGAGACCGGCACCCGTCACCGCACCGCGGAACGCGTGGCCCGTTCGCTCGACGTCCCGGTCGTCAGCGTCAGCGAGGAGATGGGCGTCATCAACGTCTACGCCGGCGGCGCCAAGCACCAGCTGCAGGACATCAGCCGCCTGCTCGACCGTGCGAACCAGGCGCTGCAGACCCTCGAGCGCTACAAGGCCCGCCTCGACGACGCGCTGAGCGCGCTCACGGCGAACGAGCTCGAGGACGTCGCCACCGTTCGCGACGTCGCCGCCGTGATGCAGCGCGGCGAGATGGTGTTCCGCATCGCGAACGAACTGGAGACGATGATCGTCGAGCTCGGGGTCGACGCACGTCTGCTGCGGCTGCAGCTCGACGAGGTGTACGGCGAGATCGACGACGAGATCGACCTGGTGGCGGCCGACTACCCGGGCATCACGGCATCGGGCGCCGGGGCGGGTGCCGGGTCGGCGCTCGACGACCCGGCCGCACCCCGGGGTCTGCGCCTGCTCGCCCGCGTGGCTCGGGTGACCCCCACCCTCGCCGCCGCGGTGGTCGACCGCTTCGGCGAGCTGGCCCGACTGCAGCGGGCCACGATCGACGAGCTGGCGGCGATCGACGGCGTCGACCACGATCTGGCCGAGACGATCAAGGACACCCTCGACCGGCTCACCGAGACCAGCATCCTCGACCAGTACTCCTGAGCGGGCGGCACGCATGACCACGGCTCGACGGGAGGTGGTGGCCCGCCGGGAGACGGCGGCTCGACGGGAGGTGGCGTCCCGGATGGCCGATGCCGCCGTGGCGTTCCTGTCGGCGCTCGACGACGGGCAACGGGCGGTGGCGGCGTGGCCGTTCCACGACCACGCCGAACGCACGCGGTTCTTCTACACGCCCACCGACCACGGCGGGCTGAGGTTCCTCGACATGCGACCCCGCCAGCAACAGCTGGCCCACCGGCTGGTCGCGTCCGGGCTCTCGCGGGCCGGGTACGTGACGGTGTCCACCGTGATGGGCCTCGAGAACGCGCTCGACGCGGACGAGGGCTGGGTCACCGGTGTCGGTCGCGAGCGTGGGCGCGACCCGATGCACTACTTCGTGCGGGTGTTCGGCGACCCGCAGGGAGGCGAGCCCTGGGGGTGGCGCTTCGGTGGCCACCACCTGTCGGTGAACCACGTCGTCGTCGACGGCGAGGTGGTCGGGTCGACCCCGATCTTCCTCGGTGCCGATCCGGCGAGCGCGCCGTTGCTCGGGCCCCATCCGCTCCGGCCGCTGGCGGGCGCCGAGGACCTCGGCCGCGAGCTCGTCCGCTCGCTCGACGAGGGGCAGCTCGCACGGGCGCTGCTCGCGCCGGCGGCGCCACCGGATCTCGTGACCGGCAACCGGCCCGTCATCGCCACCGGCGACGGCGACGTGCCGCTGCCGCTGGCCGAGCTGTTCCGCCAGCGGTTCGAGGGCGACGCGCGCCGCGGTCTCGACCGTGCACAGGCGTCGCTGGAGGACGGGCTCGGGTTCACCGACGTCCACCGCGAGGCGGTGCGGCTCACGCGCACCCCCCGAGGCCTGCCGGCGCTCGACCTGTCGGCGGCGCAGCGCGAGCTGCTGCGCGCGCTGCTCGACGTGTACGTGCGGCGGATCCCCGACGAGCTGGCCGACGCCGAGGCGGCGCGCTATGCGGGCGACGACGGGCTCGACCGGCTGCACTTCGCGTGGGCGGGATCGCTCGAGCCGGGTGAGGGCCACTACTACCGCGTGCACGGCCCCGAGCTGCTCGCCGAGTACGACAACACCCAGCGCGGCGTGAACCACGTGCACACGGTGTGGCGGCACCCGCACCGCGACTTCGGCGCCGACGTGCTGGCCGCGCACTACGCCGCCCGACGCGACGACGCGGGCCACGGCCACGACCACTGACCTGCGGCGCTCCGCGGGCACCGGTCAGACCGGGCGGTACACCGCCTTCAGCGTCGGGCGGGCACCGTCGTCGGTGACGACCAGGCCGTCGTCGACGAGCTTCGCGAGGTGGGCGAGCACGCTGCGCCCGGCCGCCCGGTGCAGCTCCTCGCGCACGTCGGCGTAGAGCACCTTCACCATCTCGGCGACCTCGGTCCGGCCGTCGCGCACCGCGGCGAGCACCTGAGCCTCGCGGTGGAGGCGGTGGGCCAGGAACGCGTCGAGGAACGGGCCGGGCTCGGTGACGGGCGAGCCGTGGGTGGGCCACAGCACGTCGTCGCGCCGGCCGATCACCCGCCGCAGCGACTCGAGGTAGGCGCGCATGTCGCCGTCGGGCGGCGCGATGACGGTGGTGCTCCACCCCATCACGTGGTCGCCCGTGAACAGCGACCGCTGCTCGTCGAAGGCGAAGCACAGGTGGTTGGACGTGTGGCCCGGGGTGTGCACGGCGCGCAGCGTGTAGCCCGGTCCGGTGGCGGCGACCTCGCCGTCGACCACGCGGATCGTGGGGTCGAAGTCGTGGTCGGTGGTCTCCTCGACCTTCACCGGTTCCGCCTCGCCGCTCTCACCCTCACCGCTCTCACCCTCACCGCCTGCGCGCTCGCCGCCTGCGCGCTCGCCGCCCTCGCCGGTGACGGGCACGTCGGCGTCGGGGTCGTCGAGGCGTGGGTGCGGCCCGAACCCCACGGTGGGTGCGCCCGTCTCGGCGGCCAGCCACGCCGCGAGCGGCGAGTGGTCGGCGTGGCAGTGGGTCACCAGGATCGCCCGCACCCGCTGGCCCGAGAGCGCCGCCGCCAGCGCGTCGCGGTGGTCGTCCTGGATCGGGCCCGGGTCGATGACGGTGACGTGGTCGCCCGTGCCGACGAGGTAGGTGCCGGTGCCGTGGTAGGTGAACTTCGACGGGTTGCGGGCGATCACCCGGCGCACGAGTGGCGCGACCTCGACGACCTCGCCGTAGCGCGGGTCGTCGAGCGTGACGAACGGGATCGGGTCGGGACGGCTCACGGCACCAGCGCCCTCACGTACCCGACCACGCGGCCGTGCCCCCGGATCGGCTCCGCCACGAGCTCGGCGAGCTCGGGGCTCGCGAGGCCGAGGTGCGCCAGCGCGGCGAGCATCACCGGCGGTCGGGCCCGATCGCCACCGTCGGCCACCTTGAGCGCGATCGCCCGTCCATCGGGGAGGGCACCCGCGAACACCCCGTCGGCGCCGTCCTTCGCCACGAACCCCGGGACGTGGCGCATGAACGCCGTGACGTCACGGCCCTCGCCGCCCACCATCTCCGGGTGCTGCGTCATCGCCGCGGCGACCTCGTCACCGGCGGCACCGGCACCACCGGCCGCGATGGCCCGGAAGGCGCGGGCGAGGCCGAGCAGCGAGTACACGTGCGCCGGTGCGCCGCAGCCGTCGATGCCGATGTGCACCGAGGGCTCACCGCTCAACTCCTCGATCGTGTCGGTGATCCGTCGCTGCAGCGGGTGATCGGCGTCGAGGTAGCTCGCGTCGTGGGCCCAGCCGTTGCACACGCACGTCGCCAGCATCCCGGCGTGCTTGCCGCTGCAGTTCATCTGCAGCGCGGTGCGGCCGCCGCCCTCGCGCAGCACCTGGTGCATCGACGCCTCGTCGAGCGGGAACGAGGGCGTGTTCCCGAGCGCGGTGTCGTCGAGACCGGCCACGGCGAGGATCCGTCGGGCGGCGGCGAGATGCGCGTGCGTGCCGTCGTGGCTCGCGCACACCAGCGCGAGCAGGTCGGGGTCGAGCCGCAACCCGGCGCGCACCATCGCCACGGCCTGCATCGGCTTGTTCGAGCTGCGCGGGTAGATGGCCACGTGCGGGTCGCCGGCGGCGTACTCGACGTCACCGGAGGGACCGAGCACCACCACCGCACCGAAGTGCACCGACTCGTCGACGCCGCTGCGCGAGGTGATCGCGACCGGCACGTAGGCGTCCGGCGTGCTCATCGCGCCCCCCCGGGACCGGCGTCGGGCGGCGCCGGTGGAGGTGGACCGGGTGGACGCGGCCGTCGGTCACCCCGGCGACGCGGGACGTCGGTGAGTCGGTTGTCGACCACCTCGAAGCGCGGCCCGGCCTCGCTCAGCAGGGCCTGCAGCATCGCGACCGCCGGCAGCGCGAGGATCGCCCCGACCGCCCCGAGCACGGCACCGCCGGCGATGGCGGCGCCGAAGGCGAGCGCCGGATGCAGCTCCATCGTGCGGGCCGTGATGCGCGGCGCGAACACGTAGTTCTCGACCTGCTGGTACACCAAGATCGCGACGGCGAGGACGGCGGCCTTCACCGGGGAGTCGATGAGCGTGACGACCACCGGCAGCAGGCCCGCGAGGTAGGTGCCGACGACCGGCAGGAACTGGCTGATGAGGCCGACCCACAGTGCGAGGGCGAGCGGTGCCGGCGTGCCCACGGTCTGGAAGACGATCCAGTGGAACGCGGCGCTGAGCCCGGCGAGCAGCGCCCGTGAGTACAGGTAGCCGCCGGTCTTGTCGATCGCGAGCTCCCACGCCTGGAGCACCCGCCGCTGGCGCGACGGTCGGAGCCGGCTGCAGATCACGCGGCGCAGGCGCGGCCCGTCGGCCACCAGGTAGAAGGTGAACAGCATCACCGTGAGGCCCTGGAACACGACGCCGAGGGCGTTCAGCGACACCCGCACGGCCTCGTCGCCCTGGCTGGTGATGAACTGCTGGATGCGCCCGTCCTCGTCCTGGATCTCGGCGATCACGTCGGCCGGGTCGATGTTCGTGTCGAACGTGTCGTTCAGGAAGTCGACGGTGCGCGTCACGTAGGTCTCGGAGTTGCGCAGGAGGTCGGCGATCTGGCTGGCGACCAGGGTGCCGATCGCCACCACGAACACGAGGAAGATGCCGACCGTGCCGAGCAGGATCACCCCCGTGGCCGAGCCGCGCCGCCACCCGCGTCGGGCGAGCCGGTTGACGCCCGGTTCCACCGCGAGCGACAGGAAGAGCGACACCATCAGGATCACGAGGAGGTCGGCGAGCTTGCCGAACACGACCCGCGTGGCCATTGCGACCAGGAACCCCAGCCAGAACACGGCGACGGCGCGCCACACCCACCGCGGCATCCGTTCGGCCGGGTCCGGTTCGGCGTCCTGCTCGGCGTCCTGCTCGGCGTCCGACCCCGTGTCCGGGTCGGTGACACCCCTGGTGTCGGGGACGGCGCCGGCGTCGGGACGCCCGGCGCCCACGTCGCGGTCGTCCGGGGGGCGGGGGGTGGACATCACCGGCGAGCGTAGTGAGCGAGCGCGTCGCGCAGTGGCGCAGCGAGATCGCCGCGATCCGCGACCGTGACCTCGTCGAGGTCGAGCCAGGCGACCATGAGTGCGAGCTCGGCCGCGAGCGCCTCGGCGACCTCGCCGACCGGGACGCCCAACTCGGCGAACGCACCCTGCACCAGCAGCGTCCGGTGCCCACGGTCGGCCTTCAGGTCCACGCGCGCCACGAGGTGCTCACCGAGCAGGAAGGGCAGCACGTAGTAGCCGTACTGCCGCTTGGGCTGGGGCGTGTAGATCTCGATGCGGTAGTGGAAGCCGAACAGCCGCAGGGCGCGCTCGCGGTACCAGACCACCGGGTCGAACGGGCTCAGCAGGGCGCGGGCCCGCACCCGACGCGGGATCGCCACGTCGGGGTGCAGGTACGCAGGCTTCGACCACCCCTCCACCTGCACCTCCACGAGCCGTCCCTCCTCCACGAGTTCGTCGACGAGCGGGCGCGCCGGCGTGAGCTTCTGGCGGTGGTAGTCGGCGAGGTCGTCGAGGGTGCCGACACCGTGGTGCCGTGCGGCGAGCAGCAGCAGTTCCTTGCGAGCGTCGCGCTCGGGCGGGGTGGGCAGCGCGAGCACCTCCGACGGCAGCACCCGCTCGACGAGGTCGTACACGCGGGCGAAGTCGCCGGCGCGGCGGGTTGCCGCGAGCCGACCGGTCCAGAACAGGTACTCGAGCGCGACCTTGCCGTCGTCCCAGTCCCACCACGTGCCCTTCTTGCCGACGCGCTGCTCGAGGTCGGACGACGTGACCGCACCCTCGCGCTCGATGCGGCGGAGCACGTCGGTCACGAAGCCGGGGCGATGCTCCTCGATGCGCGCCACGTCGCGCCAGCGGTGCGTCTGCGCCATCCTCCAGCGCCACAGCGGGTGGTGGACGGCCGGGACGTGGCAGGCCTCGTGGACCCAGTACTCGAACAGCTCGCCGGCCGCCGTCGCGTCGGGGATCAGCGACCGCGGGTGCGGTCCGAGGCGCGCGAACAGCGGCAGCTCCTGGCTGCGGACGAGCACGTTGACCGAGTCGATCTGCACCACGCCCATCCGGTCGAGCACTCGCCGGAGATGGCGACGGTCGACGCGACCGGTGGGTCGGGGATCGGTGAAGCCCTGTGCGGCGAGCGCGACGCGGCGGGCCTGGGAGCGCGAGAGCTGCTGCACGCAGCGGCGCTCAGTCGGCGACGGTGATGGTGACCGACCGGATGACGACGTCCTCACGCGGACGGTCGGAGCGGTCGGTGTCGACGCGCTGCATCGTGTCGAGGACCTCGAGGCCCTTCACGATCTGGCCGAAGTGGTTGTACTGCGGGGGCAGCTGCACACCGCTCTGGCCGCTGATCAGGAAGAACTGGCTGCCGTTGGTGTTGGGACCGGCGTTGGCCATCGCGACCGACCCGATCTGGTAGCGCTGCTTCACCGGCTCGTCGTCGAAGCGGTAGCCGGGGCCGCCGCGGCCGGTGCCGGTGGGGTCGCCGCCCTGGCACATGAAGCCGTTGATGATCCGGTGGAAGATCACGCCGTCGTAGTAGTGGTGGGCGGCCAGGAACACGAAGTTGTTGACCGTCTTCGGGGCGTTGATCGCGTCGAGCGCGATCACGATCGTGCCCAACGACGTCTCCATCGTCGCCGTGTAGCGCTTGGAGGTGTCGATCCCGAACTCGGGCGCCTCCGAGAACTTCTGCTGGACGGGCGCGGAACCATCGAGGGCGGGGAACGGAGT
>WLDE01000107.1 GCA_009704985.1 Actinomycetota bacterium | reverse complement strand
GGCGTCTGACCGTGTGTACGGAACTGGGGCTCCACGAATCGTGCGCGCCGCCGTGGGGCGTCTGACCGTGTGTACGGAACTGGGGCTCCACGAATCGTGCGCGCCGCCGTGGCGCGCGACTGGCTGTGGCGGCCGTAGCGGCGCCAGGTGTCCACGGACGAGCTCGCTGCCTTCGCGCGCGGCCGACGATGGAGGTGTCTGAGTGGCCGGAGGAGGGCGTTACCCGAAGCCGGACGGTGAGCGCCGCAACCGGGCCGAGCGGCAGTTCGACTGGACGGTGCTGCCCTGCGAGGGCCGCGCCGGTGAGCCGCCGGCGCTGCCGAAGTGGCGGCCGTGGACCGAGCAGACGGTCGAGTGGTGGGCGGATCTGTGGTCGACGCCGCAGGCGACGATGTGGGATCCGTCCGGGCGGTCGCTGCACGCGCTGGCGCTGCTGCACCACGAGCTGATGCTCGACCAGTTCCGCGAGCAGTCGCGGGCCGCGTCGATCTCGGCCGAGATGCGCCAGCACGAGGACCGGCACGGGCTCACACCGAAGGCGATGCTGCAGATGCGCTGGCGTGTCTCCGCCGCCCCGGCCGAGCCTGCTGCGCCGGCTGCGGTGCTCGAGCTGGTGCCGCCCCTGCCGGAGCGCCCGGACCCGTCGGCGGTGCCGTCGAAGCGTGCGAAGAAGGCCGAGTGGGTCGAGTGGGCGGTCGCGTGGGGCGCTGATCGTGCGGCCGCTGAGAAGCTGTCGAAGGCGCACCTGGTCCGCGAGTTCTCGTCGGTGTCGGCCACGGCGCCGTCTCCGGCGCTGCCTGGGAAGCGACCGCCGTCGAAGGCGGCGCAGCGGCTGCGGGAGCGGCACGAGCGATGACGCTCGGCCCGCTCGGGCTGGTCGATCTCGACGACCCGCCGCTGTCGCTCGCCGACGACGCGATCGCCCTGGCCGAGGAGTACCTACGTGTCCCGTCCGGCGTGAAGGCCGGCGAGCCGCTCGTGCTCACCCCGGAGCAGATCGAGTTCCTGATCGAGTGGTACCGGGTCACGCCGGATGGCCGGTCGTTCGTGTGGCAGCGCGGGATGCTGGTCGGTCCGAAGGGCTGGTCGAAGTCGCCGCTCGGTGCGCTCGATGCGTTCTTCGACCTGGTCGGCGGGTCGATCCCGGACGGCCTGGACGCCTACGGGAACCCGGTGGGCCGGCCCCACCCGGCTCCGTTCGTGCAGATCGCCGGCACGTCGGAGGACAACACCGACAACCTGTACGGCCAGTTCTACGAGGCGCTGCGCGACTCGACGGCGATTGATGACTTCGGGATCGACCTCGGGATCACCCGCACGTTCCTCACCGGGCGCCCTGGCCGGGTGGAACCGGTGACCGCGAGCTCGACGTCCCGCACGGGTAACCCGATCTCGAAGGTGCTGCGCGAGGAGACGTGGCTGTGGTTCCGCTCCAACGGCGGCCACGCGCTCGCCGCCGCGCTGAACCAGAACGCCCGGAAGATGGGCGCGCGCGTGCTCGACCTCACGAACCGGTGGCGGCCCGGCACGGACTCGACCGCTGAGCGGACGTCGAAGGCGGTGCAGGCCGGCCGTGACCGGACGCTGATCGTGGCGATCGGTGGCCGCCCGGTGCCGGACATCTTCGATGACGCCGTGGCGCTCGCCGGTCTCCGTGACCGGTACGGGTCGCACGCGACCGAGCGGGGCGGCTGGGTGAACCTGCGCGACCTGCTCGACGACCGGCCGCCCGGCGACACGACCGAGGCGCAGTGGCGGCAGCTGTACCTGAACGAGGAGACGGCCGAGGTCGGCGACGCGTTCGATCCGGTCGCCTACCAGGAGATGATCGACGCCGACGCTCGGCTGGTCGAAGGCGACACGATCGCGCTCGGCTTCGACGGGTCGGACACCGGTGACGCGTCGGCGCTGTACGCCGTGCGCTGGCCGGACTGGACGGTGTTCCCGCTCGGCGTGTGGGAGCGGCCGTCGGATCCGGTGACCGGCGCCCGGGTGCGTGAGTGGCGGGTGCCTCGAGCGGAGGTGACCGCGAAGATCCGGTGGGCGTTGGAGACGTTCCGGGTGGTGCGTGGCTACGCCGACCCGGCTCACTGGCAGACCGAGATCGACGAGTTCTCCGACGAGTTCGGAGAGTCGTTCATGCGGTTCCCGCACCACTCGTCCACCCGTATCGGGCCAGCGTGCGAGCGGTGGCAGACGATGTTCGACGAGCGGACGCTGCGGTTCGCGCCGGATCCGCAGGCGTTCCTCGTGCGTCACGCAGCGAACGCGATGCGGGTGCCGTGCGGGCCGGCGTCGGCCAACTGGTGGCGGCCTGGCCGCAAGGTCGAGGGCCAGCCCATCGACGCGTTCTCCGCTGCGATCGGTGCCGTGCACGCGCTCGGCGACGCCGTCGCAGCCGGCGCGGTCGTGCCGGGCGAGGACGAGGAGTTCTTCGTCTACTGACGGAGGGAGGTGGTGCTGGTGTTGCAGCGAATCCGCAAGTCCGGCACTTCCGTGCTCGAGGTGGTGTCGCTCTGCTCGGTCGTGGCCGGGGTTGCCGGCTGGTCGTGGCAGGCCGCGCTCGTGATCGCTGGCGGGTGTGGCCTGGCGGTGTCGCGCCAGATCGTGCATCACCGCAACCGGTCGGAGGCGACGTGAGTCTGTTCTTCTCGGGTCAGCGCGCGGCGCGTCCGTCGGGTGATGTGGAGCGGGCGAATCCGGGGCTGCCCTGGTCGCGCTATTTGCAGTACGTGACGGCGGGCTCGGCGGTGACGCGCAGCTCGGTTACCGATGTGACGGTCGCCTATCAGCACTCGGTCGTGTATCGGTGCATCAACAAGACCGCCGGGACAATCTCGACGTTTCCGCTTGATGAGATGCGAGGCCGGCAGCGCATTGATGCGTCGCCGATCATCGCTCGCCCGTCGGCGTCGATGCGTAGGTCGGTGTGGGTCCATGCCGCCGCTGCGTCGTTGATGGCGCGCGGGAATGTGTACGGCCTGGTCGATGACGACTCGATGGTCCGGTCCGGTTGGCCTTCGTCGGTTGATCTGGTGTTCCCGGATCGGGTGCGCTGGTCGGAGCAGACGGGCTGGCTGCTCGACAACGAGCCGATCGACGAGTACCCGGTCGGGCCGTTGTGGCATGTTCCGCTGCATGTGCTGCCTGGTTCGCCGGTCGGGCTCAACCCGATCGAGTACGCGCGACGCACGATCTTCGCCGGCATGGTGGCGCAGGAGTTCGGTGCGAACTTCCTGGCCGACGGCGGTCACCCGTCGGGGATCTTGGCCCCGGAGAAGGACCCCGGCCCGGAGGGCGCTAAGCGGCTGAAGGAGCGATTTCAGGAGGCGACGCGCGGCACGTCGCGCGAGCCGGTGGTGTTGCCGCAGTCGACCAAGTGGACGCAAATCCAGATCAGTCCGACGGACTCGCAGTTCATCGAGGCGATGCGGTTCTCCGGGGAGGAGCTGTGCCGGTTCTTCGGTGTGCAGCCCGAATCGGTCGGCGTGAAGTCGTCCGGGTCGTCGATCACGTACGCGAACCGTGAGCAGGCGAAGCAGGACGAACTACAGGACTCGCTGATGGTCGCGCTGGTCCGGCTGGAGGAGGGCATGTCCGACCTGTTGCCTCGGACGCGCTCTGTGAAGTTCAACCCGGACGCGTTGCTGCGTTCGGACCTGGCGGCTCGCTATGAGAGCTACAGGGTGTCCGCCGAGATCTACGAAAAGACCGGCTACTGGGTCGTGACGCCCGAGGAGTGGCGCGACCTCGAGAACCGTGGCCCGATCCCTGACGAGTGGGGACCGCCACCAACTCCGAGTGAGGAGATGCCCGCATGACGAACACCGACACGCCGCGCCCCGCGGTCGATCTGCTGTATCGAGGCCATGTCGCCGACGACGCGCTGCTGCTGCGTTCCGACACGTCGGACACTGCGTCCGGCACGATGCACGGCCACTTCTCCCGGTTCGACGCCTGGTACGAGATCGACTCGTGGCTCGAAGGCCGCTTCATCGAGCGGACCGTGAAGGGCGCGTTCAAGAAGACGATGGCCGAGAACCGGTCGCGGATCGTGTGCTCGTTCGATCACGGCTACGACCAGCAGCTCGGCGACAAGCCGCTCGGCCCGATCGAGGAGCTGCGCGAGGAGGACGAGGGCCCGTACTACGAGGTCCCGCTCCTCGATACCGACTACAACCGCGACTTCATCCTGCCCGCGTTGCAGGGTCGGCTGATGGATGGCCGTGCGCTCGGGTCGGTGCTCGGCTCGTCGTTCCGGTTCCGTGTGATCGGTGAGCAGTGGGTCAACTCGCCGAAGCGTTCGGCGTACAACCCGGACGGGCTGCCCGAGCGCACGATCACCGAGGTTCGCCTGTTCGAGTTCGGTCCGGTCGTCTACCCGGCGTCGCCGACCGCGACCGCCGGTGTGCGGTCGCTGACCGATCACTTCTTCGCCCGCCAGCTCGCCCGCACCGGGCAGCACGAACGCGCCTTGCGCGAGCTGGCCACCTTCGCGCCGCCGTCGGCCGCTACGAGCACCGACCCGACCGAACCCGTCGAGCCGCCCGAGCACTCGCCGGAGCCAACCCCCACCCGATCGCTCACCTCATGGCAGGTGGAGATCGCCAAGCTCCGAAGGAGAGCAGCATGAAGTACGCCCAGATGCTGCGCAGCCAGATCGCCGATCTGGAGTCGCAGCGCAACGCCCACCTCGACGACATGGACACGATCGCCGTGTCCATCGACGCCGACACCGCCCGCACCAGCAAGGCGCCGACCCCCGACGAGGAGGCGCTTCTCGAGGTGCACCGCTCCGCCGTGGCCGAGCTCGACGGCAAGATCGCCGACCTCGAGAAGCGGGCGAAGGAAATCGAGGAGATCGAGCGTCGCCGCGATGTGGCGCCGCCCCAGTCGAAGGGTCAGCCCGTGAACAAGTCGAGCTTCTACGACATCGACCTGCGCTCGGCGCCGCGCAGCCCCGAGATGGTGCGTGACATCAACGAGCGCGCCCGCCGCGCCGTGGACGCCGAGAACCTGTCGGCCGACAAGCGCGAGTCGATCGAGTACCTGTTCCGCCGCGACCGTCAGGGTGCGCTCGCTCGCCACATCATCGCGACGGGCCGACCCGAGTACCGGTCGGCGTTCGTCAAGCTGGTGACGCAGAACCCGCCGCTGCTCACCCTGGAGGAGCAGCGGGCCGTCGAGGAGGTCCGTAACCTCGAGATCACCACCGACTCGTCGGGTGGCTTCCTGATGCCGTTCACGCTCGACCCGACCGTGATGCTGACCAACGCCGGCACGATCAACCCGATGCGCCAGCTCGCCACGGTGCGCACCGTGCTCACGGACAACTGGCAGGGCATCACGTCGGCCGGTGTCACGGCATCGTGGGACGCCGAGGCCGAGGAGGTCTCGGACGACACCCCGGTGTTCGCGCAGCCGGCGATCCCGGTGCGCACCCCGCGTGCGTTCCTGCCGTACACGCTGGAGGCCGAGGACGATCTCGCGAACCTCGCCGAAGAGGCGATGACGATGATCTTCGACGCGAAGGACCGCCTGGAGGCCGCCGGCTTCACGACCGGTACCGGCCTGTCGAACCAGCCGCAGGGCATCGTCAACGGCCTCGTGGCCGGCGGCTCGGTGGTCAACTCGATCACGACCGACACGTTCGCGGTCGGCGACCTGTACGCCGTCAACGATGCGCTGCCGGCCCGGTTCGAGGCGAACGCGACGTGGCAGATGAACAAGTCGATCATCTCCCGTACCCGCCAGTTCGGCACGTCCGACGGTCACACCCTCCTGTCGCGTCTCGGCGACGGCACCCCGCCGCAGCTCATGGACGGCGCGCTGTTCAAGAACAGTGACCTGGACGGCGTGATCAACGCCACCGTGGACAACTACATCGTCGTGTACGGCGATGTCCGTGCGGCGTACCGCATCAACGACCGGATCGGTGTGCGCATCGAGCCGGTGCCGATGCTGTTCGGAGCGAACCGTCGCCCGACCGGCGAGCGCGGCTGGTACGCCCGCTGGCGCGTGGGTGCGGGCGTCGTGAACGCCGCCGCGGCCCGCGTGCTCAACGTCACCTGACACGCCCTCCTGCTGGTGTCGGGCTTCGCTTCGGCGGGGCCCGACACCAGCGTCCGGCCGTCCAGATCACCCCGAGAGGAGACGCCGTCATGCGTCGCGCCATCACCACCTTCTTCGGTCCCGACAACCTCACGGTCGTCGAGGGCACCCTTCACGCCGACGACTCTCCGATCGTCGCAACGTGGCCGCAGCTGTTCGAGGATGCGGCCGCCACCGCCGAACGCGAGGCCGCGAAGCGCGCTCGCGTGTTCACCGCGGACGACTTCGTGTATCGCGGGGTCGAGCAGGCGACCGCCGCCCCTGGTGAGCGCCGCCGTGGCCGTCCCCGCACCGAGAGGCCCGAGGCTCCGGCCGAGGCTCCGGCCGAGGAGACCGCCGAGTCGTGAGCACATACCCGCGCACCGGCCTGCAGCGCATCCTGAGCGGCGCGCCGAACCCGGTGCTGCGGGCACGTCTGGTCGACCAGGACGGCGAACCCGTCACTGTCGACCAGGGCACGATCACCTGCACGATCACCCGCTCGGACGGCACCCAGGTCGGTGCCGCCGACCGGGCCGTGACCGACACGATCGACCGGGTCACCTGCCAGATGACCACCGCGGAGGCGGCCACGCTCGACGTGCTGACCGCCACCTGGCGGATCGGTGGCGTGACTCGCCACGTGTCGCACCATCGCGTCATCGGCGCCTGGCCGTTCTCGATCGCCGAGCTCGGCCAGCGCGCCGGGGTCGTCGAAGGGTTCGACCGCGACGAGATGTTCGCCCAGCGCGACCGTGTGCTCGACTTGGTCGAGCACGTCACCGGCGTCGCCTGGCAACCGCAGTACGACGTCACCCGGCACCATTTCCGGTGGGCGCAGCGTGTCGTGCTGCATCGGCCGCTGCGTGCGGTGCGATCAATCATCGACGAGGACGGCCTCCCCGTCGACCTGACCGATTTGCAGATCGACCACGGCGCCGGCATCGCCGACATCGACGGAGCGATCGCCGGCTGGTACTCGATCGGCCACGAGCACGGCTACGACCAGCCCCCGGCCGACCTGCGCGACGCCATGCTGACCCTCGCCGCCGACGGTCTGCGTCGCGATCTGTCGCCGATCAGCCGGCGCGCTCGGACGGTGTCCGACGGGCTCGGCGTCACGCAGCAATTCGCGTGGGCTGGTCCCGGCCACCCCACCGGCATCGACGACGTAGACGCCGTGCTGATGCGCTACGTCGGCGCCGACGACGGGATCGCCTGATGGCGTATGTCGACATCGTCGCGCTGAGGCGTTCGATCGTCGCGCAGCTCGCCGAGATCATGCCGACCAACTGGCTCGGCAAGCCGGTCCCGGTCGACTACGCGTGGCCCGGCTCGGACCTCCAGCAGCCGTTGCACGTGTGGGTGTTCAGCGCCCGTTGCGAGTCCCGCTACGACGCGATGGGCGCCGGCACGAAGCGCCGCGACCAGACATGGACGGTTGACGTCGTCATCGAGGCGATCCGCAAGGACCCGACCCTGGACCGCTCCGGCCGCAACGTCATGCAGGCCGAGGTCGACGCCGCAGTCATGCAGGTGTTCGGCGTCATCGACGACTGGATCGCCGCCGACCCGAAGCTCGGCCAGACCAGCACCTCGGACGTGCACGTCGACTTCGCCACGCTCACCGCGTTCACCCTCGAGCAGGGACTGCCCGACGTCGGCGCCACCGCTCGGGGCACCTGCACCATCTCCGCCCGCATCCGCCCGAAGTGAGGAGCACCGCATGCTCGTGAAGTACGTAGGCCCCGACCCGCGCGAGCTCGACGGCCTGGCCGTCGTGCAGCCCGGCGACACGATCGATGTGCCGGCGACCGGCGAGCCGGGGACGCACTTCGCCGGCCGTCCGCCGTCGGCCCGCTACCTGGAGGCGATGGCCGAGCTGCGCGCTGCGCATGTGGCCGCCGACCACGAGCTGAAGGCGACCCTGGTGCGGGAGATCACCGGATGGATCGACGATGCCGGGGTGGCCCATCCGCCGCTCGATCCGGGCGAGGGACTGCTGCAGCAGCACGAGCTGTGGCAGCCGGTGAAGAAGAAGGAGACCAGCCCGGCTGCGGCCGGTGAGGAGGCCAAGCCGTGACCACGCTCAACACCCAGCTGTGCATCAACACCGAGGTCACCTACGGCACGTCGCTGCTGACCGGGTCGCCGCGGTTCTTCGAGTACGAGTCGGAGAACGTGCAGCCGGTGCTCGGCCGCATCGAGTCGCCGGCGTTGCGTTCGGGGATGCTGGTCGCTCGGTCGGATCGCACCGAGCCGGATCTGACCGGCGGTGCCGCCGGGCCGATCGTGATGCCGGTGCCGACCAAGGGGTTCGGTCTCGCGCTGACCCACATGCTCGGCACGTCGTCGATCGGAACGGTGGTCGACGCGAACCAGGAGCAGACCCACACGATGGGCACGCTGCTCGGCGACTTCTTCACCTGCCAGATCAACCGGCCGCTGAACCCTGCAGGCACGAACCAGGCGTTCACGTTCGCCGGCTGCAAGGTGACCGACTGGACGATCTCGTGCGACGTCGGCGGCTACGTGATGTCCGACATCTCGATCGACGCTGCAAGCCAGTCCACGGCCACGGCACTCGCCTCGGCGTCGTACGCGTCGGACTTCCGGTTCTTCCCGTTCACCGGCGTGACCGCCACGGTCGACGGTGGATCGCTGGAGATCCGCTCGTTCTCGGTGTCGGTGTCGAACGCCCTGAAGACCGACAACCGCTACCTCGGTACAGCGACGAAGAAGGAGCCGGTGCAGGACGGCATGCGCACCATCGAGTTCTCGATGTCGTGCGACTTCTCCAACCTCACCCAGTACAACCGTGCCGTCTCGGCGACTCGTGCCGGGATGATCGCCCCGGTGGTGATCACCTGCCTCGGGCCGGTCGCGCATGGCGGCGCGACGCTGCCTCGCCTGCAGCTGTCGATCCCGGCCGCCCGGTTCGACGCCGCCGACGTGGCCGTGTCCGGCCCGGAGGCGCTCACGCTTGACCTGTCCGGTGTCGGGCTGTGGGACGGCACGAACAGCCCCCTGACCGTCCTCTACCGCACGACGGACACGGCGATCTGACGATGGCCCGAGCGAAGGTCACCGACATCGCCGAGGAACGCAAGGCCGACCGCAAGCTCCTCGCGATCGAGGTCGACGGCCGCACGGTCACGTGCGACTCGCGGTCGCTCACGATCCGTGAGGCGCAGCTGCTGCGGGCCGAGCTCGCCAAGATCGGTGTCGAGCCGTCGGCGGACGACTGGTTCGCCGGGGTGCTGTGGATCACGCTGCGGCGCGACGATCCGAACCTGACGTTCACCGAGGTGTGCAACTCGCTCACCGTCGGCGCAGTCCGCGACTCCGAGCTGATCGACGCGGAGCCCGACGCCCCGGAAGCGTGAGGCGGGCACTGCTGAAGGCAATGCCCGCCCTCACCCGCTTCTACGGGATCCTCCCGCGTGACCTGGAGACGTTCACCCGCGACGAGATCGACGAGTACCTCCGCAAGTTCGAGCAGCACCAGCGGGACCTGAAGCAGGCGGCGCTGCGCGCGAAGCGGCAGCAGGGCCAGCGTCGGAGGTGACGTGATGGGCGACATGGTGCGGATGGAGGGCTTCGACGAGGCCCGCCGTGCGCTGAAGCGCATGGAGGACGTCGACCGGTCCCGCGAGTACAAGGCGACGTCGAGAGAGATCGCCGATCTGGTCGTGCGGGAGGCGCGTGGGAACGCGTCGACCCGGATGGAGCGGCGGGCTGCGCAGACGTTGCAGCCGGTCGCGCTCGAGGCTGGTGCGGCGGTGCGGCTCGGGCGAGGGTTCCCGCCGGCGCTCGGCGCCGAGTTCGGTGCGGACCGCAACCAGCGCCGGCTCGGCCGTCCGCATGGGACGGTGGCGCCGGTGACGGGCTGGAACCAGTTTCGGCCGTGGAAGGGCAACGACACGGGCGCGGGCTACTTCATGTGGCCGGCGATCCGGGCGAACGCCGACGAGATCGTGAACCGGTACACGGCGCTGTTCGACGAGCTGTTCGACGAGGACGGGCGACGGAGGTCTGACTGATGGCTGGCGCTCAGCGCACGATGACGATCCGGTTCGTCGGCGACATGAAGGACATGCGGCGCGGGGTGAAGGATCTCGTGTCGCAGCTCGACGACACGGAGTCCGCCGGGAAGCGTGTCGCGACGGCGATGCGGCAGCTGGCGGGGGATGCTGAGCGGGACTTCGCTGATGCCCGCGACGCAGCGGATCGGCTGGCGCGTGCGCTCGGCGACGACACGGTGGCCGAGATCCAGGCCGCCGGCCGTTCGGTCGACGGGTACATCCAGGACCTGCGCCGCATGGGCCTGTCGTACGACGATGTGCGCGCCGACGTCGAGGAACTCGCAGACTCGATCCGCAGGGTCGAGACCACCCGCTCGTCGATCGAAGGGCTGAAGTCGCCGCTCAAGGACGTCGACAGGGGCCTGCAGGATGTGCGCTCGTCGGCCGACCAGTCCCGGTCCGTGATGGCGAACCTGGTCGGCAACTCGGCCCAGGATCTCGGCGAGCTCGGCGGTGTGGCCGGCACGGCCGGCGTCGCGATCGGCCAGCTGGCGGAGTACGCGGTGGACGGCAACATCGCGCTGAAGAACCTCGTCGCGTTCGCTGGGCCGATGCTGCTGCTCGGCGGCGGGATCGCTCTGGTGACGAAGAACATGGCGAAGAACCGGGCGCAGGCGCAGGCGAACAGCGAGCAGGTGAGTCTGTTCGCCGAGGCGCTGGCGGACGGCGCGTCAGCTGCCGAGTCGTTCCGCACGGCGCTCGGCGGTAGCGGCGACCAGATGCCGAAGCTCGAGCTGTTCATCGGCGACGAGGTCCGAGACATGGTTCCGGTGCTCGCTCGTGCTGGGATCACCTACGAGGAGTTCGTGCGCAAGGTCCGCACGCTCGACGCGACGTTCGGCAGCGGCGACCCGGCGTTCAGCCAGTGGGTGGCGTCGATGGTCGGCCCCGGCGAGGACATGAACCTGCTGCTCCGGTTCGGCAACCAGCTCGCCACCAACTATGGCGACGGCCTGTCGTACGCGCAGCAGCAGGCGCTCGTGTTCACCGAGACCCAGGCGTCGCAGAACATGGTGCTGCTCGAAGGCGAGCAGCAGTTCGGCTCGATCACGGGCGCCCTGCTGAAGGCGGGCGAGGCGACCGACTCGATCTACGAGAAGACCGAGCGGTACGCGAAGGCGCAGCAGCGTGCGCGTGAGGCGGCGCAGAAGCGGCTGGAGAAGGAGCGGGAGCTGTACGGGTTCCTGCTCGGCCAGATCGACGCGCAACGCGCCTACGAGGTCGCGGTCGACTCCGGGGAGGACGCGATCTTCTCGTTCAACGAGGTGCTCGGCGCGTCGTCGTCGACACTTGAGGAGATCGACGACGCTGCCCGGAGTTCGGCCGACACGCTGATTCAGCAGGCCGAGGCGTTCGCGGCGTCGAAGGGCGCCGCCGACGGGTCGAAGGAATCGATCAGCCTGCAGATCGAAGAGCTCTACCGGCTGGCCACGAGTCTCGATCCGAACAGTCCCCTGCGCGCCCGGCTGGTCGGCTACATCGGTGAGCTGCAGTCGATCCCGCCGACGGTCGACACGATGCTGCGGCTGAGCATCTCGGCCGGTGCGGTCGTGACTCGTGACGGCGACCAGATCGGCATCCTGGCCCGGCCAGGTCAGGCCCCGACCGCGAGGGCGGCGGGCGGCCCGGTGCGGGCCGGTGAGCTGTACGCCGTCGGCGACAACCCGGACGGGTCGTGGAACCGCACGACGGAGCTATTCGTCCCGTCGACCTCCGGGACGATCCTGTCGGCCAGCGACTCCCGCGCTGCGCTCGCCGGCATGGGCGGCGCGACCGTCATCAACCACTACCACTCCTGGACGGTGCAGGTGCCGCCGACGGTCGACAAGGCTGCGGTGGGCCGCGAGATCCAGGAGGCGATGCGCGCCGCCGACCGCACCTACGGGCCCGTGTACGCGACGGCGAGGGGCTGACCGGTGCCGGTGCAGTTCGACGCGAGCTACCCGTCGCTGCAGGTCGACCTCGTGTTCCCGGCGCCGATCGGGACGGTCGACGTGACCGACTACGTGATCTCGGCCGAGACGTTTATCGGCCGCCAGCGCGAGACGGGCCGGTACGACGCGTCGGCATCGTTCGAGCTTGACAACTGGGACGGCCGGTTCACGCCCGGCCAGACAGCCGGCGTGTACTCGAGCGGTGGTGTGTCGTTCGTTCGGCCGCGTGTCGGGGTGCGGGTGCGGGCCACGTGGAATTCGATCACCTACAGCTTGTGGCGCGGCTACGGTGCGTCGTGGCGTGACGTGTGGGACCTCGAGGGGCGAGACACGAGGTCGGTGATCTCGTGCGTCGGTCCGGCCTCGATCCTCGCGTCGTGGGACGGTCAGCCTGTCGCACCGGTCGGCGACGGCGAACTGTCGGGCGCTCGTGTGTCGAGGATCCTGACCGCTGCGTCAGCCGCCCCGTTCGGCACGTCGATCGCAACCGGGAACGTCGCGCTGCAGGCGACCGACTTGGCGGGCAACGGGACGTCGCAGATCGCCGACGTGGTCGACGCCGAGGGCGGCGCGTTCTGGTACGACGCCGATGGTGTCGCCGTGTTCGAGGACCGTGCGTCGCTGGTGACGAACAGCCGGTCGAACACGTCGCAGGTGACGTTCTCGGCCGCGTCGGTGTACTTCCGTGATGCGGTGCCGGTGTCGGGCGACGACATGATCTTCAACGACGTGACGTTCGGGCGCGAAGGCGGGGTGCCGCAGCGGGTGACGGACTCGGCGTCGATCGGCCTGTATGGGCCGATCGCGTTGTCAAGGTCGCGTCTGCCGGCGATCAACGACGTCGACATGCTCGCAGCGGCCGAGTTCAACCTGGCCCGCTACAAGGACCCCGAACGTCGCATCGAGTCGTTCACGATCGACCCGGTGAACGCTGCGTCACTGATGTGGCCGCACGCGCTCGGCCGTCGGATCCGTGACCGGGTGACGATCTCTGCGACACCTGCCCGGTCCGGGATCACCTGGTCAGGCGGGGCGTTCGTCGAGGGGATCGCACATTCGATCCGGCAGAACGTGTGGTCGACCACGTTCTCGTTCTCGTCGGCCTCTGCGTTCGATCCGTTCGCCACGTCGGTGTTCGACACCGGCGTGTTCGACACGGCGGTCTTCTACTTCTGATGGAGATCGTGGTGGTGGTGCATCTCGCAGATGAGGTGGGGAATCCGGGCGCGGGTGGGATGTGGCGGTGGGCGGTGCATGTCGGCCGCGACTTCTCGGATCCCGGCTCGTGCCTGAATGCCGGCGCCGAGCCGGGGCGATGGGAGGCGCTGGTGCGCGGCCAAGACGTGGCGGTCGCTGCGGCGAAGGTCGCCGAACGGTGCGGTGTGCTCACGGGTGTGGACACGGTGGAGCTCGGCCACGACCCGGTGAGTGAGCCGTGGCCGTTGGAGTTCATGAGTGACGTGGAGGTCTGAATGGCTGCTCGATCGACGTTCACCCGCACGTCGGGTTCAGTGATCACGAGCGCGTGGGCGAACAGTCTGCGCGATCACATCGTCCCGTATTCGGGAGCCGCGGACGGCACGACGGACGGGATGCTCTCCGTCAACACGGCCGACGACACGCTGCGGATCGGTAACGGCACGACCACCGTCATCGGCGCCAACTACGGCGCGTGGAACACATGGACGGCGGATGTGCGTCAGAACGGCATCGCGTCTTGCACGGAGACCGAGTGCGAGTGGCGGCGCGTCGGCCGGGACATTGTTGGCGGTGGTTCGCTCACGGTCGGCACGATCACCAGCGCTGCCGGTTTCGCCATCGAAATCGACACGTTTGGGCTGCCTGTCGTTTCGGGCGCTCGTGGCGGGCACCTGATCGGCACGTTTCTGTATCACGACGTTGGCACCACCTACTACCAGGGCGCGCTGCTGATGAACTCGTCTGGCACTCTCTCCATGCGTGTCAACAACGTCGGCGGGTTCGTCGGCGTCAACCCGAGTTTTGCCGTCGCCGTCAATGATGAGATCCAGGTCAGTTTCAGCTACCGGGCTGCGAGCACGACGTGACCATCAACACCACCCTCTTCACCGATTGGGCGCGTCGCCCCGCATCGGACCTGGCACGTTTCAACCGTGCGAGTCCGGCGCTCGTGTCGTTGCTCGACGGACTCCGCGCAGCGTTCCCCGGCGTCGCCAACCTCGGGATCTACAAGGTCCGCGACCAGCGCGGCGCACCCGGTGTCCGCTCCACGCACTCGTTCGGCGCTGCGCTCGACCTCAGCTATCGAGGTCCCGGCCGTAGCCG
>WLDE01000106.1 GCA_009704985.1 Actinomycetota bacterium | reverse complement strand
TACCTCACCGACACCTCACTGGCAGAACTCGACACCACGCGCGACACTGACACCACCTCAACCACCGGCATCACCACCGGCGGCTGAACCACACCAGGCATCACGCCTGAAAGCCCACCACCCGACGGGGCTCTGTCGGAAGAAGCACCTGGCGGACAACGGGCGAGTACCAGAGACCCTGTGGCTGGCCGAGGATGTCGGGGGCTCTCTGAGGGGCAAGAACCAGATCCGCAGTCTGTTCCGCGATGGTCATGCGTTCGCCACTCCGAAGCCGGAGGAACTGCTGGAGCGTGTGATTCACGTCGGGTCGCACCCGGGCGACGTCGTTCTCGACTGCTTCGGCGGTTCAGGCACTACCGCAGCAGTAGCTCACAAGATGGGCCGGCGCTGGGTGACTGCGGAGATCCTGCCTGAGACCGTTGCGACGTTCACGGCCGCAAGGCTGAAGTTGGTCGCGGATGGAAAGGACCCGGGCGGCATCACTGCCTCTACCGGCTGGGTTGGTGGAGGAGGATTCCGCCAGGTCACAGTCGCACCATCGATGTACGAGCTCACTCCACTCGGCGTGATGTTGGCTGACTGGGCCACGAACGGCCGGTTCGCACGAGCGGTCGCTGGGCAACTCGGGTTCGAGTGGCAGACCAAGAAGCACGCGCCCTTTTGCGGTGTACGTGGTCGCATGCGCCTTGCGGTGCTCGATGGCGCGGTCGGCCTCGAGGAAGCGCGCGAGATCATCGCCGCTCTCTCCGAACGTGAGCGGGTCACGATCGTGGCCAAAGTCGTGCTCCCAGGTGTGGAGGAGTTCGTCGCCGAGCAGTCGAAGGGGTCCCGCGTGAAGAAGGCCCCTCGAGACCTGCTAACCGGTAGAACCCGCTCCGTCCGTCATCGAGCAAAAGGAGTCTCATGAGCATCCCCTACGACTCCGAGCTCGTCGCGAACGTCGCGTACTCACTCGACCTACGAACTCCGAACGTCGCCGCGCTCGACGCGATTGCACAGCGCCTCGACGATGCACTTGACGGCACCGAGATGGTCGCCGACCTTGCGACCGGTGTGGGCAAGACCTTCATCGCCGCGGGGCTGCTTGATTACCTGGCTGAGTCCGGCGTCCGGAACGTAGTGATCATCACCCCGGGCTCGACGATCCAGCGCAAGACCATCAACAACCTCACGCCTGGGCATCCGAAGTTCCTGAGAGGCCTCCGCTGCAACCCACTGGTGGTCACGCTCGACGATCTCGAGCGAGGCACGGTCGCTCAGGCGCTCGACGACGAGAGCCGGTTCAAGGTGTTCGTCTTCACGGTCCAGTCGCTGCTGCGGCCGGACACCAAAGACGCAAGACGTGCGCACAGGGCTCACGAGACACTCGGCATCGCGCTGTATGAGTACCTGCAGAACGCCAGCGACCTTGTCGTGATCGCGGACGAGCATCACGTCTACTACTCCGGCAACGCCAGGAAGTTCCAGCAGGCAATCGACGAGCTCCACCCCACCGCACTCATTGGTCTGACGGCCACCCCGGACAAGTCGACCGAGAGCAAGGTCGTGTATCGCTACCCGCTCGCCGAGGCGATCGCAGACGGGTACGTGAAGATCCCTGTCCTCGTGGCGCGCCAGGACGGCATGAAGGATCTTCGCACGCAGATGGCGGACGGACTTGCACTATTGGACGCGAAGCAGTCCGCTCTCGACGCGTACTGCAAGCAGACCAAGAAGTCGACCGTTCAGCCGGTGATGTTCGTCGTGGCTCAGACCATCGACGAAGCGAACGAGATCCGTGACATGCTCGCCGGTCCCGACATGCTCGCCGATGACGCAAAGGTGCTGGTCGTCACGAGCGAGGAACCCGACTCCACGCTCGAGCAGCTCGACCGGCTCGAGGACTCCTCCTCCCCAGTTCGAGCCGTGGTCTCGGTCTCGATGCTGAAGGAAGGCTGGGACGTCAAGAACATCTACGTCATCGCAGCAGTGCGTGCGATGGAGTCGCAGCTTCTCACCGAGCAGATCCTCGGCCGAGGACTGCGCCTCCCATTCGGTGAGCGCACCGGTGTTCCTATGCTCGACACCGTCGAGGTGCTCAGCCACCACTCGTTCGCAGACCTGTTGAAGAGCGCTCGCGTGCTGCTCGAGGCAACGCTCGGCGAGCGCGCCAGCGAAGCAAAGGCCGTCGCGAACCCCGTGTTCGGTGTTGCCGTCGCTGGCGGCGACGTCGCACAGGTCAGCAATCAGCTCAGCACGTCGGAGACCGGTGGATCTGTGGTGATCGAGTTGCCTGGTTCGGCACCAGCAGCGACAGACCGAGGCCAGCAGAGTCTGTTCGGCAGCGATGACGACGGCGACGACAGCGAGTCGGAACAGACTCATGTTGGCATGGGTTTCGCGACCATTGACACGCGATTGGGTGAGGCAGCAGAGACCGCACAGGTGCTGACCACGACGCTCACCCCGCGCGCGCCCGGTGGGGTGAAGATCCCGCTCTTCTTGCCGCGAGTGACAACGAGGTGGGAGCGCGAGCCCTTCTCCCTCGGTGACGTGAATCTGGTGAACGTCGAAGCCTTGGGCCGCCAGTTCGCAGACGACGAGGGCGCCACGCTGAACCGCAAGGCTGTCGACGCGACGCGACAGTCCGACGGCACCGTCGCGATCGACTTCCACGACGAGACAGAGACCGTCATGGCGGCTCAGCCGCGACTGCCGTTCAACACCATCGAGTCTGACCTCGCCTCACGCCTCATGCAGACAAACGGCGTGGCTGCCACCGTGAGCGAGGCGAACGCCGCAACGGCAGTAGCCCGCGCGTTCCTACAAGGTGCCGAGGTCACCGAAGACACCCCGTGGCGAGCAGAGCACGGCCGGCTGGCAACTTCCGCGCTTGCGCAGTGGATCTCCAATCAGCAGACCTCGAGACCTGCGCGAGAGGTGAAGGAAGTGACCCAGGTTAAGTGGCCCGACCCGGTCGAACGCGTTGAGGCTAGACCACCCGCCGACCGACACCTCATCACGTCCTCGAAGCAGTTCACGAAGCTGTACCCGTACAAGGGCTGGACCCGCAGCGTGTACGAGATCAACTGTTTCGACGCCTACTCCACCGAGTTCAGGCTCGCGACGCTGTTCGAAACCACGGCAGGGGTCAGAGCCTGGGTACGCATCGACGATTCGGTGCCACTACGCATCACTTATCTGATCGGTGCCATCCAGCGCGAGTACGAGCCCGACTTCATCGTTATCGACGACCAGGGCACGCACTGGATCGTTGAGGGGAAGCGAGACGACGAGATGAACTCCACGGTCGTGCTCGCCAAGCGCGACGCAGCGGTCGCGTGGGTGACAGCAGTTAACTCCTCGCCCAACGTCCAACAGCGGTGGGGCTACGTACTCGCCAGCGAAAGCGTCACCGCCGCAGCTGCGTCATGGAATGCTCTCAAGACAGCTGCGGGAGCCGTTAGTTCATAGGACTTTCCAACTGTGGCCTGAATCGCGCGGCACGGTGGTGGTCACGAGGGACCTTTTCCTTTATGGCTCCACCAGCAATGGAACCATCGAACCTAAGAGACCTAGAGCACCTGGACCGGTGGCTGTGGCCGAGAGCGATCCCACCGCCGTGATACAGGTCCACTGGTCCCCCGCGCCACCCGCACACCTGAAGGCATCAGCGCCGCCCACTGCGAAACTCTGCGTGGGTTCACCCATGTTCATTGCCCGGTCCCAGGTAGCCACAACAGCCAGCGCTGCAGCGCTGTCTGCATTGACGCGGACCTTCAGCGAGACTGCTCCCGAGTTTCCTTCCGCCTCGGCGCTGCATTGCGTGATGGATCCGCCGGACTCGGCCATGACGTCCAACGAGTCCTTACCGACACCTCCAATGCGGTAACCCGATACGCCAACTTCGGCGAGAAGCCGGCAGGGGTCCGTGAGCGTCTGAACAGTGCCAGGCGTCCCGGACTGCTGTGTAGTTGACGGCGAGGAAGTCCGAGCGGGCTTTATGCTTCCGTCACGTACCGCCACTGCGGCCAAGGCCGCCAACCCTCCTACGAGGATGGTCAGCACGAGCAACGTTGGGACCAGCCCAGAGATCGCGAAACCTGGGGCACGCGTCTTCGTTATCGACTGACGGACGTGCGGGGTCCATGAGTTCCCATCCCACCAGCGCTCAGCACGAGAATCGTTGACGTCTCGGTACCACCCTGGAGGAGGTGAGGAGGGCGGCATTTGCTGCATGTACGTCCACGGTTCGGTCGGTCCCGTAAGACGCCACACGCCACGAATCAGGCCACCGGACTCAAAGGCGTCTTCTTGCCTGTGTGTCAATGCTGGTCGCACCGAATCGCAATTCGTAGCATTCAGCCTTGACAGACAGCGAGCATCGTGTTTCACTACTCGCATGTCGCTCGTGCCGGCCCAACCCAACGCGCCCGCTCTCCCGCCAGACGTGCTCTCCGAGCTCCAGAAGCTCGCAGACCGCGCCGGCCAGCTACAGCTTCACGCCCACTCCCCGAACACCATCGCGCGGTACCAACAGCAGTGGCAGCGCTTCGTCGCATGGTGTGAGACCCGCAGCATCCCAGTCGCACTCCCGATCCAGCCAGAGCTCATCGCGCTGTATCTCACGCACTGGTCCGAAGAGCCCGAGCCGCCCGCGTACTCGACGCTGAATCAGGCCGTCTGCGCGATCGGTTGGGTGCACTCGACGAACGGTGTGGCGCAACCGAGCTCCATCACCCTTGACCGACTCCTGCGCGGCCTGCGGCGCACCATCGGAGTCGCCCCACGTCGCCAAGCGACCCCTCTTCGTCTCGACCACCTCCGTCGTATCGGAGACGCGCTGCTTGCGCACACCAAGGCCCAGCACCGAGACGCAGCGCTCCTCGCGTTGCGACGCTCCGGTCTCGGGTACGGAACGATCGCGTCTCTGGATCTCGCCAACGTCGTCGAGCTCACGCGCAGCAAGTGCGTGATCCGTCGAGAAGACCTCGAGGTCACCCTGAAGCGCGCTGCGGAGCACTGTCCGGTTCGAGCGATCGCTGAATGGCTCGACGTCCGCGGCGGATGGCCAGGGCCACTCCTCACTCGCATCACTCCGACTGACGAGATCGACCACCGCGCCATCGCCCGCCAGAGCGTGCAGACAATCCTGAAGCGTCACGCCTCTGTGCAGAACGTCGCATGGCCGACAGACGGAGTGTTCAGCGAGAAGCAGCACGACGTACTTGCGGAAGCGATCGCGCGCCGACGTCCCTCTCGACTCAGAGACCACGCCCTGCTCCTCACTCTGTGGGCGTTCGGTCTGCGCTCGGACGAGCTCGCGAACCTCCGCATCCGAGACGTCAGGATCGACCAGCGTGGTATGACACTCTCCATCCGCCGCTCGAAGACAGACCAAGAAGGCGTCGGGAAGGAGAAGGTCTGTCCCCGTGGCCACGCGCCAGCGACTGACCCAGTGCGAGCGATGGAGTCGTGGCTCGCTGTGCTCAAAGAAGCCAACGCCGACCCGCGCACCCCCGTCTGCGTCGCCATCGATCGCCACGACGTGCTCACCGTCTCCGAGCTCGACGAGTCCGGCAACGTTCAGCCGGCCTCTCCGCTCCCTGCCACCACGATTACGCGCATCCTCCGTCAAGCCCTCTTGCTCGCTGGGATGAAAGAGGACGAGATCGCTGACTTCTCCTCGCACTCCGGCAAGCGCGGTGTCGCCACCGAGCTCGCACACGCCGGCGCAGACATCCGCTCCATCGCCGACGTCACCGGACACAAGTCCCTCGAGATGGCCCGCCGCTACGTCGACGAAGTGGAGCGCTGGGACCAATCGCCGCTGCGGAAACTCAGCCTCTGAGGATCGGTGCCCTGACACGGCACAGAGGACTACACGCGTCGGACGAACGCGAGAAGCTCAGCACCGAGCGGATGAATTCGGGACGACAACATGCCGTCCAGCGACATCACCCCACCGATGTCGCCCTGAGCGAGATTGCGCGATCCAAGGTCGTGAAGCACGAGAGCGACTACGCCCATGGGCACGCCGATGCCTGCAGACTCGAGCATCGAGAGCGGCGAACCCATCATGAGGTTCGGCACGGGTTTGTCGTGCGCAGCGAACCACGCCCGCGGATCCCGTAGGTACTCGAGCACGATGAAGTGCTCCGGAGAGAGTTCGTCAATCCACCGGAACATCTGCTTGTCGAGGAAGTCGCCCTTGGACTCGCCAAGGGCCAGCCGCGCGAGGACGTTCTTCAGCATCTCGAGCTTCTCCTCGAGGTGTGTTCCGAGCGCGATGTTCGAGGCAGCGATCACCCCGCTGATGAAGCCCTCATTGCTCTCCAGGTCCACGGGGTCGAAGCCCTCGAACCGATCCACAAGTTCATTCACGAGATCGGCGAGGTCCTGTAACCACTTCAGCCGGCGGCGTTCTACCGCAGGGGCGAGCACTGCCTCGAAGAGCACCTGAGCCGGCCCCCCGATGAATGGAACCGCCGAAACGGCAGCGGAGGTCGCTGTTTGGGCGTGATCCTGCCAACGGGGTTGCGGAAGAGGTTCGAGGCTCCCAGTCACGCGCCTGATGCTCGCGCGGTTCGCGGGGCATAGCGGACCGATGCACTCCGGTGTTGCACCCGGACTAGAGATCGATCGGTCACTACTACTCTGCAAGGGTGAAGCGCGAGGAGGCCGAACGCCGCATCAAGGCACTTCTGGACTTCCATGCTGCCGTCGGCGAAGTTCTCCAAGAGACGCTGACCGGCAAGAGCATCGAGGGTTTCGGCGTGTCGCTCGGCGCGCCAAAGCCCGGACGTGCGACAGAGTGGACAGCTGCGAAGGCGAAGGCAGACATGCTCTCGATGCCGGCCGCGCGGGCATTCGACGCAGCAGGGGTTGCGCTCGATTTCAAGCGAGCCGGCACTTGGCACAGGGAGCCCGTGAATCCAGCGCTCGTCTGGCATCAGATCCTCGAACAGGACACTTGGTTCCCTCCGTCGATGCTCGACCAAATGACGAACAGAGCGATAGGCAGACTCCAGGATCTTCGTGACGACCCGCCGGCCCATGCACGGCGCGGCGTGTTCATCCCATTCCCGACATTCCGCTCGCTGTCGAAAGCCGGCAAGTGGGCGGCAACCATTGTGACGGGCCTCATCGTCACTGTGCTCGGGGCTGGCATCGCTCACTGGCTCGGTTGGGTCTGAGCTCTCCTCGTGCATTGATCGGCGCCGAGATCGCATACCTGCGCGGTCGAGCACCACGACCCCGCGACCGCCAAGCGCCACCTGAGGCGGCGACCCCACATCACCTACATCATTTTGTAGGACGCTGACGGAACGCCTTGCGAATGGCGCCCCGCCTCGCGATCACCTTCTGATGTGCCCGGTTGAAGGCCTTCTTGGCGGTGTCAGGCAGTCGCCCCAGACGGTGAGAAGCCAAGAGGTAGACGTACCCCTCCTCGCGTTCCTCGACTGCGATCGCCTCGACGATTTCGATTCCACCGTCCGCCAGCGTTCGGTACACGATCCGGTGCGTGATCGCGCCGCCGGTGATGCCGAAGTAGAACTTGAAGCAGTCCGAGAGGTCGCCGTAGAACGCCATGTCCTTCAACTCCTCGCCGGCGACCTTGCCATCAGCGAGGAGGTCCAGGAGAGCGACGGCGCGGACCTTCAACCTGGGATCGTCCTCGCCGAGTCGCTCGATGTCCTTTTCGACCGCCGGATGGGCCCGCCACTTGCGGCCAGCCGGCGCGCTCACGCGGTGATGTTCAGCTCTGCCAACAGTGCGGCGGTCTCAGCTGAGATGTCAGCCTCGTCGAGGCCCAGACGAGCAACGAGCTCGTCGCCGGAAACTGGGGTGAACGATTCGGCCAGACGAGCCTTGGCTCGCTCGGCGATCATCACGTCTTCGAGCAGTGGTGCGATCTTTGCGGCGAGTGCTGCGGGAATCAGCAGCGCATCCGCATGGCGGTACGAGCCGATGTACACCGGCTCGGCCTCGGCTCCGTGCTTGCGGAACTCGTCGAGGATCGCCGGCAACTTCTTGCGGGTCTCGGCGGTTCCCATGATGTGCGGTGTCACCAGTGCCATGAACGTGATGGTACCCCCGAGCCCCAATGTTGTCCACCATGTTGTACAACATTGCCGACCCGCGCCCATAGAGGCCGAGTGTCAACCCACGATAAAACCGCGCCCGATCTCCCGCCGCGCCGCCGCATCCAGGAATGGAGCCAGGAATGGAGCCAGGAATGGAGCCAGGAATCCGACTCTCCGCCCTCCTCGAGCCCTCTCGCAGCGGCGCTGGGGAGGCCACAGGCACACACCCAGTCGGCGCGAAAGCCCTGGTAGATTGCTACTCGATGCGCATTCCACTGATGGCCCGAGCGATGACGAGCTGCTGGATCTCGCTCGTGCCCTCGAAGATCGTGTGGATCTTCGCGTCGCGGTGCCAGCGCTCGACCGGGTACTCACGGGTGTAGCCGTAGCCGCCGAGGATCTGGATGGCGTCCTCGGTCACGCGCACGGCGACCTCGCTCGCCTTGTACTTGCTCATCGAGCCCTCACCGTTGGTGAAGCCACCGTTGCGGCTCAGCCACGCGGCGCGCCAGATGAGCAGGCGGGCGGCGTCGATCTCGGTCGCCATGTTCGCGAGCTTGAACGCGATCGCCTGGTGCATGACGATCGGCTTGCCGAACGCCTTGCGCTCCTTCGCGTAGTCGAGCGCGTACTCGTACGCCGCACGAGCGATACCGAGCGCCTGCGCACCCACGGTCGGGCGGGTGGCCTCGAAGGTCGCCATCGCCGGCTGCTTCTCGCCGCTGTGGCCCATCTCACGAGCACGGGCGAGCTTGGCGTCGAGCTTCTCCTTGCCACCGAGCAGGCAGCGGCCGGGGATGCGCACGTCGTCGAGGACGACCTCGGCCGTGTGGCTCGCACGGATGCCGTGCTTGAGGTACTTCTGCCCCTGGCTGAGGCCCTTGGTGCCGGGCGGCACGACGAAGCTCGCCTGACCGCGGCCCTTCAGCTCGGGGTCGACGGCGGCGACGACCACGTGGACGTCGGCGATGCCGCCGTTGGTGATCCACGCCTTCGTGCCGTTCAGCACCCACTCGTCGTTGGCCTCGTCGTACACGGCGCGGGTGCGCAGATTGCTCACGTCGCTGCCGGCATCGGGCTCGCTCACGCAGAACGCGCCGAGTTGCACCTTGCTGGCGTCGCCGTAGCACTGCGGGACCCACTCCATCACCTGCTCGGGCGTGCCGTTGCCGCTGATGCCGGCGGCGGCGAGGGCCGAGCCCATGATCGCCATGCCGATGCCGGCATCGCCCCAGAACAGCTCCTCCACCGCGACGGGCAGGGTGAGCGCGGTCGGGTCGGCGAAGGCGTTCATCAGGAACTCCCAGCCGTAGAGACCGATCTTCGCGGCCTCCTCGACGATCGGGTACGGGAACTCCTCGCGCTCGTCCCATTCGTGGGCAGCGGGACGGATCACGTCCTCGGCGAACCCGTGGATCCACTTCTGGATCTGGACCTGGTCTTCGTTGAGCGAGAAATCGGCCATGGCTGTAAGTTACCCCCGGGTAACAACGGTGTGCAACTGGTGACCGTCCGTCCGCTGCGACGCGCGTCACGGATGACAGAGTGAGGTCGTCGCACGTCGGGAGGGGGACCCGTGGGGTACGGAGCAGCACATCGGTCGGGAGCGCGGCCGGGAACGCCGGGAACGCGACCGGTGACGGGACCGGCAACCCGGTCCGGCACGCGGTCAGATCGTCGACGCGTGATGCCCGTCCTGGTCGCGGGCGCGCTCCTCGCCGGTGCGTGCAGCGGCGGTGACGACGACGCCTCCCCCACCACCGCGGCGCCCGCCACCACGGAGGCGGCGCCGGGCACCGACGCACCGGACGGCACCGCCACCGCGACCACGGAATCGCCGACGCCCTCGACGGCACCACCGGACCGGCCCGCCGACTCGGCGCTGATGAACGCGATCGACGCCGCGCTCTCGCTGGCGCCCGAGGGCTGCGACCCGCTCGACACGCGGCACTGCCTGCTGCCGTTCCCCTCCAACGGATACCGGCGCGACGGTCGCGTCGCCTTGCCCGCCGGGGGCATGCCGGCCAACGTCGACGGCGTGCCGATCGACCCGACCGAGTGGAACCGCAACGACGGGTTCAGCCCGAGCACGCCGATCCTCGTCCACCTGCCCGACGTGGACCCGGCGATCCTGCCGCCCTGGACCGACCTCGAGGCGTCGCTCGCCGACGACGCTCCGATCGTGCTCATCGACACCGCCACCGGCGACCGCGTGCCGCTGTGGGCCGAGCTCGACGCCTCCGCCGACTCCGACGACGACCGGCTGCTGATGATCCGCCCCGCCGTGTCGCTCACCGAGGGTGTCACCTACGCGCTGGGCCTGCGCGACCTCGTCACCGCGTCGGGCGACCCGATCGAGGCGGAGCCCGTGTTCGTCGCGTACCGCGATCGCCGCACCACCGACATCGCCGCGATCGAGGACCGCCGCGACGCCATGGAGGCCACGTTCGACGCACTCGCCGCAGCGGGCGTCGAGCGCGACTCGCTCGTGCTCGCATGGGACTTCACGGTCGCGACCGCGGAGGACATCGCAGGCCGGATGCTGCACATCCGCGACACCGCCCTCGCCGAGCTCGGCGACGCCGCGCCGCCGTTCACGATCACGTCGGTCACGCCCGGCGAGGAGGGCAGCGGCATCGCCCGCCAGGTGGTCGGCACGTACACCGTGCCCAACTTCCTCACCGGTGACGGCGGCCCCGGCAACCGCTTCTCCTACGGCGACGGCGTGGTCGCCACCGGCGACGAGCTGCCGCAGCAGAACGGCACGCTCGAGGCGCCGTTCGTGTGCAACATCTCCGACGCCACCCTCGCCGGCGGCGAGCCGGCGCACCTCGTGCAGTACGGGCACGGCCTCCTCGGTTCCGAGCGCGAGATCGGTGCCGGCAACGTGCGCGCCTTCGCGAACGAGCACAACGTGGTGTTCTGCGCCACGAAGTGGGCGGGGATGAGCGAGGACGACATCGGCAACGCCGTGGCCACGCTCACCGAGTTCTCCAACTTCCCCACCATGGCCGACCGGCTGCAGCAGGGCGTTCTGAACCAGATCGTGCTCGGCCGGTTGATGACCGCCGACGACGGCCTCGCGAGCGACCCGGCCTTCCAGGCCGACGACGGCTCGCCGCTCGTCGACACCGCCCACCTCGACTACGACGGCAACAGCCAGGGCGGGATCATGGGCCAGATGCTCGCCGCGGTGTCGCCCGACATCGAGCGCGCCGTGCTCGGCGTGACGGGCATGAACTACAGCATGCTGCTGGAGCGGTCGGTCGACTTCGACACCTACGCGACGATCATGCAGCCCGCCTACCCGAACGATCTCGACCGGGTACTGATCATCGCCCTCGTCCAGATGCTGTGGGACCGCGGCGAGGGTGCCGGCTACGTGCACCACGTGGTGGACGACCCGTACCCCGGCACGCCGGCCAAGGAGCTGTTGCTGCACGTCGCGTTCGGCGACTGGCAGGTCACCGAGCTGTCGGCGATGGTGGCGGCTCGCACGATGGGCGTCCCGATCCACCGGCCCGTCACGGCCGAGGGTCGCAGCGGTGAGGTCGTACCGGGATGGGGGCTCGACGCGATCGAGTACCCGAGCGACGGGTCGGGCCTCGTGATCTGGGACTCGGGCAGCGACCCGATCCCGTTCGACAACGTGCCGCCGCGCACCAGCCGCGACTCGCACGAGGACCCGCGCGCCGACGCCGACGTGCGACGGCAGAAGGCCGCGTTCCTGTTCGACGACACGCTGATCGACGTGTGCGACGGCGCCGCCTGCACCGCCGACGCCCGCGACTGAGCGGGCGGGCGACCGCACACCGGCCGCTCGGTCAGCGCGGCGGCAGCGGGATCCGCAGCAGCGTCGGCGCGATCGTGGTGTAGATCAGGTTCGCGCCGGGCTTGTACACGTGCACACCGTCCCAGCGGTAGCCGAGGTCGCTCGACACCGCCTCGTCCGTGCACCACTGCACGGGGCCCGGCACGAACGTGACGTGCTCGGGCTGCTGCGCCGCGAGTTCGCGCATCAGGTCGTTCAGGTGGGCCACCCGTGCGTCGTCGCCGCGCTCGGGCAGCGCCGGCACGCCCGCACCCTTCACGTCCTGCGGGCGCATGCACGCGATCTCGAGCAGGCCCACGTGCACGCCCTCGGCCACCAGCGCATCGATGCCCTGCTGCAGACCGGTCAGGAAGCGGGCGTCGCCCTCCGGTGAGGCGAAGGGCACCAGCGTGCCGTCCACCTCCACGTCGAACACGTCCCACGCGCCGAGCACCACCAGCGCCAGCTCGGCCTCGGACTCGCGAGCTGCCCGCGCCCAGCGGTCGGTCCAGCCCTCGCAGTTGACGAACGACCGCGAGAAGCTCCGGGCCGAGCGCACGTTGCCGTCCGTGTAGACGCTGCACCCCTCGACGGACCCGTTCGCGATGCCGAACGCCGACTCGATGCCGTCGGGCAGGTTGATCGCGAGCGAGTTCGCCATCGAGTCACCCACGACCACCACCCGCCGTGGAAGCACCGGCGCCGTGACGGGCGGCGCGGACGACACCGGGACGGTCTCGGCCACCGTCGAGGCGACCGCCGGATCGGTCGACGAACCGATCGCCGAGCCGAGCAGCGGCTCGGGCGCCGGGCTCGGCGGCGGCGTCGCCTGCGTGGCGACGGGCCCGGTCGCGGACGTCACCGGCGTGCTCGACGCCGGCGCCGCACCCGCCGCCAGGCCGGTGTCGGCGAGCGCCGCAGTGTCGAGGACGAACACTGCGTCGGCGCCGCCGGCGGCCGGGTCGACGTGCTCGGCCGATGCGAAGAACGCACCGAGCGGCACCACCAGCGCGGCCACGGCCACGCCCCCCGCGAGCGTGGTGGTGCGCCAGTGCGTCGACCGCACCCCGGCGAACCAACGACCGAGCGCCCCGTGGCGGATCGGCGTCTCCACGAAGCGGTACGACAGCTCGGACAGCACCACCGTGATCGCCATCGCGAGCACGAACGGCGCCCACTCGCCGGCGTACGCCTCGCACACGACCGACACCGGCCAACTCCACAGGTACAGCCCGTACGAGCGCTTGCCGATCTCGACGAGCGGACGCAGCGCGAACACCGGTCGGGCGAGTCGGGACGACGGGTGCACCACGGCGAGCACGAGCACGAGCGACGCCACCGACACCACCGGGAGCTGCCAGCGGTACAGCGCCCGATCGGTGAGCGTCGCGGCGACGAACGACCACAGGAGCACCGCCACGGCCACGACGGCGGCGAGATCGACGGCCCACCCGACACGCGTCGGGCCGACCGGTGGGAGCGGCGCCGCACCGCCCGCATCAGGGTCGAGACCGGCGCGAGCGGACGGCTGCGGGCGTGCGGAGCGCCAGGGCCGCCACACGAACGCGGCGGCGGCGCCGAGCAGCAGACCGCTCGCCCGGGTGAACGTCGACAGGTACAGCAGGTTCACCCGGTCGTCGGTGAGCTGCGGCGCGCGGGCCAACCACCACGTGAGGACGATCACACCGAGGGCTGCGGCGCCGACGATCGCCGCACGCACACGAAGGCTGCGCGCCAGCGCGGCGAGACCGAGGAACAGCAGCGGCCACACGACGTACCACTGCTCCTCCACCGCCAGGCTCCACAGGTGGCGCAGCGGCGACAGGTTGCCGAAGTACTGCGCCCCACCGACGATCTGACCCCAGTTGGCCGCGTAGAGGATCGACCACGGGTAGTCGCGACGCAGGTCGGACTGCATCTGCGCACTGCCCCACAACGCCGCGTACACCCCCACCGCGACGAGCACGAGCACGAGCGCCGGCAGCAGCCGACGGGCGCGGCGGATCCAGAACTGACCGAGCGACACACGTCCGTGCCGCTCGCGCTCGTCGAGCAGCAGCGACGTGATGAGGAAGCCCGACACCACGAAGAACACCTCGACGCCGAGGAACCCGCCGTGCAGCCACGAGAAGCCGGCGTGGTAGAGCAGCACGGCGACCACCGAGATCGCCCGGACGCCGTCGAGGCTGGGCTGGTAGCCCATGGGCGCGCCGCGCCGAGCCGGTCGGAGGCTCGGATGCGTCGGGTCGCCCGAGCGCGCGCGGGGATCGATCACGGTCGTCACGGGGCGTCCAGTCTCGCAGCTGACCGGTCGGGTTGCACCGCGCACGGCGCCGGCCGGCCGTGTGGAGATCGTTCCCACCACCCGTCGCCACCGGCCTCGGGCCAGGCGCGGACGGGTCGTCCGACGATCGGACCCACCCGTAGCATCCGGCCGATGCCCGATCAGCCGACCGCTCCCGTCCCGGCGCCCCCCGACCCGGCGCACCTCGACCGTCGCGCCCGGGCGGGCCGGGCCGTGCGCGACCTCGGCCATGGGCTGATCGGCCACCAGGTGGACGACGCCCTCCTCGACGAGCTGGCCGCGTCGCTCGAGTCGCTCACGGCCCG
>WLDE01000105.1 GCA_009704985.1 Actinomycetota bacterium | reverse complement strand
GGTTGTTCAGCTTGGTGCGTCCGCCCTTGGATCGTTCGATGACGTGGTGGGCGTCGAACTTGCCGGCGTGGTGGCAGCCGGGGAACTGACAGGTCGGGTGGCGGCGTTGCAGGAAGTTGCGTTGCCGTTTCGACGGGGCTTTCTTGCGGTCGCGTTCGATCGGCCCGTCCGGGGTGTCGATCACGGTGGTGACCGCGCCGTCGCAGGCGAGGCATTCGGCGAGCTCTTCGGAGATCGGGTTGCCGTTGTCCAGGATTGCGTGCCCGTCCTCGGACACGTGTGCGATCACCTCGACCGTGACCTCGCTCCGGCCGAGGACGAGCTCGACGAACGCATCGGCCTGTGACTGTGACATCGGCTTCCCACGTTCGATCGTCGATGCTTCCCGGACCGCGGCGACGATGCCGGCGCCGATGTCGGCGGGGAGTTGCACGGTGAGCGTGATCCCACCGTCGTCGTTGGTCGCCCACCGGAAGCTGCGTTCCGTGATCTGACGGGCGTCCTCGCGGCGGGTGGCTCGACGGCCGGCGGCGACGAGTTTCGCGAGCTGTCCGGCGGTGAGGTGGGGGGCGACCTCGCACCAGCGCTGCTCGGTGTCGGGGGTGGCGACACGGGTGAGTTCACGGACCTTCGAGTACGACAGGTGACCGTCCCAGAACGCCTGCTTGATCAACGGCAGCTCCTGCACCGCCTTCGCGACGCGCAGCCGTTCCGACGCGGCGACGGTGGCGAGGCCGCACTTCCACGACAACCAGTGCTGCACCGACACGCACCCCCACGATCCCCACGCCTGCCGCCGGTCGTACTCCACGAGCAGGTCCAGGAATCGGGCGAGGCCTCGTGATTCCCACGCCGCGTGCGCCACCAGCTCGGCTTCCAACTGTTCCGTCGCGATCTCCGAGAGCTCCATCCACTGATCATGACCAACGGGTGTGACACACCGACCCCGGCCAACCGACCGTGGGCCTCGACGGTTTCCCGCGGGAAATGGAACCCTCGACCCTGGACGACGACCGTGCGCTGTCGTCGTCGACCGACCATTCATCTGCAGATGGGAGGAGGACCTGCCGATTTCCAGCGGGAAGTCCGCGACGGCGCGGACGCGATCGGGTCGCTCGCTTCCGCTGACGCGTGCTGCGAGGATCAATCGAGTGAACACCGGGCCCGACCAGCGCGAGGAATTCACGGGAGGCGTGCATCGCGTCTCTCGTGTCGGCGGAACCGTCGTACGTCCGATGGGCCCCTCTTCCCAAGCGGTCCACCAGGTGCTCGTGCATCTCGAACGGGTCGGTTTCGTCGGAGTTCCGAGGTTGATCGCCACGGACATCGAGCGCCAGACCGAGACAGTGAGCTCCTTGCAAGGCGAGGTCGGCCACTCTCCGCTCCCGCCGACCTTCAGGTCCGACGAGACCATGCGCTCGGCTGCAGGCTTCCTCCGCCGGCTTCACGACGCGCTCGCGACGTTCGACATCCCGCGTAGGGCGGAGTGGTGGCTTCCTCCTGTCGAGCCTGCTGACATCGTCGTGCACGGTGATTTCGCGCCGTACAACTGTGTTGTCGTTGACGGCCAAGTGACCGGGGTCTTCGACTTCGACACAGCGCATCCAGCCCACCGACTGTGGGACGTGGGCTCGGCCGCGTACCGGTGGGTGCCACTTGTCGCCCCGTCGAACCCGGATGGCTTCGGGACGCTCCAGTCCCAGACGCGTCGACTCCGGGAGTTCTGCGCTGCATACGGCACCAGCGATCTCGGATCTGTCATCGACAACGCTCGCCTGCGTCTTCTCGCCATGGTCGACAACATGCGGGACCTTGCAGCTCGCGGGCACACTGCGTTTCGACAGCACCTCCGAGATGGGCACGACACGCTCTACCTTCACGACGTCGCCTACCTCGAAGAGCATCGTTCGACCCTCGTCGGAGACTGACCACGACCAATTCGTCGACTCGTTCCGGCGACGTCTGGTGCGTCGGGGGCGCGTGGCGCCTGCGAGCGCACCGGACGTCTGACGACGGGGGCTCGACCCGCACGAAGTGGACGGTGAATTGCGCCCGTCGCAAGGAGCCCGTCAGGCGCCGGCGAGCCAGGCGGTCGCGGCTGCGGCGAGGTGGATCGGGTCGTCCACCCCGCACAGCTCGCGGGCCGAGTGCATCGAGAGCTGCGGGATGCCGACGTCGACCGTGTCGATGCCGAGGCGAGTGGCGGTGATCGGGCCGATCGTCGAGCCGCACGGCATGTTGTTGCGGCTCACGAACACCTGCCACGGCACGCCCGCCGCCTCGCACGCCCGCTGGAACGACGCAGCGGTGCCGGCGCTGGTGGCGTAGCGCTGGTTCGAGTTGATCTTCAGCGCCGGGCCCTGGTTCACGATCGGGCGGTGACCCGGTTCGTGACGCTCGGGGTAGTTGGGGTGCACGGCGTGCGCGTTGTCGGCCGACAGGCACGCCGAGCGGGCGAGCGCCGCCAGGTGCGCCGAGCGGCTCGCGCCCCGCGCGAGCGACATCCGCTCGAGCACCTGCTCGAGCAGCGGACCGGCCGCACCGGTGGTGCTCTCGCTGCCGACCTCCTCGTGGTCGAACAGCGCGATCACCTGATGGTGGTCGGCGGCGGCAGCGCTGGTGGCGATCGCGTCGGTGGCCGCCCAGCACGACAACTGGTTGTCGAGCCGGCCGGCCGCCAGCAACGACGAATCGGCGCCGAGCACGGAGGCGGGTGTGCGGTCGAACAGGCACAGCTCCCACCAGGCCACGTCACCTGCGGCCACCTCGATCTGCGCGGCCAACCACTCGCGGAACTCGCCCTGGCGCGCGGTGCCCGATCCCCACACGGGGGTCAGGTGCTGCTGCTTGTCGAGCACGAGGCCCTTGTCGTTCACGTCGCGATCGAGGTGGATGGCGAGCTGCGGGATGCGGCAGACGGCGTCGTCGATGGTGACGTCGGCGACCGAGCCGTCGCGCAGCACGACCCGGCCGGCGATGCCGAGGTCGCGGTCGAGCCACGAGTTGAGCAGCACCCCGCCGTACACCTCGACGGCGAGCTGCTTCCAGCCGAGCTGGCCGACGTCGGGTCGCGGCTTGATGCGCAGGCACGGCGAGTCGGTGTGGGCGCCGACGATGCGGAACGGCGCCGCTCCGGCACCGTCGACACCTGCCGTGCGGAACGCCACCACCGAGGCACCCGACGCGACGAACCCGGCCGCCGGGAGCTCCGTCCAGTCGTCGCCGAGCGCGAGCGGCTCGAATCCGGCGGTGAGCAACGCCGCAGCGGTGGAGCCCGCCGCGTGCCACGGCGACCGTGAATCGTCGAGGTAGCCGATCAGGTCGTCGAGGGTGCCCATGTGCGACTCAGCCCTTCTGGAACAGACCCATCGGCAGGCCGGTGTTGCGCAGGAACGACGTCTCGTTGATCGTGACGACCGACCGCTCCCCGCTGCGCGCCGCGGCGACACGGTGGATGGAGGTGTAGTTGGGGTAGAAGAACCCCTGCTGGAAGCCGTTCGCCGCGGTGTCGAGCCCGAGGATGTGGGTGAGGTAGCCGTTGATCACGCCGCCGTGGCACACGATCGCGATCTTGTCGCCCGAGTGCTTGGCGATCAGGTCCTCCACGCTGTCGACCACGCGACCGCGGAACTCCTCGGGGGTCTCCTCGTGGACGTTCCACTCGCCCTTCAGCATCGACTGCCAGCGCGGGTCGTTGGCGGCCTTCAGCTCCTCCACCGGCACGTACTCGTTGGAGTTGCGGTCCCACTCGGCGACACCGTCGACCAGCACGATCTCGCGGCCCTGCGACGCCGCGAGCGGCGCGGCGGTCTGCTGGGCGCGCCGCAGCGGGCTCGCGTAGACGGCGTCGAGGGTCTCGCTGGCGAGGTACTCGGCGAGGTGCCGCGCCTGCTGGTGACCCGCCTCCGAGAGCTCGGGGTCCGCCACCCCTTCCTCGAGTTCGCGCCGGATCGGCAGGGCATGGCGGATGAGCAGCAACTCCATGGGGCCCTTGATTAGCAGGCCGGACGCGAGGTGGCGGTGTCGAGACCGGTGGACCGTCGCCGACGCGGGGACCGACACGCGATCCGTCGGGCGTGCCGCTGTCGGAGATGGGCGCCGCCACGGATCGAGATCGTGTTCCGGCCGACATCGCCGCGGCGCGGTCGGCGGGCAGGCTTGAATGTCGCCATGGATTCCCGGACCACGGACTCGCGCACCACGGGCTCGCGCACCACGGACTCGCGGACGAAGGACTCGCGGACGAAGGACTCGCGGACGAAGATCGTCGCGACACTCGGACCCGCGAGCGAGTCGCCCGAGGTGCTCGACGCGATGATCGTCGCCGGTGTCGACGTCGTCCGGCTCAACCTCTCGCACGGGAAGGTGGAGGACCACGTGCTGCGCTTGCACGCGGTCCGGGCGTCCGCCGACCGGGTCGGTCGCGTGGTCGGGGTCCTCGCGGACCTGCCGGGACCGAAGGTGCGCGCCGGGCAGCTGCCCGACGAGGGCGTCCGGCTCGTGGCCGGCGAGACCCTGCGGCTCAAGGCCGGCGAGGGCGCGAGCGACGGCACGTGCTTCCAGGTCGACTACGCCACGCTGATCGACGACCTGAGCATCGGCGACCGGGTGGTGATCGGCGACGGCGCCATCTCGCTGCGCGTGGAGGAGGTCGGCGACCACGAGGTGGTCACCCGGATCCTCACCGGTGGCACCACGCAGGGCCGCCCGGGGGTGCACATCCCGGCCGAACGCCTGCGGTTGCACACGCCCACCGACGACGACCTGCGCCTCGCGGCGATCATGGCCGCCGAGGGGGTCGACTTCCTGGCCGTGTCGTTCGTCCGGTCGGCGTCCGATCTGGTGAAGGTGCGCGAGGCGGTCGCACCGCACCGGCCGCACCTCGTCGCGAAGATCGAGACCCTCCCCGCCGTCGCCGCGCTCGAGGAGATCGCGGCCGAGGCCGACGCGGTGATGGTGGCCCGTGGTGACCTCGGCATCGAGTGCCCGCTCGAGGACGTGCCGCACCTCCAGAAGCGCATCGTGCGCCACTGCGTGGAGATGGGCGTGCCCGTGATCACCGCCACCCAGATGCTGGAGAGCATGATCACCTCGCCGTCGCCCACCCGGGCCGAGGTGAGCGACATCGCCAACGCCGTGTTCGACGGCACCGATGCGCTGATGCTGTCGGCGGAGACGGCGATCGGGCACGACCCCGTGGCGGTCGTGGAGTCGATGCGCCGCATCGCGGAGCGCGCCGAGATGGAGGCCAGCTACAGCGCCTGGGGCAGCCGACTCGGCCGGATGCAGCGGCGCCAGTGGCCCGACGGCCCCGACCGGATCACGATGGCGATCACCCACGCCGCGGGGCTCGCCGCGGTCGACGCGGGTGTCGACGCGATCCTGTGCTGCACCCGGTCCGGGCGCACCACGCGGGCGATGGCCCGATTCCGTCCGACCCCGGCGCTGATCGGCCTGTCGCCCGACCTTCGCACCGTGCGCACCATGGCGCTGTCGTGGGGTGTCACGCCGATGGTGGTCGACACCTACACCTCCACCGACGAGCTCGTGTGGTTCGCGGTGGAGACCGCGGTGAAGGCCGGCCACGTCCAGCGCGGCCAGGTGGTGCTGGTGCTCGCCGGCGCCCCCGATCGGCCGAGCGGCGCGGCGACCGACGTGCTGCGCATCGTGCAGGTCTCGTGACCGCGGGCGCGACCGGCGCCGACGGTGTCGTGTCGCTCTGGGCCGACGAGGCCGGCCCGGTCGACGCGCCGCTGATCGCGCTCATCCACGGGTCGATGGACCGTTCCAGCGGGATGTTGAAGCTCGGTCGCCGCCTCGACACGACGCACCGGGTGGCGCGCTACGACCGGCGCGGGTACGGCCGGTCGGTCGACGCGCACGGCCGGCACCCCGGCCCGTTCGACATGGGCCACCAGGTGGCCGACCTGCTCGAGGTGCTCGCCGGCCGGCCCGCGGTGCTGGTGGGTCACAGCTACGGCGGCAACGTCGCGCTCGCCACGGCGGCGCACCACCCGCACCTCGTGCGCGGCGTGGTGGTGTACGAGACGCCACTGTCGTGGGAGCCGTGGTGGCCGGGCAACACGGCGGGTGCGGCGGCGGTCGCGTCGGGCTCGGATCCCGAGGTCGCAGCGGAGCGGTTCATGCGCCGGATGATCGGTGACGAGCGCTGGGAGGCGTTGCCCGACCGCACCAGGGCGACCCGCCGGCTGGAAGGTGCGGCGATGGTGGCAGAGCTGGCCGACCTTCGTCAGCAGGTGCCCTGGCGCCCCGAGGACGTGCGAGTGCCGCTGGCCGCCGGGTACGGCAGCGGGGGAGCGGCGCACCACGCCCGGGCGATGCGCCAGGTGGCCGAGCAGGTGGCCGGTGCGGTGGTGGTGGAGCTCGAGGGGTGCCGCCACGACGCACCGCTCAGCCATCCGGCGTTGTTCGCCGACCGGCTCGTGCTCCCGCTGCTCGCCCGACTCGGCTGACCCACCGGCGGCACCCGCCGCCGCCGACGGCGTCCCGGCCGAACAGCCGATCAGCCGATCAGCCGATCAGCCGATCAGCCGGAGGTGTCGTCGCCCGGCACGTCGACGCCGGGGACCGTGATCGTGGTGCCGACGAAGGTGCACTCGGTGTCGCTGGTGTCGCCGACGGCCACCTTGTCCTTGGCCCGGTCGGCGCAGTCGACCAGGTTCGACCGCTGGGTCCACACCCCGAGCGCGAAGCCGGCGAAGACCAGCATCGTGACGATCTTGGCGGTGATGTTCGAGATCGCCGCGGCCGACACGACCGACAGCACCACGAACCCGACGACGATCGCGATCGCCAGGTGTTTGGCCCCGTCCACCGTCAGAGCGAGCATGGTCGTCAGAGTACGTCCTAGCGTGATCGCCGTGAGTGACCCCAACGCGAGCCGTCCCGTCCACCTGAGCACCTCCGGCCTGCCGAGCACGGTGCTACCCGCCGCCGACCCGGCCCTCCGGCACGAGCTGCTGCAGGCCGTCGGGGCGCCCGACGACGTGCGCCGGGCCCGGGTGAGCGAGGTGGTCGCGGCCCACCCCCGGTACCTCGACGCGTGGGCCGAGCTCGGCGACCTCGGTCGCGACCCGATCGAGCGGTACGCCGCCTACCGCGTCGGCTACCACCGGGGTCTCGACGCGCTGCGTGCGAACGGCTGGCGGGGCTCGGGCTACGTGCGCTGGTCGGAGCCGACCAACCGCGGCTTCCTGCGCTGCCTGCGTGGGCTCGGGCAGATGGCGGCGCTGATCGGCGAGGTCGACGAGGCCGAGCGCATCACCGTGTTCATGGCCCAACTCGACCCGGGCGGCATCCCGGAGGTCGGGGACTGAACACCACGCCCGACACTCCCGCCACACCAGCGGCGCCCCGCCGGCCGAGCGGCACGCCGAGGACGCCGCCCACGCCGCCCACGCCGCCCACGCCCGTCGTCGGAGCGGTGCTCACCGGTGGCGCGAGCCGTCGCATGGGTCGCGACAAGGCGTTCGTCGAGGTGGAGGGTTCGGCGATGGCGCGGCGCGTGGCCGATGCCCTCGTCGCCGCGGGGTGCGGTCCGGTCCTGGCCGTGGGCGGCGACGCCGTCGGGTTGTCGACGCTGGGCCTGGTCGCCGTGCCGGACCGCTGGCCCGGTGAGGGCCCCCTCGGGGGCATCCGCACCGCGCTCGCCCACGTGTCCGAGCAGGTGTCCGAGCAGGTGTCGGGGCAGGAGTCGGGGCAGGAGCCGGGGCAGGAGTCGGGGCAGGAGCCCGGGCAGGAGCCCGGGCAGGAGCCGGCGGGCGCCCCCGTGCTCGTCGTCGCGACCGACCTCCCATGGCTGGACGCCACCACCCTCGGCGCGCTGCTCGAACACGTCTCCCGGACGGATCTCGACGTCGTCGTGGCCCGATCCGGCCGGCTCGAGCCGCTGTGTGCCCTCTGGTGGCCGTCGGCCGCCGGTCCGCTCGCCGCGGCCTTCGACGCGGGCGAGCGCGCCGTCCACCGCGCGATCGCGGGGATGCGGGTGCAGGAGGTGGCCGTCGACGGCGCCGCGCTCGTGAACGTGAACCGGCCCGACGACCTCGCCGGCCCCGTCACCGGTGCGCCCTGACCAGGTCGACGAGCCCCAGGTCGAGCCGGGTGGGCGGGCATCGCACCCGGTAACGTGCCGTCCATGACCATCCGGGAAGTCTCCGTCGACGACCTCGCCGCCGCGCTCGAGGCCGGCCATCGCGTGGTCGACGTCCGCGAGGTCGACGAGTACGTCTCGGGCCACGTGCCGGGCGCCAACCTCGTCGTGCTGGGCACCGTGCCCGACCACGTCGACGAGTTCCGCAGCCCCGAGGGCGTCACGACGTACGTGATCTGCAAGGCCGGCGGGCGCAGCATGAACGCTGCGCAGTACCTGCTGGGTCACGGCATCGAGACGGTGAACGTCGCCGGCGGCACCATGGCCTGGATCCAGAGCGGCCGCCCGGTCGTCACGGGGGACCAGCCTTCGTGACACACCGTTGGGTGGCCACGCAGACGGAGTTCGACGACATCGTCGATCGCCTGTGCGCCGAGCCCCGCTACGCGATCGACACCGAGTTCCACCGCGAGCGCACGTACTACCCGAAGCTCGCGCTCGTGCAGTTGAAGTGGGGCGAGGAGGTCGCGCTGGTCGACCCACTGGCCGTCGACATGTCGTCGATCGCCCGCCTGTTCGCCTCTGCGTCGCTCGCGGTGTTCCACGCCGCGCAGCAGGACCTCGACGTGCTCACCCACGCGGTCGGCGTGGTGCCGGCGCGCATGTTCGACACCCAGCTGGCGGCCGGGTTCACCGGGTACAGCACCCCGTCGCTGACCTCGCTGCTCCACTCCGAGCTCGGGGTGAGCGCCTCGAAGGGCGACCGGCTCACCGACTGGCTCCGGCGACCGCTCACCGCGGATCAGCAGACCTACGCCGCGGGCGACGTCGACCACCTGCTCGAGCTCCACGACCGCCTGAGCGCCCGGCTCGACGGGCTCGGCCGGCTCGAGTGGGCGCTCGACGCCTGCGAGGAGCTCCGCACCCGGCCCACCGGGGCGGCCGACCCCGAGCAGGCCTGGTTGCGGCTGAAGGACGTCCGGGTGCTGAAGGCCAGGGCGCGCGGCGTCGCCCAGGCCGTCGCGGCCTGGCGTGAGCGGCGGGCCGCGGCCGTGGACGTTCCGGTGCGCCAGATCCTGCCCGACCTCGCGATCCTCGGCATCGCCCAGAAGCACCCGACCACACCGGCCGAGCTCGCGCAGGCCCGCGGGGTGGAGGAGCGGCACAGCCGCGGCGCGATGGGCGCCGAGATCCTCGCCGCCGTGCAGGAGGGGCTCACCCGCGAGGTGCAGCTGCCGTCGCCGGACGGCGACGACCTCGATCGGTCCCTCCGGCCCGCCGTCACCCTGGTGTCGGCCTGGGTGAGCGAGGTCGCCCGAGCCGAGCGGATCGACACGGCGCTGCTCGCCACGCGATCGGATCTGGTCGCGCTGCTGCGCGGCGATCGCACCGCCCGGCTGGCCGAGGGCTGGCGTGCCGAGCTGCTCGGCGACGGCATCCGGTCGCTGGTGGAGGGCCGCGCCGGCATCACCTTCGACGGGCGCGGTGGGCTGAAGCTGATCCCCACCGTGGCGGCGTCCGCGACCCCCGCGGCACCGCCGGAGTTCCCGCCCGCCGAGATGGCCGCGGGATCCTGATCCTCAGCGGATCGTCCGGCGCAGCCGGTTCCAGAGCGCGTCGAAGCTCGCCGCCACGTCGGCGCTGCGGCTGCCGTAGCTGTGGATCGCCCGACGCTCTCCGATGGCCTGGTTGAGCACCACGCGCTGGGGGACCACCGGCTGCCAGACCGCCTTCTTGCCGACGATCCGGGTGAGCTCGTCGTAGCGCCGCTCGGCCTCGCCGCTCACGGCCGGCACCCGGTTGACGATGACCCCGCTGAGCTCGAGCTCCGCGTTGTGGGTGTCCCACACGTCGTCGATCAGGTCGGCGACCGCGCCGATGCCGCGGAGCCCGAGCGACGAGGGCTCGACGACGATGACGGCGTGGTCGGCCGCGGTGAGGGCGCTGGTCGTGAGGTTGCCGAGCGAGGGCGGACAGTCGAGGAGGATCGCGGTGTACCCCTCGGCCACCTGCCCGAGGGCCGTGCGCAGGCGCGACGGGGTGCCGGCCTCGCGGGACTGCAGGTCGGGCGAGCCGGGCACGAGGTGGATCAGCTCACTCCAGCCGCTCTCGACGATCGCGTCGGCGGCCGAGGTGCGGGCCAGCACGTCGGCGGTGCTGAGCTCGGCCGTGGCGGGGTCGACACCGAGCACCCAGGTGGCCGACGCCTGCGGGTCGAGGTCGACCACCAGCACCCGGTCGCCGCGGTGCGCGGCGGCCGATGCCAGGCCGAGCGTGACGGTGGTCTTGCCGACCCCGCCCTTCTGGTTCAACAGCGCGACGGTGCGTCCCATGACGGGTCATCATGGCACCTCCCCGCCGGGCCGGCGGCTGCCCACCGCCGGTCGTCGGGCACCGTCACCCGGTCGGGGCGATGTATCACCCGTTCGGGTGGCCCCCGGGTACGGGTCCGTGGCCGCCCGGTCGGACCGGGTCCGCTGCGGTGACGTCCGAGGATGCCGTTGACCTGGGGTGACGTCCGGCGCCGACGGGGGACGATCGGAGCGTCCGGATCGCTCCGATGCGAGCCGGGGCGGTCGTGGTGGCGAGACTATGCCCGCCGATCCAGTCGGCCTCGGGGTAGGCTGGAGCCCAATGTCAGTTCTCTAGAGTTCGGGAGCCCTACCGTGAAGAAGGGTCGTCACCGCCGCTTCGAAGAAGCGCGCAAGCTCAAGCAAGCAGGTCCCAGTGCGTTCGATCTGGGCTTCGGCGGCAACGGCCACCGGGAGAGTACTCAGGACGACGAGTACGCAGCGCTTGCTGAAAAGTACGGCGTCACGTTCGACGAGGACGACGACCCGGACGAGGTCGACGACCTCGACGACGAGTACGCGGACGACCGCCGCTCCGACCGGGACTGACCCACACCCCCTCGACCGCCCGCACCCACCCCGGATCTCCGGCCATCCCGGCCGCGCCGCGCCCGCTGCGGCGGTCACCACCCCCGAACCCCCAGGGAAACATGAGCTCTGCCCTTCGTAACGTCGCGCTCGTGGCCCACGTCGACCACGGCAAGACCACCCTCGTCGACGCGCTGCTGCGAGCCACCGGCACCTTCGCCGCACACCAGGCGGTCGTCGACCGCGTCATGGACTCCAACGACCAGGAGCGCGAGCGTGGCATCACCATCCTCGCGAAGGCCGCGTCGATCACCTGGAAGGGCGTGAAGATCAACCTGGTCGACACGCCCGGCCACGCCGACTTCGGTGGCGAGGTCGAGCGGGCCCTCACCATGGTCGACGGCGTGCTGCTGCTGGTCGACGCCGCCGAGGGACCGCTGCCCCAGACCCGGTACGTCCTCCAGAAGGCGCTCGCCCGGAACCTCCCGGCGATCGTGATCATCAACAAGGTCGACCGTCAGGACGCCCGCGCCGACGAGGTCCTCGACGAGATCTACCAGCTCTTCATCGACCTCGACGCCGGCGACCACCACATCGACTTCGAGATCATCTCGGCCGTGGCCCGCGACGGCCGGGCGATGAAGGGAGTCGGCATGCCGCCTCCCGATGCCGACCTGAGCCCCCTGCTCGACACCATCGTCGAGGCGATCCCGGCACCCCAGGGCGACGCCGACGCACCGCTGCAGGCGATGGTCACCCAGCTGGACGCGAGCGAGTACCTCGGTCGCCTGGCCATCGGCCGGGTCGTCAACGGCGTCATGCGCCGGGGCGAGACCGTGGCGCTGCTCGAGGAGGAGTTCGCCGAGGGCCAGCCGCCGCTCAAGCGACGCCTGAGCCAGCTCATGTGCTTCGACGGCGTGTCGCGCAACGAGGCCGACGAGCTGCACGCCGGCGACCTGTTCGTGATGGCCGGCTTCCCCGAGGTGGAGATCGGCGACACGATCGCCTCCGTCGAGGCCCCGGTGGCGCTGCCCCGACTGGTCGTCGACGAGCCGGTGCTGCGGATGACCTTCGGCGTCAACACCTCGCCCCTCGCGGGCAAGGAGGGCAAGTACCTCACCAGCCGGCACCTGGTCGACCGGCTGAACAAGGAGATCCTCGGCAACGTCTCGATCAAGCTGTTCGAGACCGGCTCGCCCGACGTGATCGAAGTGGCCGGCCGTGGTGAGCTCCAGCTGGCCGTGCTGATCGAGTCGATGCGCCGCGAGGGTTACGAGCTGCAGGTGAGCCGCCCGGAGGTGATCACCAAGGAGGTCAACGGCAAGCGCTTCGAACCGCAGGAGCGCGGCGTCGTCGACGTCCCCGACGAGCACGTCGGCACCGTCACCCAGGAGCTCGCACCGCGCAAGGGCCGCATCACCGACCTCCGCCCGGGCGACGCCGGCCGCACGATCATCACCTTCGAGTGCCCGAGCCGCGGCCTGATCGGGTTCCGCTCGATGCTGCTCACGGCCACCCGTGGCACCGCCCTGCTGCACCAGCACCACGCCGGCTGGATGGCGTGGGCGGGCGAGATGAACGACGCCCGCGGTGGGGCGATGGTCGCCGACCGGATCGGTGTCGCCACGGCCTACGCGCTCGACAACCTCCAGTCGAGCGGCACGTTCTTCATCGAGCCCGGCGAGCAGGTGTACGAGGGCATGGTGGTGGGTGAGTGCGCCCGCGAGCACGAGATGGTCGTCAACGTCGTGCGTGCGAAGGAGAAGACCAACATCCGCACGCACAGCCACGACGACGCCGTGAAGCTGCCCGCCCCGAAGATCCACACGCTGGAGACGGCGATCGAGTGGATCGCCGCCGACGAGCTCGTCGAGGTGACCCCGAAGGCGATCCGTATCCGCAAGCGCCACCTGGGTCTCGAGGACCGCCGCAAGGCGAACAAGAAGCTCGCCACCACCTCCTGAGCTGCTGGCGCCCGACCGCCGACGGTCGCGGGCCGGGTCAGCGGCGCCGCACGGCCGGATGGGGGAGCGGGGTCCACCTCGGACGCGTGAGCAGCGGCACCAGCTGGTCGTAGACCTCCTGGCCCACCATCCCGACGATCTCGTCGCGCAGGTACTCGAACACGGGCACGCCACCCACGAACGCGTCGGGGCTCTCCGTGCACCACCAGTGGAACTCCTCGCCGCCGGGCCCCCAGTCGCGTCGCTTCCACTCGCGCAGCGTGCTCGTGACGTGGCCCTGGTCGTCGGTCTGGTGATCGAGCCGCAGCGGCAGCTGCCAGCACACGTTCGGCTTCCAGTCCATCGGCCGCTCGCCCGCCTCGAGCGCAGCGCGGTGCAGCGCGCACCCCGGTCCGCCCTCGAAGCCGGGACGGTTCAGGAAGATGCACGCGTCGTCGACGAGGCGGGTGACGGTGGCACCGTCGTCGCCGGCGTCGAGGAAGCCCTGTCGCTTCGCCTTCTTGGCGAACTGCCACTGATCGGCTCGGAGGCGCACCACGGCACGCACGACGGTCTGGACGTCGTCGTCGTCCACGAAGTGCGCCCCGTAGCTGCAGCACCCCTGGGCCATCTCGGTCGCGTCGGCGTCGAGCACCCCCTTGCAGCCGTTGCCGAAGATGCAGCTCCAGTTCGAGCGCAGGAACGTGGCGTCGACCATCCACGTGCGGTTCTCCGACCGGTCCTCGAAGCTGATCCATTCGTGGGTGTCGAGCGGCCCGGGCGTCGGGGCACCGACGGCCGTGGTCCGATCCGTGGTGTCGGGGGTGGGCGCGCTGGCGGGACGGGCACGAACTGGCACGTCAGCGAATGTAGAGCCTCGGTAGGCTCACCGCTGCCATGACGACTCCCCGCACCGCCGACGAGCTCCGCACCGCCTTCACGGGCTTCTTCGCCGACCGCGGCCACCAGGTGGTGCCCTCGGCGAGCCTCATCCCGCACGACCCGACGGTGCTGTTCACGGTCGCGGGCATGGTGCCGTTCAAGCCCTACTTCGTCGGCGACGAGACCCCGCCGTACAAGCGGGCCGTGAGCTCGCAGAAGTGCGCCCGGGCCGGCGGCAAGCACAACGACCTCGACGACGTCGGTCGCACCAAGCGCCACCTCGTGTTCTTCGAGATGCTCGGCAACTTCAGCTTCGGCGACTACTTCAAGCACGACGCGATCCCGTGGAGCTGGGAACTCGTCACCGAGGTGTTCGGCTTCGACGGCGACCGGCTCTGGATCACCGTGCACGAGAGCGACGACGAGGCCGAGGCGATCTGGCACGAGCAGGTCGGCGTGCCGATGGAGCGCATCCAGCGCCTCGGCGACAAGGACAACTTCTGGCAGATGGGCGAGACCGGGCCGTGCGGCCCGTGCTCGGAGATCCACATCGACCGCGGCCCGTCGTTCGGTCCGGAGGGTGGCCCGCTGCACGACCCGCACGGTGACCGGTTCATGGAGTTCTGGAACCTGGTCTTCATGCAGTACAACCAGGCCCCCGACGGCAGCCGTTCGCTGCTGCCGAAGCCGTCGATCGACACCGGCGCCGGCCTCGAGCGGATCCTGTGCCTGGTGCAGGGCGTCGACGCGGTCTGGGAGGCCGACCT
>WLDE01000104.1 GCA_009704985.1 Actinomycetota bacterium | reverse complement strand
GCGGGCCGCGGGTGGCCCGCGACGCGGGAGCGGGCGGCGGCGGCGGGCGGAACGCTCGCGGGGGTCGCTCGGCCGGCAGGTCCCGTGAACCGATCTGGTCGAACCACCAGTCGGGGTCGCGCAACTCGACGACCGCACCGGGTGCATCCAGGGCCGCGAGCTTGTGCTGCAGCCACGAGGCGCTGCGGTCGATCCAGCCCTGCCACTCGGCGCTGCGGGTGTGGTGGATGCCGGCGACCGGTGGTTCGTCCACGTACTCGTACGGACCGGTGACGATCGCCACCCACACGTCGTGCTCGGCGAGGTTCGGCACCACGACGAGGTCGCCGACGCGGAGGTCCGTGACGAAGCGCATCAACCGCGATCGCAGGGTCTCGATGCCCGTCGCTCCCGAGCGGGCGAAGGCGTGCTCCACCTCGCGGGGCGTGAGCCTGCGCACGTCGCCGACGGCCTCGAACCGCACACCGACGAGGCCGGCGGTGCGCAGGGCGTCGATCTCCCTCGACGTGTCGCCGGATCGGACGACCCACGCCCGTCTCATGCCTGCCTCATGCTCGACCCGTGCCCCGACTCACGAGGATCGACGGTAGCGCCGACGGGGCGTCAGACGTCGGTGCGGATCGCGGCGATCTGGCGGAGCGCCTCGTCGTGCGGGGTGCCGGTGAACCCGACGTCCCACACCCGACCGGTCGGACCGTCGGGCCCCTGGTCGACGATCGCGCACACCGCCTCGGCCATGTCCTCGGGGCGCATCGCCGTCGCCGACAACTGCGGGGAGACGCCGCGCAGCATCGGGGTGTCGGTGGCGCCGAAGGAGAGACCGTTCACCCGGATGCCGTGGCGGCGGAGCTCGACCGCCCAGCTCTCGGTGAGCCGCCACAGCGCGAACTTGCCGGCGTCGTAGCCGGTGGCGGGCGCACCGGTGATGTACTCGCCCTCGCGGATGTGGTTGGTGAGCATGTTCACGACCACGCCGCCACCACCCGCGACCATGGTGGGCGCCACCGCGGCGGTGCAGTGGAACGCTCCATCGGAGCACGCGTCCATCGCCCGGTGCCACGCGGCCACCTGCTGCTCGTAGCCACCGCTGAGCAGTCGTGTGTCGTTCCACACCGAGGCGTTGTTGACGAGCAGGTCGACGCGACCCGTGCGCGCCACGACGTCGTCGACGACCTGCTTCACCGTGACGGCGTCGCCGACGTCGCACGTGACCGCGGTGACCGACTCGCCCGCCGCGGCCGCCATGGCGGCGTTCTCGGTCGCGTCGACGTCGAGACCGACGACGTGCATGCCGCGTCGCGCGAGCACCTCGCACAGCGCGCGGCCGATGCCGACCGCCGATCCGGTCACGATCGCGACCGGTCGCCCACTCCGGGACGACCCGGTGGTCGCGTCCGTCGCAGCGTCGGCACCGGCGGCGTCCGCGGTCACCGCACCCAGTTCCCCTGCTCGTCGAACACGAGGTCGGTCAGCTCGCCCGGACGCAGCCAGACGTCCGTACCGAGCGCGACCGGCACCTTCTGCGCGTTCCACTTCATGACGTCGAGCGTGAGCTCGACGAGCTGCTCGTCGGTGAACTCGCGCCGGAGGGCGGCGACCAGCTCGTCGTCGAGCGCGCCGGGCTGGGTCATCAGCGCATCCGCCAGCGCGAGCGCCACGCGGTGACGCTCGGCGAGCGCGTGGTCGTGACCGGCGAGCACCTCACCGATCGTCGCCTCGTCGAGTCCTTCGTCCCTGGCGACCGCCAGGCGTACGGACAGTCAAGTGCCGCAGTCGTGGTGCTTCGCACATCGCATCCGGACGATCTCGGTGGTGACCGGATCGACCGATGCGAGTCGCACCGTGGAGGCGGCCACCCCGCCGAGTGCTCGGCGCAGGTCGGGGTGGGTGTGGGTGCCGGGTGCGACCCGGCGTGCACGTTCCATGTCAGTGGCCTCCCAGCAGTCGGTCCCAGACGAGGCGGAGCCGGATGCGTTGCTCGATCACGAGCAGTGCGCTCACGAAGTCCTGCAGGCCGGCGTCACCCAGGTGGATGCGGACGGCCTCGACCGTGGCGTCGTCGAGCGAGGCGACGTCGATCACGTAGTGCTCGGTGAACGCGAGGCACGCGCGGTCGGCGGGCTCGAACCGCGGGTCCGTGGGCCACGCCGCCACCGCTGTCACCACGTCGTCGTGCAGACCGGTGTCGGGCGTGCGCGCGGCGACCTCCGCGTCGCAGCCGAGCATCGACGCGATGCGCACGCGGCACAGCTCGAGCAGGCGGGGCGCGGCGGCCGTCCACGCCGCGGTGTACGCGGCCGTCATCTCGTGGAGGACGTCGCCGCGACCGGCGTGGCCGTCGCCGAGCACGCGCTCGAGCACCGCCTGGGTGGACATGGCGGACAGCGACCCCATGCGTGGCAGCGTACGGCAGTGCCCGGTGGCGCCGGCGAGGCGAGCGTCGCCTCCGACACGGCGTGTTCTCCGCGTGTCGTCGCCGTCGGGACGGAGCATGTCGGAGGCCGCGTCCGCACCGGTGGGCCCTGGAGCGAGTTCGTCCCGTCGTGGGAGGCCGCGGCGGACGGGCCGCTGGTGACGGTGCGGCTCCGCAGCGCGCCGGGTCGCGCGCTGACGCTGTGGAACGCGTTCGCCGCGAACGACACCCTGTTCGCGACGGAGGGCTGAGCGGGTCAGATCCGTCGCGGCACGGGGCTGTCGTGGGCGATCCGCCAGCGGAGCACCTCCGGCCGGTCGGTGTCGACGCCGAGGTGGATCGACACCTCGATCGAGTCGCGGTCCACGTCGAGCACGGTGCACCCGTGGCGGCGGGTGTCGACGAAGTCGATGCCGCGGTTCTGGCGGCGCAGCAACCGCTCGATCAACGCCGGCCGGAGCAACCCCTTCGACCGCGTCGCCGCGATCGTGCCGAACGGCGTCGACATCGTCGACGGCGTGGTGATCTCGGGGAACACCGGCCCGGCCTCGTCGTCGACCGTGCGCACGAACGTCGCGTGCAGGTCGCCGCTCAGCCCCAGCACGCCACCGGTGCCCGCCTCGCGCAGCAGCTGCAGCAGCAACTCGCGCTCGCGGGGGTAGCCGTCCCACTGGTCGGGGTTCACGAGCGGTCGCAGTGGACCGGCTCGTCGCGCGAGGCCCGGGGCCGACAGCAGGTGGAGCTGCCCGACGTGCACCTGGTTCGCGAACACCCGCCACCGCGACCGGCGGTCGATCATCACCTCGCGCAGCCACGACCGCTGCGCGTCGGACAGCAGCGTGCGGTCGTCGGTGGGCACGAGGACCGGCGCACCGGTGCGGTGGGCGGGGGCGTCGCGGCCGGACATGCGGGTGTCGACCACGACCAGGTCGACGAGGTCGCCGACCCGGAGTCGCCGGTCGAGCTCACCGTGGCCGATCAGCAGGCCGGTGTCGCCGACGGGTCGGTGGACGAAGGGCATCCACTCGTGCCAGGCCTGGCGGGCGGCGGTGACCCGCTCGTGCCACGGCCCGTCGTCGCGGTCGTGCGCCGCGGCGCCGGTGAGCCAGGCGTTGTCGGCGAACTCGTGGTCGTCCCACAGCACCACCATCGGCGCCGCCGCCCGCAACGCCTGGGCGTCGGCGTCGGTGCAGGTCTGCGCGTGGCGACGCCGGTAGTCGTCGAGGGTGATCAGCTCGTGCGGTGGGTCGTGCTCGCGGCCCGGCACGCAGCGCCCGCCGTCCTCGTAGAGGTGGTCGCCGAGGTGGACGACGAGATCGGGTCGGGCGTCGACGACGGTGCGGTACGCACCGAACCAGCCGCTGCCGTAGCGGGCACAGCACACCACCCCGATGCGCAGCGAGGTGACGTGCTGCTCGGCGGACGGCAGCGTGCAGGTGCGGCCCACCGGCGACCGGGTGCCGTCGGCCGCGGTGAAGTCGTACCAGAGCTCGGTGCCGGGGGGCAGGCCGGTGACCACGACGTGCGTGGTGTGGTCGTCGTCCCGTCGGGCGACGGCGACACCCGTGGCGACCACCCGACGGAGGTCGGCGTCGTCGGCGAGCGTCCAGGTGAGCTGGTGGTCGTGGGCACCCGCGGATCCGGGCACGGTGAGCCGGGTCCACAGCGTGACGCTCGTGGCGCTCGGGTCGCCGCTCGCCACCCCGTGCAGGAAGCGGGCGCGACCCGCTGCGGATCCGCTCGGCGCTGTGGACGGGTCACCCATCGCACCAGCGTGGCCGAGTCCGGCCGTCGTGTCCGGTCGCGCCACCCGAGGTCACGCCGCCCGAGGTCACGCCGCAGTCCTGACACCGGCGACGTCGCGGCGGCCTGGCGTCGACCTCCCGCCGACCTCGCGGCGGCCGGGCCGGGTCAGGACAGGCGGTACACGCGGCGGGCGGTGCCGCTGAACATCGCGGTGCGCTCGTCGGCCGTGAAGCCGGTGGTCATCGCCTTGAAGGCGTTCCACACCGTCCGGTACGACAGGCTCCAGCGGTCGACGGGGAAGTTCGACTCGAACATGCACCGCTCGGGGCCGAAGCACTCGATCGTGTGCAGGTAGTAGCGCGACTGCGCGGCGACGAACTCGGCGCTGGTGGGCGGCCGGTCGGCGCGGTCCCAGCCGAAGCCGTTGTCGGGCATCGCCAGCCCGCCGAGCTTGGCCACGACGTTGGGGCACGACGCGAGCTCGGCGATGTCGTCGCGCCACGTCGCGAAGATCGCCTCGCGCTGGTCGGCGTACGGCCCGACCCCGAGGGGCGTGCCGAAGTGGTCGAGCACGATCGTGGTGCCGGGCACGGCCCGGGCGAGGTCGAGCAGCTCGCGGTTCTGGTCGTGGTAGTGCCACGTGTCGTAGGTGAGGCCGCGCTCGCCGAGCCGGGCGACCCCCGAGCGGAACGCCGGGTCCTCCGCGAGGCCGGCCGGTGCGCGGCCCGGGATGCGCAGTACCTCGGGGTGCTTCGCGTGGGAGAGGGCGTGGCGGATGCCCCGGAACAACCCCTGGCCGGCGGCCTCGTGCGCGTCGAGCACCTCGTCGAGTCGCGGTGAGCGCAGGTCGGCGTGGGCGACGATCCCGCTGATCAGCCGGTCGGGGTCGCGCATCGCCTCGCCGGCGACGAACTCGGTCTCGCCCACGGGGGCGAACAGCTCGTCGCCGTCGGTTCGATACGCGGCGTGGCACTCGACGAACACCGTCTGCTCGATCCGGTGCCCGTCGCCGGTGTCGGCGTGCAGTTCGGCGAGGCCGTAGGGCAGTCCCTGCCCCGGCGGCCACAGGTGGTGGTGCGGGTCGACGATCGGCAGGTCGGGTTCGAGCACGTCCTCGACCACGAGGTCGAGCCAGTCCTGCGAACCCGGGATCGGTGCGGTCGACGTCATGGCGGTCCCCCCTCGGACGTCTCACGGTGGCGACGTCCAGCGACGCGAATGTAGATCGCCGTCGGTCGCGAGGTCGTCGTCGGGTCACGGCCCGCGGCGGCCGGCCGGCGTGCCAGCATGTCGACCATGTCGACCATGACGACCACCTCTGCCGCGCCGATCCGCATCGGCCTCGTCGGGGCCGGGCCCTGGGGGCACCTGTTCACCGGACCGATGCTCGCCGACTCGCCCGACGCCACCTTCGTGGGCGTGTGGGCCCGTCGGCGCGAGGCCGCCGCCGACCTGGCGGCGGTCCACGACGTCGAGGCGTTCGCCGATCTCGACGAGCTGATCGACGCGTGCGACGGCCTCACGTTCAGCCTTCCGCCCGACGTGCAGGCGGACCTCGCCGCGCGTGCCGCGGCGAAGGGGAAGGCCGTGCTGCTCGACAAGCCCGTGGGTCTCCACACCGCCCAGGCCGAGGAACTCGCCGCGGCGCTCGACGCCGCCGGGGTGGTGTCGCAGGTGATCCTCACGAACCGCTACTACGACTCGATGCGCGCGTTCCTCGCCGCCGCGCAGGGCTTCGACAGCTACGGCGGTCGGGCGTCGTTCTTCGGGAACGGCTGCGTGCCGGGCACCTACTTCGCGACGCCGTGGCGGCTCGAGCAGGGCGGTCTGCTCGACCTCGGACCGCACGTGCTCGACGGGCTCGACGCCGCACTCGGGCACATCGAGGAGATCCGGGCCACGGGTGATCCGCAGCGGATCGTGCTGCTGGAATGCCGGCACGCGGGCGGCCGCATCAGCCAGGCCGCGCTGTCCGCGACGTCGAACCAGCACGGCGGCCTCGCGGTCGAGGTGCACGGGCTCGACGGCCGGCACCGGTTCGACGCGGCGGCGTTCTCCGAGGCGGAGATGGTGGCCGAGGTGCGCACCGCGCAGCGCCGGATCGTGGCCGAGTTCGCCCAGTGCATCCGCACGGGCACCCGCCACGAGCTCGACATCCACCGCGGGGTGCACCTGCAGCGGCTGATCGACGCAGCCGCCGCGCAACTGGCGCGCTGACCCCGGCGACCCGCCCGACGGCCGGACCGGTCAGCCGGTCAGGAACGCGGCCAGGACCTCGGCCTCCTGGCGCAGCCGTGCGGCCTGCTCGGGGGCGCCCGCCCGCTCGTACTCCTCCGCCGCGGCGAGCCGCTCGTCCACCTGGGTCCGCACCACCACGGCCACCTGGTCGGCACTGAGCTCGCGTCGCGCCGCCTCGGTCGCTCCGAGCCCCGCGCTCGCGCCGGCGATGCCACCGGCGTGACGCACCGAGGCCGGCTCGTGGGTGGTGTCGACCGACTCGGCGTCGTCGATCGCGGCGATGCCCGCCCGCAGGGCCGACACGCGCACCTGGTCGCGCGCCTTCATCGCTGCCGTCAGCGCACCTCGCAGGTGCTGGCGGAACGCGGCCGCGCCGCGAGCGTGCCCGACCGGGTCCGTGGCGTCGTCCATGTGTGTCCCCTCCTCGAACGCCGACGACCCTACGCCCGTGCACGGTGCCGGCACTGCGGGTTTCGGGTCGCGCCCCGACGTCGGGGTCGGCCGGGTGCCCGCTCCACGCGAGGCGTCGTGCGCAGCCCGGGCCGCGACGACGCCCGCGATCACCAGGTCGGCGAGCCGCGACCCGGTCACGAGCATCGCCGGCATCGCGAACAGCAGCGACAGCACCACCGATACGCCGGTGACCGCCAGCACGAACCCGCGGAGCCCGTGACGCTCGATCGCCTGCGCGAACCGGCGCTCGGTCGCCCTCGGTTCGATCGCGGGGAGGTGATCCACGACGACCTCATCGGCATCGGCATCGGCACCGGCATCGGCATCGGCATCGGCATCGGCACTCGTGCCCTCGTGCCCTCGAACACGACGTGTCGTCGTTCGTGGCGGTGGGTGGCCTGGGAGACTGCACGCATGGCTGACGGAGGTCGCGTGACGGTGCTCGACGGTGGCATGGGTCGCGAGTTGCTGCGGATCGGCGCGCCGTTCCGCCAGCCGGAGTGGTCGGCTCTCGCACTGCTCGAGGGAGCGTCGTGGGTGGTGCAGGCGCACCGCAACTTCCTCGACGCCGGGGCCGAGGTCGTCACCACCAACAGCTACGCGGTGGTGCCCTTCCACCTGGGCGACGACCGCTTCGCCGCCCGCGGTCGCGAGCTCGCCGAGCTGTCCGGCCGGCTCGCCCGGGAGGCCGCGGCCGGACGGGCGCGGGTGGCGGGCTCGCTGCCGCCGCTGTTCGGCTCGTACCGACCCGACCTGTTCGACGCCGTGGCGGCGCCGTCGATCGTCGACCCGCTGGTCGACGGGCTCGGCCCGCACGTCGACGTGTGGCTCGGCGAGACGCTGTCGTCGATCGCCGAGGTCGTCGCCGTCCGGGCCGCGCTCGACCGGGCGGGCGACGGCCGCGAGCTCTGGATCTCGTACACGCTCGACGACCACCGCCCCGGCACGCTCCGTTCCGGTGAGCCGGTGGACGACGCCGTCGTCGCCGCCCTCGACGTGGGCGCGACCACCGTGCTGTTCAACTGCTGCCAGGCCGAGACGATCACCCCGGCGATCGACGTCGCGGTCGCCCGCACCGCCGGAACGGCCGCCGTGGGCGCGTACGCGAACCGATTCGTCGACAGCCACACCGACGACGGCGAGGCGAACGAGCAGCTCGCACGGTTCCGCGACGACCTCGACCCGACCAGCTACGGCGAGTTCGTGTCGCGGTGGCTCGACGCCGGCGCGACGGTGGTGGGCGGGTGCTGCGGGATGCAGCCCGAGCACGTCGCTCGGATCCGCCAGCTCGTCGACACCCGCTGACGCCCGCTGACGACCGTCGTCCGGCCGTCGTCCGGCCGTCGTCCGGCCGTCGTCCGGCCGTCGTCCGGCACGGCGCGGCGAGGTCGGGTCAGAGCTTCGAGAAGCGCCGGGCCGACAGGGCGGCGAACACCACGAGGATGAGCGCGGCCCACAGCAACGAGCGCACCACGAACCAGCTGGTGCTCTGACCGAGCAGCGCCTCGGTGTCGCCACCGAGCACCAGCGCTCGCACCGCGCCGACCATGGCCGTGACCGGCTGGTTCTCCGCGATCGGCTGCAGCCAGCCCGGCATCGACTCCACCGGCACGTACGCGCTCGACACGAAGATCAGCGGGAACACCGAGAACGACATGCCCTGGGCGGCCTGCGCCGACCCCGACACGAGGCCGAGGAAGATCATCAGCCAGCTGAAGGCCGCGGCGAAGACGATGCACAGCCCGAGCGCGCCGAGCGCGCCGACGATGCCGCCGTTCACGCGGAACCCGACCGCGAAGCCGACCACGATCGTGATGACCGTGCCCCAGGTGTTGAGCGCGGTGTCGGCCATCGACCGGCCGAGCAGCACGGCGGGCCGCGGGATCGGCAGCGAGCGCAACCGGTCGAACATGCCGCTCTCGAGGTCCTCGGCCACGCCGACCGCGCCGCCGGCGAAGAGTCCGCTCACCGCGGCGAGCGCGGGGATGAGGAAGTTCACGTACTCGACGTCGCCGGTCTGGATCGCGCCGCCGAACACGAACCGGAAGATCAGCAGGAACATGATCGACGTGACCGCGTTGACCACCAGCAGCTGCGGGGTGCGGACGAACTGGCGGATCGTGCGCATCGCGTAGGTGGACGCGGTGGCCCACGTACCGGGCGGCTCGGCCGGCTGGCGGATCGACGCGCTGATGGAGGTGGCGGCCTGGGTGTTCACGAGGGGGCTCCGGTCAGGGTGAGGAAGACTTCGTCGAGGGTGGGACGCCGCAGGCCGACGTCGTCGAGGGGGATCTCCCGTTCGCCGAGGAGACGGACCGCCTCGGTGAGCGCGCGGGTGCCGTCCTGCACGGGGACGGCCACGCGCCGGGCCGGCTCGTCGGTGTGCGGCGGCTCGGTGCCGAGCGCGGCGAGGATCTCGGTGACCACCGCCAGATCGCTGCCGCGACGCACGCGCACCTCCACCACGTCGAGCCCGGCGCGGGTCTTGAGCTCGGTGGGGGTGCCGGTCGCGATCACGCGACCGTGGTCGACGATCACGATGTGGTCGGCGAGCTGGTCGGCCTCCTCGAGGTACTGCGTGGTGAGCAGCACGTCGGTGCCGCCGCGCACGAGCGAGCGGATCGACTCCCACAGCTCGATCCGGGTGCGTGGGTCGAGGCCCGTCGTGGGTTCGTCGAGCAGCAGCACCCGCGGCGCGCCCACGAGGCTCGCGCCCAGGTCGAGGCGTCGCCGCATGCCGCCCGAGTAGCCCTTCACCGGTCGGTCGGCGTCGTCGCTGAGCCCGATCTCGTCGAGCACCACCTGCGCCGCGGCACGCGCCGCGCGGGTGCCGTGCCCGAACAGCCGGGCGACCATGATCAGGTTCTCGCGGCCCGTGAGCGCCGGTTCGACGGCGGCGTTCTGGCCGGCGAGGCCGATCACCCGGCGGACCAGGTCGGGACGAGCGATCGCGTCGATGCCGGCGACGTGGAGCTCGCCCGCGTCGGGTCGGAGGAGGGTGGCGACGGCCTTGACGAAGGTGGTCTTGCCGGCGCCGTTCGGGCCGAGGATCGCCGTGACCTGCCCGGCGGGTGCGACGAGGTCGAGCCCGGCGAGCGCGTGCACGTCGCCGTAGTGCTTGCGCAGCCCACGGGCTTCGATGGTGGGGGGAGTGGACATAGGGCACGAGTGTGCCGGGGAGAACTGGACAGAACCTGACCAGTTTCCGCGAGAAGATGTCCACGTATGCGCGCGGACCGGCTCGTGGCCACCCTCCTCATCCTCCAGCGACGGGGTCGTGTGACGGCGCGCGAGCTGGCCGCAGAGCTCGAGGTGTCGGAGAAGACTGCCCGGCGCGACCTGGAGGCCCTGTGCATCGCCGGGCTCCCGCTGTACTCGCAGGCGGGCCGCAACGGCGGATGGCAGCTGCTCGGTGGTGCCTCCACGGACCTCTCGGGGTTGACCGCCGACGAGGCCCGGAACCTGTTCCTCGCCGCCGGCGCGTCGCTGCCGCTCGGCGCGGACACGCGCGGTGCGCTGCGGAAGCTCCTGAGCGCGCTGCCCGAGACGTTCCGCGACGACGCCGAGGTCGCGGCGCAGGCCGTCGTCGTCGATCCGACCGGGTGGGGGAGCGCGCCACCGGCGTCGCCGCCAGCGCACCTCCCGGCCGTGCAGCGCGCCGTCGTGGAACGCCGCCGGATCCGTCTCGCCTACGTCGACCGTCAGCGCACGGAGACCGAACGCGTCGTCGACCCGCTCGGCGTCGTGTCGAAGGGCTCGGCCTGGTACCTCGTGGCCGACACCGACCACGGGCGCCGCACGTTCCGGCTGAACCGGATGCGTTCGGTGGAGGTCACCGACGAGCGAGCCGTGCGCCCCACGGACTTCGATCTGCGGGCGGCCTGGCAGGACGTGGTCGCCGCGGTGGGCGAACGGCGGCTGACGGTGCGGGCGACGGTGCGGATCGATCCGTCGTTCGTGCCCGGGCTGCGCGGCCAGTTCGGTGGCGACATGATGCTGGCGGAGCTGGACCGGCCGAGCTCCGTCCCTCCGGAGCAGCCGTCGATCGGGCCGTCCGACGACGGTCGGGTGGAGGTGATGATCGGCGGTCCGAGCGCGATCCGGATCGCCGAGCACCTGGCCGGGTGGGGTGCCCTGATCGAGGTGCTCGAGCCGGACGAGGTGCGTGACCACCTGCTGCGCGTCGGGCGCGAGCTCGTGCAGCGGTACGGCGCGAGCGGCCGGGAGCGCGACGCCGCGGCCGTGGCGATGACGGGTGACGGGGCGTGATGGAGCATGACGTGTCGCGACGCCGGTCGGCGTCACGCCGTCACGCCGTCACGTCGTCACGGCAGGCGGTGCCCGCGGCGGGCGCAGTCGATGCAGGTGCGGATGCCCGGCAGCGCGAGCAGCCGTTCGGTGTCGATCGCACCGTGGCAGACGGCGCAGTCCGGCACCTCGCCCGCGTCGACCGACTCGAGTGATCCCTCGATCGCGGCCAGCGCGGTGCGGGCGTGCTGCAACAGCGCCCAGACCTGGGCTCGCTCGTAGGCGATCGTCGCACCTTCGGGGTCGTGCTCGTCGTCGGTGGAGGTGAGCTCGGCCGCGGCGACGATGTCGTCGAAGCGCTGCTGGAGGTCGCCGATCTGGCGCTGGAGACGCCGGCGTTCGTCGCGCCACGAGTCCCGCAAGCGATCGTTCGGCGATGTCATCCGGACAGCCTCGCAGCGCGTGCTCCGGTCGCGCCCCTCGGTCGCCCCTCGATCGCCCCTCGATCGTCCTTGTCGTCCTCGTCGTCCTCGTCGAATGGACGGGCAGATGTCCGGCGGTGACGAGCGCGGTGCCAAGCTGTCGCCCGACGATGCCCGATGATGCCTGGCGACCGGCGGACGACCGGCGGACGACCGGCGATGGCGTGATGCGAACCCGGCGCCGAGCGCGGTCGGGGAGGAGGACGGACGATGCGGTGGAACGTGGTGCGCGGCGGGCTCGTGGGTGCGCCGCCGATCGTGTTCCTGCACGGCCTGGGCTCGTCGGCGGCGACGTGGGCGGCCTGCATGGACGCCCTGGCCGACGAGTTCGAGGTGCTTGCCGTCGACCTGCTCGGTCACGGTGCGTCACCCGTGCCCGACGACCCGGCGGAGTACACGCGCGAGATCGCGCTGCGCGACCTCGACGAGGTGCTCGCACCGCTGCGGGCGCCGGTTCTCGTCGGCCACTCGCTCGGCGGGTACCTGTCGCTCGCGCACGCGATCACCCGCCCGGGGGTGGCGCGGGCGATCGTCACGCTCAACACCGGTCCGGGCTTCCGCGATCCCGCCAAGCGCGAGGCCTGGAACGAGCGGTCGCAGCGCAACGCGCACCGCTTCGGCGTGCCTCCGCAGGTGACGAACCTCAACCTGCAACCCGATGCGCTCGTGATGGACCACCTCGCCGACATCGCGGTGCCGACCCTGCTGCTCGTCGGCTCGCAGGACCGGCCCGAGTACGTCGGCTCGGGCGAGTACCTGGTGCGCAAGATGCCCGACGCCCGGCTGGTGGTGATCGAGGGCGGCGAGCACTCGATGCACGAGTCGTCGCACGCGGCCGAGGTCGCGTCCGCGATCCGGGCGTTCCTCGCCGCCCTGCCGGCGCCCGACTGACGTCGGGCCGACGTCGGGCCGACGTCCGGTCGAGCTCGAGGGCGCGGGGTTCAGCGCCGCAGGTCGTCGAGCACCCGGTCGAGGGCGCGCTGCGTGCCACCGCGATCGAACCGACCGAACACGCCGGCGAAGGAGGCGATCAGCTCGTCGTGACGCGCGTCGAGCGTGGCGACGACGTTCGCGAGCGCCACACGGGTGGTGTCGGGCGGGTCACCCGGATCGCCCGGATCGCCCGGATCGCGGAGGAACCCGTCGATCTCGGCCCGTTGGACGGCGGTGTCCTGGAGCCGGCCGAGGTGGTCCTGGATCGGCTTCAACCGGGCGACGTAGGCGCGCCGGTGCGGCGGCGCCGCCAGCGATCCGAAGCCGTCCACCGTGGCGCGCAGGCGCTTCACGTCCTTGCGGAGCTCGTGGTACGCCTCGGCCGGTGCGGTCGGGGTGAGTCGGCGACCGTCGCGCAGCACCCGACGGTGTGCCTGCTCGAGCCGGTCGGCGACCACCTTGCCGGCGCGGCGACGTGCGTCGCGGGGACGTCGTCCGGGAATCGGCGGGGGTGCGTCGATCGCGGCGCGCCACTGCGCGAGCCAGCGTGTCCGGCCGGTGCCGTCGAGTGCGTCGCGGAGCCGGACGTGTGCGGCCGCGCGGTGCGCCTCGAGGGCGCGGTGGATCGGTCCGAGCGCCTCGGCGTCCGCCGGGTCGAGGCCGTCGACGAACGAGGGCCAGTCGAGGACGTGCACGTCGAGGTCGCGGGCCTCGCCCGTGAGCGAGGCGAGGGAGTCGGCGAGCGACAGCGCGTCGAGCCGGGCCGCCTCGGGCAGCACGTGCCGGGCACCCTTCAGCAGCGTGCGAGCCCGTCGGAGCGCGGTGCGCAGGTCGTGCAGGAACTCGGGGTCGACGTCGTCGGCCGCACCCTGCCAGGTGGCGGCGACGCCGTCGCCCAGGCGGTGCAGCACGTCGCGGTACGCGTCCTCCGCCCGCATCTGGCGTCGGAGACGGACGCATGTGGACGACGCGGAGCCGTCGAGGTCGACGTCGGCGAGCGCGGCGAGCCGGTCGAGTGCGTCACCGTCGCCGACGGCATGGACGTCCGCGAGTGCGCGTCGGACGCGACGAGTGGCCGACGGTGGGCCGGAGAGGTGGTGGTGCTCGATGCACCAGGTGAGCGGGCGCGTGTCCGCCGCGGTGGCCGAGAGGTCGTCGACGTCCGCGCGGGGGTCGAGGCCGAGGTGACGCCGTTCGGTGAGGTCCACCAGCACGTCGTCGTGCAGCTCGAGCCGCGCCACCGGGGTGCCGTCGCCGTCGCGGCGCAGCGCGTGCGCGCACTGCGAGGTGACGGTGAGCTGGGCGACGAGTGCCCGCACCCCGACCAGGTCGGCGAGCCGGTCGCGCAGGTGGCCGGGCGGCAGCTCGTCGGGGCGCCGGGGCAGCCGCTCGACGATCAGTCGACGTGTCGGCAGCCCGCCTCCGTCCGCCACCAGCTCCACCGCGTCGGCCGTGCCGGGCAGGTAGACCGGCCGTGCCTCGAGCCGGGCCCCGGCGCAGTGGAGCCGACCGTCGGCGGTGTCGAGCAGGGTGCGAGAGGTGGGCTGGGGTGCCCCGAACTCGAAGCCGGCCCGCCGGAGCAGCTCCACGGCGGCAACGGGCGTCGGGGCGCCGTCGAGCGTCGCGGGCGAGCACCACCAGGTGGACGGCATGGGCGGTCAGCGGGACGCGGCGCGTCGGTGGGCGGGGGGCACGTGATCCAGCTTCTCACTCGCGTCGGCGCGGTCGCAGGGTGTTCGGCACGAACCCCCTGTGAACAGGGTCGACACGACGTCGTCAGCCGCTCGTCCGCCGGGGTGACCGAGCCGGTGCCCCGGATCGACGCACGAGATCGGTGATCTTCCCGATGTCTCCGGAGCCCCTCGGTGGGCACCGTCACCTCACCGCCGACACCCGCCGACACCCGCCGACACCCGCCGACACCCGCCGACACCCGCCGACACCCGCCGACACCCGCCGACACCCGCCGACACCCGCCGAGGAGCTCCCCGTGCACGACCGTTCCGATCCCGTTCGTTCCGATCCCGTCCGTCCCGATCCCGTTCGTTCCGCCCCCGTCCGTCCCGCCCCCGTCCGTC
>WLDE01000103.1 GCA_009704985.1 Actinomycetota bacterium | reverse complement strand
GCCGTGAGCCGGGCGGTGACGTCACCACGTTGGGGCAGTCCCGACCGGCGGCGAGGTCGTCGAGGTTGGCGAGCGTCGTCTCGGCGATCGCCGACAACGCCTCATTCGTGAGGAACGCCTGGTGTGCGGTCACCAGCACGTTCGGGAACGTGAGCAGTCGTGCGAACACGTCGTCGGTGAGCACCTGTGACGAGCGGTCCTCGAAGAACAGCGGCGCTTCCTCCTCGTACACGTCGAGCGCCACCGACCCGATCCGACCCGACTTCAACCCGTCGATCACCGCGACCGTGTCGACGAGCGCGCCACGGCCGGTGTTCACCAACATCACGCCGGGCTTCAGCCGCGCGACGACGTCGTGCGACACGAGGTGCCGGGTCTCGGCGGTGAGCGGGCAGTTCAGCGTGACGATGTCGCTGCGTTCCCAGATCTCGTCGAGCGACACGTAGCGCATGCCGAGCTCGGTCACCTTCGGGTTCTCGTACGGATCGAAGGCGATCACTTCGCAACGGAAGTGCCACATCAGCCGGGCCACCAACGCACCGATCCGACCCGTCCCCACCACGCCGACGGTCTTGCCGGCAAGGTCGAACCCGACGAGCCCGTCCAGCGAGAAGTTCCCGTCACGCACCCGGTTGTACGCACGGTGCAGGCGCCGATTCAGACCGAGGATCAGTGCGATCGTGTGCTCGGCCACCGCATTCGGCGAGTAGGCGGGCACGCGCACGACGTCGATCCCGAGCCGGGTTGCCGCCTCGAGATCGACGTTGTTGAAACCAGCGCACCGGAGCGCGACATGCTGCACGCCGGCATCGTGCAACGCCTCCAGCGTGAGCGCGTCGACGGTGTCGTTCACGAACACGCACACGGCAGCGGCGCCACGTGCGAGCTGCGCAGTGCCGGGGTGCAGCCGGTCCTCGAGGTGCAGGATCTCGTGCCTGCCCGTCTCGTTGGCCGCGGCGAAGCTGGCTTCGTCGTACGACTTCGAGGAGTACATCGCCACACGCATGGCGTCACGTTGCCACACGCCCGGCGGGCGTCCGACTCAGCCCCGGTGGAACTCGCGGATCACCCGGCCGGGACGGGCGCCGGTGTTGGTGCCCTGTTCGGTGACGATCTGGCCGTTCACGATCGTGGCCGCGTAGCCGCGAGCCTGGATCTTCAACCGACCCGCGCCGTTCGGGAAGTCGTTGGCGTACGTGGGGTGCTCGCTCGCGAGGCGGTCGACGTCGAAGACGTTGAGGTCCGCGTAGCTGCCGACGGTGACCGTGCCCCGGCCGACCAGGCCCAGCACCTGCGCCGGCATGCTCGTGATCCGGCGCACGGCGTCGCCGAACGGGGCGAGTCCGCGATCGCGCGACCAGTAGCTGAGGTAGTGGGTGCCCATGTCGGCGTCGCAGATCTGGCCGGCGTGCGCGCCCGTGTCGGCGAGGCCGGGGGCCACGTGGTCGAACGTCAGCAGCTGCTTCAGACCGGTGACGTTGCGGTTGAAGAACCAGGTGTTGAACAGCTCGTGGCCGTCGCTCTCGATCAGCCGGTCGATGATCACCTCGACCGGATGCCGGCCCTGCTTCGCGGCGAGGTCGGCGAGCGAGTCGCCACCCTCCTCGTGATAGTCGGGGGACGGACCGGTGCCGAGCGGGTGGATGAAGTTCGGGTCGTACCACATGCCCTTCTCCAGGCCTTCGGCGACGAGCTCGGCGCGGATGGCCGGGTCCTTCAGCGCGGCGACGCGATCGGCGAGGGTGGGCAGCGCGAGCAGCGCCTTCCACCGCTTGCCCTTCACCGGCGACACCTGCGCGAGACCGCACAGCGAGCCGCTCGGCCGGGTCTGGGTGGCGAGCGTCATCCGCCCGTCGTTCGCGTTCACGTCGTCGAGGAAGCGGCCGAACATCTCCACGCCGGAGTTGCCGCCGTTACCCGCGCCGCCGCTGAACAGCACGTCGCCGCACGCCCGTGCCATCTCGCGCAGCAGGGTGAACTCGTGCTCGGCCTTGGTGGCGAAGTCGTTGACCGCCTGGAACAGCCCGCCCCCGGCGGCGTTCATGCCGTCGGCGATGGCGAGGTACTCGTCGATCGGGGCGAGCGTTCCCGGCACGTAGCGGCCGTCGGGCACCACGTGCAGCAGGATGCGCGAGGTGGAGAACCCGACGGCACCGCCGGCCACCGACTCCTCGGCGATCGCACGCATCCGCTCCAGCTCCGCCGGCGTGGGCGGCTCGTCGGTGAGCGCCCGCTCCCCCATCACGTGGTAGCGCATCGCGCAGTGCCCGACCATGCCGACGACGTTGAGCGCGGGCGCCATCTGCTGCACCGCGTCGAGGTACTGCGGGTAGGTCTCCCAGTCCCACGACATGCCTTCGAGGATCGCGTCGCGGGGGACGTCCTCGACGCTCTCCATCATCTCCGCCAGGAACACCCGGTCCTCGGGCTTCACGGGCGCGAACGTGACGCCGCAGTTGCCCATCAGCACCGTGGTGACCCCGTGCCACGAGCTGGACGTCATGAGCGGGTCCCACGCCACCTGCGCGTCGAGGTGGGTGTGGAGGTCGATGAAGCCGGGCGTCACCACGAGGCCGGAGGCGTCGATCTCGCGACGGGCGGTCGCGGCCGACAGGTCGCCGACGGCCGTGATGCGGTCGCCGTCGACGGCGACGTCGGCGCGGACGCCGTCGCTCCCGGTGCCGTCGACGACCGTGCCGTTGCGGATGATCAGATCGTGAGCCACGGATCCCCCTTGGTCCTTGCGGTTCGGACGAGCGTACCGACCACCGTCGCGCCGGGGCCGAGACGTGCCCACCGCCCGCGGCGGCCCACGACGCAGGTCACAGGGGCGGGCGCCAGCTCGGGTCGTGGTAGCCGACGCCGGTGGACTCCACCGCGGCGGCGACGCGGAAGGCGGTCGCGTCGTCGTAGGTGCGGCCCACCACCTGCACGCCGGTCGGCACACCGTTGGCGGCCCGGCCCGACGGCACGGCCACCACGGGGCAGCGGCTGAACAGGTTGAACGGCAGGGTCATGCACATGAGGATGTGGTGGCCGACGTCCTCGCCGCCGACGTCCCACGGACCGTCGACGTAGGAGTGCCCGGCGACGAACCCGTCGGTGGCCATGGTGGGGCACACCAGCGCGTCGTGGTGCTCGAACAGCTGGCCCAGCGGCTCGAACAACCGGCCCTCCAGCTCCATGCCCTCGTAGTACGAGAGGTCGCTGCGCATGCTGGCGGCGAACGCCCGCGTGTAGTCGTTGAGCTGGTCGCCGTGCGCTGAGGCGATCTTCGCGATGCCGGCGCCCATGATCCCGGCGAAGTGCGCCTGCGCGGCCGACCAGATCCGGTCGCGCGTCCAGGGCAGGGTGACCTCCTCGACGATCGCGCCCGCGGCGGCGAGCGACTCGCCCACCCGGCGGGTGTTCGCCTCCACCTCCGGTGCCAGCGGCCAGTCGCCGAGGCGCAGGCAGAGCGCCACCCGCATCCCCTGCACGCCGTCGAACGAGGTCGGGAGCACCGGGGTGTCGCGGAGCGAGACCACGTCGCGCCAGTGCTGGCCGGCCACCACGTTCTCGATGAGCGCCAGGTCGCCGACGCTGCGCGCCATCGGCCCGTCGTGGCAGTACTGGTCGAGGTTGTACGGCGGCAGGGCCGGCACCCGGCCGAACGGGGGCTTGAACCCGACGACCCCGCTCAGCGACGACGGGATCCGGATCGACCCGCCGATGTCGCTGCCGGTGCCGAGCGGCGCGTACCCGGCCGCCAGTGCCGCACCCGTGCCGCCCGAGGATCCGCCGGGCGAGTAGTCGGTGTTCCACGGGTTGCGGGTGATGCCCCACATCTCGGTGTGGCAGAACCCGGCACAGCTGAACTCGGGGGTGGCCACCCGGACGTGGATCACGCCGCCCGCGCCCTGGATCCGTTCGATGATCGGGTGGTCGATGGGGGCCACGACGTGCTGTTCGGTGAACGACCCCTGGGTCCAGGGCCGACCCACCATCGGGTGCTCCTCCTTCGTGGCGACCGGCAGCCCCTCCAGCGGACGCGGGCCGCCGTGCTGGCCGAGGTACCGCTCGGCTGCGTGCTCGGCCTCGGCGCGTGCCTCGGCGTAGCGACGGTCGACCACGGCGTTCACCCGGGGTTCGAGCGCCTCGATGCGGTCGATCAGCGCGTCCAACACCTCCACCGGCGACAGCTCGCGCGCCTCGAAGCGGCGGCGGAGCTCGAGTGCGGACAGGTAGGCGACGTCGTCGTGCAGCACGGGCCGATTCTGCCCGATCCACGGTGTGCCGGCTCCCATCCGATTGCGCGTCGGACGTCCGGCCACCAGGTTCCCTGATCGACGGTTCAGCTAACCTCGCCGCCGTGCCCGACCTGCGTCGACTCCTCGCTCCGCGCTCGATCGCCGTGGTCGGTGGGGCACCCGCCGAGCGCGTGGTGGCGCAGTGCCTCAAGCTCGGGTTCCCGGGCCCCATCTGGCCGGTCCACCCGAAGCGACCCGACCTGGCGGGTGTGCCGTGCGTGCCGTCGCTCGCCGAGCTCCCCGACGTCCCCGACGCCGTGTTCCTCGGTGTGAACCGTCATGCCACGGTGGAGGCGATCCGGGTGCTCGCGCCGATGGGTGCCGGTGGTGCGGTGTGCTACGGCTCGGGGTTCGCCGAGGCGGGCGAGGCGGACCTCCAGGCCGAGCTGCTGGAGGCCGCAGGCGGGATGCCGCTGTTCGGCCCCAACTGCTACGGCTTCGTCAACACGTTCGACCGGGTGGCGCTGTGGCCCGACGAGCACGGCATGCACCGCCACGACCGCGCCGCGGCGATCGTGTCGCAGAGCGGCAACGTGGCCGTGAACCTCACGTTCCAGCAGCGCGGGCTGCGGCTCGGCCAGATGATCACGGTCGGCAACCAGGCGAGCCTCGGCACCGAGGACGCGATCGACGCGCTGCTCGACGACGAGCGGATCACCTCGATCGGGCTGTTCCTCGAGGCGGTGAAGGACGCGCAGCGCTTCGCCGACGTGGCACGCCGGGCGCTGGAGCGTCGGGTACCGATCGTGGCGCTGCAGACCGGACGCTCCGCGGCCGGCGCAGCGATCGCCACGTCGCACACCGGGTCGATGGCCGGCAGGGCGGCGTCGTCGGATGCGCTGTTCGAGCGTTGCGGGGTCGCCACGGTGCGCACGCCCGCCGAGCTGCTCGAGACCCTGAAGCTGCTCGACCGGGGTGGCCCGCTCCGTGGTCCGCGGATGGTGTCGCTCAGCTGCTCGGGCGGCGAGGCGTCGCTCGTCGCCGACCGCAGCGAGGGCACCGGGCTCGAGTTCGCACCGTTCGACGACGACCACCGCGCCGAGATCGAGGCCACGCTCACCGAGCTGGTCAGCGTGTCGAACCCGTTCGACTACCACACCTTCATGTGGGGTGACCGGGCCGCGATGGCGGCCACGTTCACCGCCGTCATGCGCGGCCCGCAGGACGCCACGATGCTGGTGCTCGACGCACCCCCGAGCCCCGACAACGACCCGAGCTCGTGGTACGTGGCCGCCGACGCGCTCGCCGACGCCGCCGACGCCACCGGCGGCAGGGCGGTCGTGGTGGCCACGATGGCCGAGTGCATCAACGAGCCCTTCCGCGAGCGGCTGGCAGGCCGCGGCCTGGTGCCGCTGCTGGGGCTGGGCGAGGCACTCGTCGCCCTCGACGCCGCGGCACGCATCGGCGCTGCGGGCGATCCCGCCGCCGTGGTGACGCCCGCCCCGGCGCGCGCGCCGGCCGGCACAAGCGTGATCGACGAGGCCACGGCGAAGGCGCGTCTGCGCACCCTCGGGGTCGCCGTCCCCGACGGCGAGGTGGTGCCGCGCAGCGAGGTGCTCGACGCCGCGGCACGGGTCGGCTACCCGGTCACGCTCAAGGCACTGGGTCTGGCGCACAAGAGCGAGTCGGGCGCGGTGAAGGTGGGCCTGCGCGACGCCGACGCACTCGCCGCTGCACTGGACGCGATGCCCACCACGGGCGCCGGGTGCCTGGTGGAGCGCACGGTCACCGACGTGATCGCCGAGGTGCTGGTCACCGTCCGCCGCGATCCCCCGATCGGCTGGCTCGTCACGCTCGGCTTCGGCGGGGTGACCACGGAGCTCTGGACCGACGTGGTGCACCTGCTCGCACCGGTCACGGCCGACGACGTGGTGACGGCGCTCGGGCGGCTGCGCAGCGCACCGCTGCTGCACGGCTTCCGCGGCCGCCCACCCGCCGACGTCGACGCACTCGCGTCGCTCGTCGTCACCCTGGTCGGCTCGGTGGTCGGCACCCACGTCGTGGAGGTCGAACTCAACCCCGTGCTGGTGGGCCGCGAGGGCGCCACCGCCGTCGACGCACTCTGGATCGAGGAGATCGCATGACCACCAACGCCGACGCACCCACTCCGGACGCCGCCGGACCGGGCTTCCGGGTCGAGATCGCCGACGGCATCGCCGTCCTCACGATCGACCGCCCGAAGGCCAACGCGATCGACGCCGCCACCAGCGTCGCCATGGGCCAGGCGTTCCTGGCGTTCGAGCGCGACCCCGACGTGCGTGTGGCGATCGTGACCGGCGCGGGCGAGCGGTTCTTCTCCGCCGGGTGGGACCTGTCGTCGGCCGCCGATGGCGAGGCGTTCGACAGCGACTACGGCGTCGGCGGGTTCGGTGGGTTCGTCGACCTGCCCGATCGCACCGTGCCCGTGATCGCCGCCGTCAACGGCATGGCGGTGGGCGGCGGGTTCGAGATCGCGATGGCGGCCGACCTGATCGTCGCCGCCGACCACGCCCGCTTCTGGTTGCCCGAGGCGGCGCTCGGGATGCTGCCCGACGCCGGCAGCGTGCGACTGCCGAAGCTGGTGCCGCCCCACGTGGCCCGCGAGCTGCTGCTCACGGGCCGACGCATGGACGCCGCCGAGGCGCACCGCTGGGGCCTCGTGTCACGCGTGGTGCCGGCCGGCGAGCTGCTGGCCACCGCCCGCGAACTCGCCGCGGCCGTGCGCGCATCGGCCCCGCTCAGCGTGGCGGCGATCCTCGACATCGGTCGCCGCACCGCCGACATGGACCCGATCGCGGCGATGCCGTTCATCAAGACGCTCGCCGGCTACCGCGCGGCGATCGACAGCGAGGACGCCCAGGAGGGCACGCGCGCCTTCGAGGAGAAGCGCCCGCCCGTGTGGCGCGGCCGCTGACCGCCACGACCTGGGTGCCAGCACACCCCGCGACCAGCACCGGTGAGACCACCGCGGCACCCAGGAGGTCGTGCGGGCGCTGACCGCATTCGGTCAGTTGTACTGGCCCTCGCCGAAGATGCGGCTGCTGCGATCGCGGATCGGGGCGACGTCGTGCGCCAGGCGGGCCACGTTGGACACGTAGCGCTCGCCGTCGGCGTCGCTGTGCGACACGCACAGCGTCCACGACTCGCTCTTGCCCCACGGCGGCAGGAACACGCCTCCGTTGTGCTGATACAGGAAGTGGCAGTGGCTGATCGCGAGATCGATGCCCAGGAACTCGCGGTAGTTCGTGCACGGCGTGGGGTGGAACACGACCGATCCCTTGAACCCGTACACCGAGCCGTACGCCGGCTGCCCCTCGGCGCGCAGCGCGGCGAGTGATCCGTCGAGCATCTGCCGGCCGAGCTGCTCGGCGCGCACGTAGGCGTCAGGAGTGAGCACCTCGGTGAGCACAGCGCGAGCCGCGGCCATGGTGAGCGGGTTGCCGTTGAACGTGCCCACCTGGTCGTAGACGCCGTCGGTGATGGCCGCCATCACCTCGGCCGTGCCACCGATCGCACCGCAGGGCACCCCGCCGCCGAGCGCCTTCGCGAGGCACACGATGTCGGGCTGCACGCCGAACATCGCCGTGACACCGCCGGGGTGGACGACCAGCCCGGTCTTCACCTCGTCGAAGGCCACCAGGCCTCCGTGGGCGTGCACCAGGTCGAGCACCCCCTGCAGGTAGCCCGGTGCCGGCGGGATGATGCCGGCGTTCATCATCATCGGCTCCAGGATCATGCCCGCCACCTGACCGGGGTGCGCCTCGAGCACGCGCCGGAGGGCGTCGAGATCGTTGAACGGCACGAGCCGCAGGAGATCGGCCATCTGCTGCGGGATGCCCGAGCCGGGCACGCGGTACGGGTCGTCGACCGGGCCGAGCTGGCTGGCGTTGCGGAACGCCGACACCATCAGCGCGTCGTGGTGCCCGTGGTACGTGCCCTCGATCTTCACGATGAGCTGCCGACCGGTGATCGCACGCATCAGGTGCACTGCGTCCATGGTGGACTCGGTGCCCGAGTTGGTGTAGCGCCACATCGGCAGGCCGAACCGCTCGCGCAGCGCCTCTCCGACGACGATCGTGTCCTCGGTCGGCTGGGCGAAGTGGGTGCCGAGCGCGACCCGGCGCTGCACGGCCTCCACGACGGCCGGATGTGCGTGGCCGACGACGTTCACGCCGTACCCGCCGTGCATGTCGACGTACTCGGTGCCGTCTGCGTCCCACACGTGGCCGCCCAGGCCGCGGTCGACCCACACCGGCACCGGGCGCGAGCTCGCCCAGCTGGACGCCACGCCACCGGGCATCACGTCGCTGGCCCGCTGCCACAGCTCCGCCGACCGGGTGGTGCGCGCCAGGAACGCCGCCTCCTCCCGCTCGATGAGTCCGTCCAGGGTGGTGATCGCTGCGTCGGTGCTCGTCATCGCGTCATCCTCCGGGCCGTCCCTGGGTCGTCCCTGGGTCGTCCCTCTCGTCCCTCTCGTTGTGGTGGCGGGCGCTCGACACGGCACCACCGTGGTGGCCGGACCGCCGCCGAGGGCGGGCGTCCGGGCGGCCGTCCCCGGTGTGCGATACTGAGCGCCTGTCCAACAACGCTAGCACAGCGCCCGTCCCCGACGGCCGGGCCGCCGTGTCGAGCCACGCGGAGGACCTCATGGCCACCCCAGTCCCCACCCTCGCCGGCACCGAGTACACCTCGCACGAGGTGTTCGAACGCGAGCGGCGCCACCTGTTCCACGGCGGATGGTTCCTGGCGTTGCGCGCCGACACCCTCGCCCGGGGCAACCGTCGTGTGATCGACGTCGCGGGCGAGAGCATCCTCGTCGCACGCGACCTCGACGGCACGCTGCACGCCCACGCCAACGTGTGCCGCCACCGCGGGGCGCGCCTGTGCGAGCACGACAGCGACAGCACCCAGGGCTCGCTCATGTGCCCCTACCACGCCTGGACCTACGCCCTCGACGGGCGCCTGATCGCCACACCGCACCTCGACGCCGAGGAGGTCGACAAGGAGGCACTGTCGCTGTGGTCGATCGCGGTCGCCGAGTGGCACGGCTTCGTGTTCGTGAGCCTCGCCGCCGACCCGGTCCCCTTCGACGAGTGGATGCAGCGACACGGTCAGGAGTTGCTGGCGCTCGAGCGCTACGACCTCGGGAACCTCCGGGTCGCGGTCACCACGCGGGCCGAGGTCCGAGCGAACTGGAAGGTCATCGTGGAGAACTACCAGGAGTGCCTCCACTGCCCGCGCGTCCACCCCGAGCTCGTGGAGGTCGTGCCCACCTACCGGGGCGGGATCGTGCAGGATCCCGCCCGACCCGACGGCGGCGTCACCCTGCGCGGCGGAGGCAACAGCTTCAGCCGCACCGGCTGGTCGTCGCTCCCGCTGCTGCCGGGCATCGGCGACGAGGACGCGTCGTCGTACTACGGGTGCACGATGTTCCCCAATGCGTTCGTGGACGTGACCGGTACGAGCGTGGTGGTCACCACGATGTACCCGCAGGGGCCCGACCACACCACGGTGGTCGCGGAGTACCTGTTCGCACCGGACACCATCGCTGCGGATGGCTTCGACCCGTCCGAGGTCGTCGACTTCAGCGAGCTGGTCGCAGCTCAGGACTTCGGTGTGTGCGAACGGGTGCAGCGCGGCGTGTCGTCCACCCGGTTCACCCACGGTGTGCTCACCCCGAAGGACGACTGGGTGATCAGCTTCGTCGACCACTACCGGGCGACGATGGCACGCGACCGGCCCTGACGCCGGCGACCGAGGAGCGCACGGAACCGTGCGCGCGGCCGCAACTCCAGATACCCTCTGGGGTATGTGCAGACGAGTGACGTGCAAGAACTGCGGCAAGCCGAGCTGGGCCGGGTGCGGTGCCCACGTCGAGCAGGTGCTCGGCGACGTGCCGAAGGCGCAGCGGTGCCAGGGTCACAGCAGGACCGAATCGAGCAGGGCGACGACCGCCACCGGCTCCGCCACCGGGGAGGGCCGGCGTTCAAAGCTGATGAACTGGCTCCGCAGCTGACGCACGTCGCCGGCACGCGAGCGACGAGCTAGGCCGCGAGCACCCGCAGGGCGTCGGCCGGCAGATCGACGCCGACGGCCTCGCCCGCTCGCGCCACCAGTTCGGCGCCGTCGTTCGGCACCACGGCCTGCAGCGATCGGTCGCCGACCGCCAGGTGCACGTGGGTGACGGGCCCGGCGAACACCACCTGCTCCACCGTCGCGCGCAGCGCTCCCGCCGACACGTCGACGAGCCGCACCCGCTCGGGACGCACGAGCACCGTGCACTCCCCCTGCACGTCGCGCGTGTCGGCGTGCAGCACCGCCTCGCCGATCCGCACCCGACCGTCCTCGGCGACCGTGGCGGGCAGCAGGTTGGCGATCCCCAGGAAGTCGGCGACGTAGGCCGTGGCCGGGGAGTCGTACACCTCCCGCGGTGTGCCGATCTGGTCGATCTCGCCGGCCCGCATCACCGCGAGGCGGTCGCTCATCGTGAGCGCCTCCTCCTGGTCGTGCGTGACGTACACGAACGTGATGCCGACCTCCTGGTGGAGCTGGCGGAGCTCGAGTTGCAGCGTGCGACGCAGCTTCGCGTCGAGCGCCCCGAGCGGCTCGTCGAGCAGCAACACCCGCGGGCGCAGCACGAGCGACCGGGCCAGCGCCACGCGTTGCTGCTGACCGCCGCTCAGCTGGTGCGGGCGACGCGAGGCGTACTCGCCGAGCCGGACGAGCTCGAGCGCCTCCCCCACACGCCGCCGGCGCTCCGCCTTGTCGATCCGGTGGAACCGGAGACCGAACCCGACGTTCTCCTCCACGGTCTGGTGCGGGAAGAGCGCGTAGCTCTGGAACACGGTGTTCACCGGTCGGCGCTCGGGCGGGACGTCGCGCATGTCGGCCCCGTCGATGCGCACGATCCCGTCGTCGGCCTGCTCGAAGCCGCCGATGAGCCGCAGCGTGGTGGTCTTCCCGCACCCGGAGGGTCCGAGCAGCGAGAAGAACTCTCCGGCCTCGATCGCAAGGTCGATCGAGCGCAGCACCTGCTGGTCGCCATACCACTTCGAGAGCTCGGTCAGCTCGATGCGGCCGCCACCTGCGTGCGCCACCCCCGTGCTCGAAGCCCTCATGTCGTCCCCCGTGACCGAAGCCTGAACGGCCATTCAGTGATCCCGGAAATCTAGTGCACCGCAGCGGTCCTGCGCTGATCTCGAGGCCGTGCTCGCGGACGTCGACCTGCTCACCTCGATCCTCACCGACCACGTGGTGGCCGGCGAGTCGCTGAGCTCGGCCGAGCTGATCGAGCGCGGCAGCGTCACCACCGTGAACGGCGGTGACCCGTCGGTCGAGGCCGGCGCCGACGACGGCCTGCTGGTGCACGGCGCGTGGCTACGGTGGGGCCGTGCTGACGCGTGACATCGAGTACCACCACGACGGGCGCCGCTACGTCGGCCACCTCGCCCTCCCCGACGGCGACGGGCAGGTGCCCGGCGTGCTCGTGTGCCACGAGGGTCCCGGACTCGACGAGCACGCGACGGGCATGGCCGACCGCCTCGCCGGACTCGGCTTCGCCGCCTTCGCCCTCGACTACCACGGCGACGGGCGACCGCTCGAGCTGTCGCAGATCCGCGAGCGGCTCGGTCCGCTGCGCGAGTCGGCCGAACTCACCCGGGCCCTCGGACGTGCCGGACTCGACGTGCTCCTGGCCGAGCCCCGGGTCGATCCCGCCCGCGTGGGAGCGATCGGGTTCTGCTTCGGCGGCACGATGGCGCTCGAACTGGCCCGCGCCGGCACCGACCTGCGCGCCGTCGTCGGGTTCCACAGCGGACTCGGCACCCCGCGTCCGCAGGATGCGGCGGCGATCCGGGCGAAGGTGCTCGTGTGCATCGGCGCGGACGACCCGATGATTCCACCCGAGCAGCGCTCCGAGTTCGAGCAGGAGATGCGTGCGGGTGGCGTGGACTGGCGCATGCACCTCCACGGCGGTGCCGTCCACAGCTTCACGAACCCGAACGCGTCGCGGCTCGGCAACCCAGCCGTCGCGTACCACGAACTCACCGCGCAGCGGTCGTGGCGGGCGATGCTCGACCTGTTCGACGAGGCCCTGCCGCGCTGAGCCGCGGCACCACCAACCGATCCGACGATGAGCTGGCCCACGATCCACCCCGCCGAGGTGCCGGAGCCACCGGTCGCCGCGCACCTCCGCCTCGAGCCGCTGCACCCGCGCCACAACGAACGCGATCACGCCGCCTGGACGTCGAGCATCGACCACATCACCGCGACGCCCGGGTTCGGAGACGGCACATGGGGCGACGATCGCTGGCCGTTCGAGATGGACGCCGCCGCCAACCTGGGCGACCTCGAGATGCACTGGTGCGAGTTCGAGCGCGGCGAGGCGTACGCCTACAGCGTGCTCGACCCCGGGTCCGACGACGTGATCGGCTGTGTGTACGTGGACCCCGACGTGACCGACCGAGTCGACGACGGGGTGCCGCGCTCGATGGTGCGCAGCTGGGTGCGAGCGACGCACGCGGATCTGGACGCCGAACTGGTCGAGGTGGTCGACACCTGGCTGGCGACCGCGTGGCCCTTCGCCGAGGTGCGCTGGCCGGGACGCGACGTCACCCGTCGAGGGTGACCGCACCGTCCATCGCGCCGATCGAGGTGAGCAGTGCGGCCGCGGCTGCCGCGTCGTCGCCCCGGGTGGTCACCAACCACCGGCCGAGCACCACCACCGAGTCGACACCCGGCGCGTCCAGCATCGCCCCGGCTGCGGTGTCGCGCCACGCACGTGTGGAGTACTCGCGGACGTCGAGCTCCACCGACGCGACGCCGTCGACGCACCCGCCCGGTTGCAGCAGTGTGCGGAACCCGAACACGAGCCCGTTCACCTCGGGGTCGGCGAGACGCGACACGGCGCACATGCCGAGTCGCTCGGCCGCGAGCAGGTCGTAGACCTCGGCGTAGCGGCGCGGCTCGAAGACCGCGGCGATCGACGGGTCCTCCGCGCCCCCGTCGACGTCGACGCCCGCGAAGTAGGGCCACGGGCACCCGGAGCCGAGCAGCTCGTCGGCGACGAACGGGTCGAACATCATCATCGAGGCGTTGATCGCTGCGGCGTCGCATCCCTCGAGGACCTCGCCGCCACCGTGGCCGGCGTGCGCGTCGCCACCGAGGTGATCGCCGTGATCGGCGCCGGAGGCCCCCGACGCGGACCCGCCGTCGTCGGACGATCCGAACGCCCAGACACCGAACGCGACGGCCGCCACCACGCAGATCGTCACCACGGCCACGAGCGCGGCGAGCCCGCGCGGGCGTGCGCCCTCGCGACCGGCGTGAGGGGTGCCGTCGATCGGTCCGTCGGGGGTGGCGGACGGGGTGGAGTCGGGGGGCGTCGACACGGTGGACCCATGTTCGCGCACCGCGCTCTGGCGATCCGGTCGCCGGTCAAGGAGCTGCCCCGGTTTCTTGACCTGATCTTGAGAGACGGACGTGGCGCGGCGCAGCGCACCACCGGACGGTGAGGATCACTATGCGTGTCGAAGGCATCTCCGAAGGGTCGGCGTCCCAGCTGACCGGCAATGCGTTCGAACAGCACGCGCCCGTTCGGGTCCCCGATCACCGTGGGGTGCGCCCTGCTCAGGTCGTCCCGAACGTCGACGTCCGCCCGGAGGCGGTGGTCGACGTCCACGACAGTTCCCCGGCAGCGACGACGCGCCAGGAGGTGGAGTTCAAGCTCCCCCAGCGCATCGTCCGCATCGGCGCCGAGGAGCCGGGCGTCGTCGACCGCAACGGTGACGGCATGATCACCCTGAGCGACCTGCCCTTCGACTACTTCCAGATCCTGCGACAGTCGAACCGCAAGCTCATCACCCCGCCCTCCACCGACATCCCCTTCTGACCTCGGTCGCCTCCGCTCGCGAGGCCCGCCGGCCGGGTTCGTCGCACCGGACGCCCGATCGTCCGCACCCGCTCCGTGCCGATGTGGTCGAATGTGCGCATGGCCGACGCCCAGGGAGCGCTGTACATCGACGCCTTCCCGTTCCCGGTCACACGCTGGGAGGCGGTGCGTCATCCCGACGGCACCCTCCTCGACCTCGTGTGCACTGCGGTGAACGACACGGCGGTGGCGCAGTTCGCACGTGACTTCCCCGGCATCGAGTTGCTCGGCCTGCGGTTCCGCTCCGAACTCGACGGCCCGTTGGCCGACCGAGGTCTCGTCCGCCCGGCACGGGTCATCGCGACCTCGACGCCCGAGGTCGTGGACGCAGCGTTCCCCTCGGTGCCCGACCGCTGGTTCGAGGTGATCCTGGCGCCGAGCGGCGACGGCGTCGTGGTGATGATGCGCGACGTCTCACAGCGGCATCAGGCACTGCTGGCGCTCGAGGCG
>WLDE01000102.1 GCA_009704985.1 Actinomycetota bacterium | reverse complement strand
TGGGCCGACGTCGACACCTGGCGGGCGCTGCCGGCCCGGCTGCGCAGCCACCCGCGCGTGCGTCTGGCCGGCGCCGTGGCGGTGGTCGCCGGCGTGGCCGTGGCGGTGCTGGTCCCCCTCGCGCTGGAACCGTCGCGTGCCGTCACGCTGGCGAGCATGACCGGCTACGTCGTGATCGGTGTCGGCCTGGGTCTGATCACCGGCCTCGGCGGCCAGCTGTCGCTCGGCCACTTCGCGATCGGCGCCACCGCCGGCACGGTGTCGATCCTGGTCGCCGATCGCACCGCCAACTTCCTGGCCGGCCTCGCCGTCGCCGCGCTGGTGGGCGGTGCGGTCGCGCTGGTGATCGGGTTGCCGGCCCTGCGGTTGCGCGGGTCGTACCTCGCGGTGACGTCGCTCGCGTTCGCCGTGGCGGCCACCAGCTGGTTGCTGCCACGCGACTGGATGATCGGCGACGGCCGCACACCGCCGAAGCCGGCGATCGGCGCGACCGCGATCGACTCGGCCCGCAGCTACTACTGGTTCGCACTGGCCGTGGCCGTCGTGGTGATCACCGTCGTCGCGCTGATGCGCCGCGGCGGGCTCGGCCGCGTGCTGATCGCCGTGCGCGACGGCGAGGACGTCGCCCGCTCGTTCGGCATCGCCGCGTCCTACCGGAAGATGCAGGGCTTCGTCGTGTCGGGCCTGGTGGCGGGCGTCGGCGGCGCGCTGTACGCGCACACCTTCGCGTCGGTGTCGGTGGCGTCGTTCCCGGCGTCGGCCAGCATCGACGTGGCCGTGATGGTGGTGGTCGGCGGTGCCACCCTGCTGGCCGGACCGATCATCGGCGTGCTGTTCGTGGTGGGTGTGCCCGCCTTCGTGCCGCTCGACGCGGCCGGTCTCGCCACCACCAAGCTCGGCCTCCTCGTGCTGCTCGTGTACCTGCCGGGCGGCTTCGCCCAGCTGCTGCTCCCCGTCCGCGACGCGATCGTCCGCCGCCTCACCGGCCAGGAGGTCGCGCCCCGCATCGGCGACCTCGACGAAGCGGCTCCGATCCCCCGGCCGGCCGCTGCACGGGAGCCGGCGACGTCCACGGCGGAACCTCTCCAGGTGCCCGTCGGTGCCGCGCCGGTGGTGCTCGCCGCCCAGAGGCTCTCCAAGCGCTACGGCGGGGTGCACGCCGTGGCCGACGTGTCGCTGGAGGTGCGCCGCGGCGAGATCGTGGGGCTCATCGGACCGAACGGCGCGGGCAAGACCACCCTGTTCGAGCTGCTGAGCGGCTTCGGACGACCCGACGGCGGCCGGGTGCTGCTCCACGGCGACGACATCACCCGGCTCGGGCCCACCGCTCGCGCCCGCGCCGGCCTGGTGCGCTCGTTCCAGAGCTCACCCCTGTTCCCGACGATGACGGTGGTCGACTGCCTCACCACTGCGCTCGAGCGCGAACACCCGACGAACGCGCTGCTCGCCGCCGCGGGTCGCCACCGGGCGGAACGCCTCCGTCGCGAGCGGGCCGTGGAGCTCGCGCTGCGCTTCGGGCTCGAGCCGTTCCTCGACCGCCGCATCGCCGAGCTCTCCACCGGCACGCGACGGGTGTGCGAGCTGGCGTGCGTCACGGCGCTGCGCCCCTCGGTGGTGCTGCTCGACGAACCCGCCGCCGGCCTCGCGCAGCGCGAGGTGGAGGCGCTCGTGCCGGTGCTGCGCGACCTGCGCGCCGAGCTCGACTGCACGATGGTGGTGATCGAGCACGACCTGCCGATGCTCGGCCGGCTGAGCGACCGGATCGTCGCGATGGTGACGGGCCGGGTGGTGGCCGACGGCTCGATCGACGAGGTGTGCGCCCACCCGGAGGTGATCGCGGCCTACCTCGGGGAGAGCGGTCGGGCAGTGGGACGTTCGGGCGCCGCACAGGTGGGAGGAGTGCAGATGGGAGGAGTGCAGATGGGAGGAACACAGATGGGAGGATCCGCGTCATGAGCTTCCGCATCCGGCTGCCGGAGGGCATCGACACGCCCACGGTCGTCGTCGACCTCGACGTGCTCGACCACAACGTGGCCACCTGGGCGCAGCGCTTCGCCGATCGCGGCGTCGGCCTGCGCCCGCACACGAAGACGAGCAAGTGCCCGCAGATCGTGGCGCGCCAGGTGGCGGCCGGTGCCGTCGGGCTCACCGTCGCCACCCTCGGCGAGGCCGAGGTGCTCGCCGACGCCGGGTTCGACCACCTGTTCCAGGCGTACCCGCTGTGGGCCGGGCGCGACGACCGCGCGAGGCGCCTGCGGGCGCTGCACGAGCGCGTCGACCTGATGGTCGGGGTGGAGTCGGCCGAGGCCGCCGCCGCGCTCGGTGTCGCCGTGCGCGGGACCGACCGTGCGCTGCCGGTGCTCGTGGAGGTGGACCCGGGCATGCATCGCAGCGGTGTGCTGCCCGCCGACGTCGCCGGTGTGGCCCGAGCGGCGCTCGACGCCGGTCTCGACGTCCGTGGCGCGTTCACCTTCGGTGGTCACGGCTACGGCCTCTGCGACGCGCCCGCCCACGCCGCCGACGACGAGGTGGCCGTGCTGAGTGCCGCGGCCGAGGCGCTCGACGGCCTGGGGATCGTGCCGGCGGTGCTGAGCGCCGGATCCACGCCGACGGCGCAGCTGAGCGCACGGCCACCGGTCACCGACGAGCGGCCCGGCACCTACGTGTTCCACGACCACCAGCAGGTCACGCTCGGCGTGGCCGGCTGGGACGAGGTGTCGCTGTGCGTGGCCGCCACCGTCGTGGCGAGCCACGCCGACGGGCGGTTCGTGCTCGACACGGGCTCCAAGGCGCTGGCGTCGGATCGGCCCGCCTGGGTGGACGGGCACGGGAAGATCCCGGCGTACCCCGACGCCGAGCTGCGCTCGCTGAGCGAGCACCACTGCGTCGCGTGGACCACCGGACCGCGGCCGCGCGTCGGCGAGGTGGTGGCCGTGGTGCCCAACCACGCGTGCACCGTGGTGAACCTGGTCGACGAGCTCACCATCGTGCGCGACGGCGAGGTGGTCGACGTGTGGCCGGTCGCCTCGCGCGGCCGCAACCGCTGACGCCGCCGCCGGGTCGGTCCGGGTCGGTCCGGGTCGGTCCGGGTCGGTCGCGCAGGTCAGCCGCGCAGGTCAGCCGCGCAGGTCGCGGCGTGCGGCGATCGAGCGCAGGCCGCGGGCGAAGGTGGCGCGCCAGGCGAGGTGGTCGTGCCCGCCCGAGTACGGCTGGAAGTCCACCGACACGCCGAGCGAGCGGAGGGCGTCGACGAAGCGGAGCGTGTGGTCGTAGGCGCTCACGCCGTCGGGTGCGAGACCGGTCTCGAACGTCCCCATCTCCGTGTACACCACCGCGCCGCGCGGCCCGTCCGCCGTCCACCGCTCGGCCAACCAGCCCGTCGCCGTCGGGCCGCTCGCCTGGTCGGCCGCCTGGTCCGGGTGGAAGCCCCAGGGCACGCTCTGGGCGAGTGCGTTGCCGAAGCGGTCGGGGTGTCGGTACGCGAGCCACCCGGCCGCGAGGCCGCCGAGGCTCGCACCGGCGACGATCGTGCGCGCGGCGTCGGTGGTGAAGCGCCACCGGGTGGCCGCCCAGGGCACCAGCTCGTCGACCACGAACGCGGCGAAGTCCTCGCGGCATGCGAGCTCGGCGTTGCGCGACGCATCGCTCGCGTAGTGGCAGTAGAGCGTGACCGCCGGGGGCAGCTCACCGGTCGCCACCATCGCGTCCACCTGCTCGGGGGTGTGCATCAGGTGGGCGTAGACGCCGCCGTCGAACACCACCACGAGCATCGGAGGCTCGGGGCTCGTCGCCGCACCGGTGCTCACGTGCACCCACACGCGCCGCTCGTCGCCGAGGTGGGCGCTCGCGAGGCGGTGCTCGGTCAGTTCGCCCAGCATCGGCGCACCGAGGAACGGCTCGGGCGGGGCGTCGGGTCCGCGGAGCACGCTCTGCACGAACGGCGGGCCGGGGTGCTCGGGGTCCACCGGGTACACGAACCGGTCGGGGTTGCCCGGGTCGGGCCGGGGGCCGCCGTCGGGGCCGTACAGCACGGGCAGCAACTCGTCGAGCGTCTCCGGGTACACCAGGCCGGGCGCCCCGACCCAGAACAGGTACGTGCTCAGCACGTCGCCCGGCAGCTCCCAGGTGCGGGCCGCGACGTCTCGGTGATGACCGTCGGGGTCGGCCCCGCCGTGGCGCTGCAGCAACCGCGGCGTGGCGCCACCGTTCACGAAGCCGCTGATCATCAACGTCTCGCCCTCGCCGTCGGCGATGCTGCGCAGGAAGGTGGCGAACAGGCGGTCGGGGCGGCCGGCGACGCGGTGGAGCACGGGCGACACGCCGTCGCGGGCGAAGCGCGCGAGCGCATCGGCGAGGGCGGCCCCGGCATCGTCCACCGGGTCGTCCACCTGGGCGTGCGCGGGGTCGTGCGCCGGGTCGTGCGCCGGGTCGTGCGCCGGGTCGTGCGCGGGGTCGTGCACGGGGTCGGACACGGAGGGCATGCTGCCAGCCAACTCGCGCCGTGGCCACCCCGGTTGGGCGGTTCGGACGGACGCGACACGGTCGCTTGGTGTGCGGCACCAACGCCTCGTGGGTGATCGTCGGACAAGATCACGTCCATGCGCCGCTCCCGCCGATCGACCGCCCGCCCCGCGTCCCGTCTCGCACCGATCGCCGTCGCCGGCTGCCTCGTGCTCGCTGCGTGCGGCACCTCGGGCGGCGAGTCCGACGACGCCGACACCACCGCCGCACCCACCACCGAGGCCGCGCCGGAGACGACGGCGACCGAGGCGACCGACGCCCCGCCCACCACCGAGGCCACCTCGGCGCCCACCACCGAGGCCGCACCCACCACGGTGGCCGGGCCGCCCGCCGACCTGGTGCTCGGCTTCGACCTGTCGAGCGGCGACATCAACGCCACTCGCGAGAAGTACGGCGTGGAGGGCCAGAACACCAACCTGCTGCCCGAGGACTACGTCGTCGCACTCCTCGACCACTACAACGAGCAGGGCGGCATCGACGGCCACGAGATCGTGCCGCTCAACTACACGGCCGCCGGCGACGTCGCCGCCGACGTGCGCGACCAGGAGCGTTGCGAGACCTACTTCAACGGTGACGTGGTGGCCGACGTCGTGATCGGCACGAACTCGGCGATCCTCAACGGGTGCGCCACCGACGCCGAGCGGATCGTGGTGGGCCGCGGCTTCACCGGCCTCACCGAGTCCGAGCTCGAGGCGTTCCCGGGTCTGATCAACCCGCAGGCCGCCACCTACGACCGCGTGGCCCGCTCGGCCGTGCAGCTCGCCGTCGACGAGGGGCTCCTCACCGACGGCACCGTCGCCGCCGTCGTGTACCCCGGGTGCGAGAACACGAGCGAGGTGTTCGAGCTCGCGCTGCGCCCGGCGATCGAGGAGGCGGGCGGCACCGTCACGGCCTTCGAGGGCACCTGCATCCGGTCGCAGGCCGACGAGGGCACCGCCATCGCCGAGCTCCCCAACGCCATCCTGCAGTTCAAGGCCGACGGTGCCGAGGTGGTCTTCAACCTCACCACCGGCTTCATCCCCGTCTCGCTGATGATGAACGAGGCCGAGAACCAGGGTTTCGCGCCGGCCTGGGTGCTGACGTCGAACAACGAGTTCGGTGCGATCACCTCGATGAACCCGCCCGCCGCTCAGCTCGCGAACACGGTGGGCGCCGGCTGGACGGCGGCGCTCGACACCTTCGAGCTCGATCCGGCGAACCTCGGCCCGAAGGCACCCGAGTGCCTCGAGACGTTCGCCTCGATCGGCTTCCCGGCGCCCGCGAACCTCGGTGAGCTCGCCTCCCAGCTCGACGCCTGTGGCGTCTTCTGGGCGCTCGAGGAGATGCTCACCGGCGCCGCCGAGCTCGACCGCGACACGATGCTGGAGACGCTGCTCGCCTCCACCGAGGACACGGCGGCGCTCACCAACTCGATCGACTGGACCTCGGGCCGTCAGCCGGCGGCGAGCTACCGCCCCGCCCGCTTCGACGCCGCCACGGGCCGCTTCGCCTACACCGGCGACGCGGTGGCGATGCCCGACTGACGTCGCACCGCCGGCGCCGCCCGGTCCGGGGGCCTCCCGGACCGGGCGGTGTCTGCTACGACAGCGCTCGTGACCACCTCCCCCGACCCGTCCGGCTCGACGCCGCGGACGCGGGTGCTGCCCGTGCCGGCGGCGCTGTCGCTGCCGGTCGTCGGTGATCCGAGCCTGCGCGCCGACGGCGGTGCCGTGGCCTCCACGATCACCGTGGCCGACCTCGAGCGGGACGTGCGCACCAGCACCGTCGAGGTGCGCCTCCTGCGGTCGCGCACGCCGGCAGCCGCGGCTGCGGTCGGCGGGTCCGACGTCGAACGGTCGGAGCCGGTGTGGCGCAGCGGCGGCACCGACGACCGGATGCCACGCTTCGCACCGGTCGGCACGCGACTCGCGCACCTGCGCGCGGCCGAGGGCCGCACGACGATCCGCGTCCTCGACCTCGGCAGGGACCTCGGCAGGGACCTCGGCAGGGACCTCGGCAGTGACCTCGGCAGGGACCTCGGCGTCGGTCCGGGCACCGACGCCGCCACGGATCCCGCCACTCCCGCCACGACCGAGGTGCTGGCGTCGTGGCCCACGTCGATCCGACGCTTCGCCTGGGACCCGACCGGCACCCGCGTCGCCGCGCTGGCGGTGCGCCACTGGGATCGCGAGGCGAGCGAACCGATCACCGTCACCACCGACTCCTACAAGCGCGACGGCGAGGGCCTCGAACCCGACTTGTTCGACCTGCTGCTGGTCGACGCCACCGACGGCACGTGCCACCGGATCGCCGGGCCGTTCACCGCCGCGGGCGACCTCGGCTGGTCCGCCGACGGCACCGAGGTGCTGCTGTGCCTGCCGTACGACGGCCGCCGCTGGCGGTGGGACGTCGTCGCGATCCCCGTCGCGCAGGAGGCCGGCCGTGCAGCGCCGCGCACCCTCACGGCGCACGGCGACTGGGACCGTGCCTCGTGCCCGATCGGCCTCCCCGACGGGTCGGTGCTCTACGTCGGCGGGCGCGCCGGCCCTGGCCACGCCCACGTGAGCCTGGCGACGGCCGGCGGGCACGGCGAGGACGGCGCGCACGGCGATGACGGCGATGACGGCGATGACGGCGATGACGGCGAGGTGCGCCATCTCACCGTCACCCTCGACCGCAACGTCACCATCGGCGCTCCCGCGTATCCCGGTGCACCGGTACGGATCGACGGCGACCGGGTGCTGTTCACCGCCAACGACGACGGCTGCGCTCGGCTGTACGCCGTGGCGCTGCACGGCGACGCCGCCCCCGCCGACCCCGTCCCGCTGACGCCGTCGGGTGAGGTGATCACGGGCATGGACGCACGCGCCGGCACCGTCGTGGTCACGGTTGCCACCGCCACCTCGCCCGGCGAGCTGCGTGTCCTCGACCCCGACGGCGGCCACCACCTGGTCGCTGCGCCGGCCGGCGTCGTGGAGCTGCCGTGGACCGTCGAGCCGTTCCGCTGCCGCGCGGCCGACGGCGCCGAGGTGCCCGGGTGGCTGCTGCGTTCACGAGCCGCCGGCCCCGGTCCGGCACCGCTGCTGCTCGACGTGCACGGTGGTCCGCACAACGCGTCGAACGGCGCGCTCACGACGGCCAACCTGCACCGCACGCTGCTGGCCGACGAGGGCTGGCACGTGCTGCTGGTGAACCCACGCGGCTCGGACGGTTCGGGCGAGGCGTGGTACCGCGGGCTCGAGCCGTCCGGCGGGTGGGCCAGCGCCGACACCGGCGACCTGCTCGCCGCCGTCGATGCCGCGGTGGAGCGCGGCATCGCCGACCCCGACCGGCTCGCGGTCACGGGCTACAGCTACGGCGGGCTGATGACGGCCCTGCTCACCACGCGCACCGACCGGTTCCGTGCGGCAGCGCTCGGCGGGTCGCTGGTCGACCTGCGCTCGTTCGTGGTGAGCTCGGACCTCGGCCCGATCCTGGCCGGCCTGGAGGTCGGTGGCACGCCGTGGAGCGACGGAAGCGGGGACGTCGCGGACCGCCGTTCGCCCATCCGGGCCGTCGGCAACGTCACCACCCCGACCCTCGTGTTCCACGGCACGGCCGACCAGCGGTCGCCGGTCACCCAGGCCGAGCAGTGGTACCAGTCGCTGCGGGCACTGCGGGTGCCGTGCGAGCTGGTGCTCTACCCCGGTGCGCCGCACGGCTTCGTGACCGGCGGGCGCCCGAGCTGGGTGGCCGACGCCGGCCGCCGGGTCGCCGCCTGGATCCTCCACCACACCCCCTGAGGCCGGAGGGTCAGGGGGCGGGGTAGCTCGTGTCGGGGTAGCTCGTGTCGGGGTAGGTCGTGTCGGGGTCGAGCGGCCAGATCGGGCGCTGCACGCGCTCCCACGGCAGCGTCGTGGTCTGCGCCGACAGACCGGGGCCGAGCACCGGCACGATCGCCCGGGCGATGCGGCCGTAGTACGCGCGGAAGTGGTTCGCGCTCTTCACCGCGACCAGCGGCGCGGTGCGCACGTCCACACCGTGGATCGTGAACGGCCCGTCGTCGAACACCTGCTGGCTCGCACTCGTGACCACCACGTCCATCGCCCCGATCCGCATCAGCGCGGACGCGCCGAGATCGATCTGCCAGCCCACGCCGCGAAGCTCGTAGCGGCCGTCGGACAACGCCAGCACCTCCGCCGTCGCCTCGATCGGCGGTCCGCTGGTGGGGTCGAGCCGCCCGCCGAGCGACACGGTGATCGTCGCGCCCACGCCCGCGGCGTGCGCGGCCGACGCCGACGCCGGGTCGAGCACGGACCCGAACAGGCCGGTGGCACCGGCGCCGAGCAGTGCCCGCAGCAGGTGTGTGCCGTCGCCGACGCCACCGCCGCCGGGGTTGTCGCTCGTCTCGGCCAGCACCACCGGCCCCCGTCCGATCGCGACGTCGCGCGCCGCTTCGAGCGCGAGCGCGACGGCCGTGGCGGGGTCGTGCAGCTCCACCTCGAACTCACCGCGTCGCGCCCAGATCCGTCCGGCGAGCCGGCTCGCGACGGCCGCGGGGTCGGCCACTCCCTCGACGGCGGTGACGAGCACGCTCGCACCGACGGCCGGGCCGTCGGCGAGCGGGAAGCCGTGCACGAACGTCGCGTCGAGCACGCCCGGCTCGCGCTCGGCGGCGTCGCACAGCTCGAGCGCCGCGGCCGGTCCGGCGACGTCGGTGGCCGTGGGCATCAGCAGCCACGGCAGCCGCTCGACGTGGGTGGCGAACCGCTCGCCAGCGAACCACCGCCCCAACCACTGCACCGCCTCCCGACCCCGGTCGTACATGTCGGTGTGCGGGTAGTACTTCACGCACGTGAGCGCGTCGTAGGGGGCGAGCGTGGCCGAGGTGAGGTTGGCGTGCAGGTCGAGGCTCCCGACGACCGCGACCTCCGACCCGACGGCGGCGCGCATCGCCGCGCCGAGGTCGGCCTCCACGTCGTCGACACCCTCCGCGACCGCGGCCCCGTGGAGCTGCAGCACCACCGCGTCCAGCTCGGCGGCGACGATCGACGCGACGAGCTCGTCACGGATCCCGAGGTACGCCTCACGCTCCAGCGGACCCGAGGGCTGCGCCCCGGCGATCACGAGCGGCACCGCCGTGGCGCCGATCTCGTCGATCCCGTCGAACATGCCGCCCGCGTACGTGCGCCGGCCGCGCTCGACGAGCAGCTCGTCGCCGCGCCGGATCGTGACGTCGGCGAGCGGCGTGCTCCCTGATCGGAACGTGTTGGTCTCGTGCTCGAACCCGGCGATCCCCACCCGACGCGGCCCACTCGCGGTGCCCATGCGCCCCACCGTACGAGTCCCGCCGGGTGCGGTCGTGCGTGCGGCGCCACCAATCCCCGGTCCGGCGTCGGTCGTCGCGCACGAGCGCACGACCGGCTCCGAACGGTCATCATGGACGCGTGCCGACACCACCGCCGACGCCCGCTCCGGAGCCCCGCCTGCCCGACCCCGACGAGCTGCGCTCACGGCTGGCCGAGGCGTGCGAGCGGGCGCGGGTGCCCGGCGCGGTGCTCGGCGTGTCCGTCGACGGCGAGCGCACGGTGGTGGCCCACGGGGTGCGCAACGTCGCCACCGGCGAGGCGATGACCGTCGACACGGTGAACCAGGTGGCGTCGGTGTCGAAGGTGTTCACCGCCACGACGCTGCTGCTGCTCTGCGACGAGCACGGCATCGGCCTCGACACGCCCGCGGCCGATGTGCTGCCCGAGCTCGCCGGTGCGGACCCGGCGGTCACGGTCCGGCGACTGCTCGACCACTCGAGCGGCATCCAGTGCGACCTGTTCGACGACTTCGGGCCGGGGCCCGACGCGATCGGCCGGTACGCCGCGGCCGTCCCCGGCATCGGCTCGGTGGTCGCGCCGGGGCGGTTCTTCTCGTACTCCAACGCCGGCTACGTGGCGCTCGGTCGCCTGGTGGAGCGCCTCGGCGGCGCGAGCTACGACCGCGTGCTCGCCCGGCGTCTGTTCGGCCCGCTCGGCACCGAACGCACCACCCTGCGACTCGACGAGGCAGTGCTGCACCGGGTGGCCGTCGGCCACGACCTCGGCCCCGCCGACGCGGGAGCCGGCGGGAACGGTGCGAGCGGCGCGACGGTGCCGCGGGCGCGACCGTGGATCGACCAGCGCTCGATCTCGCCGACGGGTGGGGTGATCAGCTGCGTGCCCGACCTGCTGCGGCTCTGCGAACTCCACCTCGCCGACGGCGCCGGCGTGCTCGGCGCGTCGACCGCCCGCGCGATGCGGGTGCGGTCGAGCACCACACCCGACCCCTACACGGCCGGACCGGGCTGGGGTCTCGGGCTCACGGACTGCACCGGATCCGACGGCGAACCGGTGTGGGGGCACGACGGCCTCGGTGTGGGCCTCGCCGCCTACGTGCGCATCGTGCCCGGCCGGCGGTGGGCCGTGGCGATGATGGGCGCCGCCGGCCACACCCGCCCGGCGTGGCAGGAGCTCTGGCGCGAGCTGCTGCGCGAGCAGGGCATGGTGATGCCGGAGCTGCCGGCGCCGGACCCCGGCATCGACCCCGGCATCGACCCCGGCATCGACCCCGGCATCGACCCCGGAATCGATACGGATCGCTACGTCGGGCGCTTCTCGCGGCTCAGCCAGGACCTGGAGGTGCGGGTGGGCGACCACGGCGGGCTCGAGCTCGTCACCACCCCGACCGGGGTGCTCGCCCGGTTCGGGCAGCCCACCACGGCACCGCTACGGCCGGTGACCACCGACGTGTTCGCGGTGCGGGCCACCACCGGGGTCGAAGCGGCCGTGGTGTTCACCGACGAGCTCGGCGGCACCGGCCGGGCGGCTCGTCCGGCGTACCTGCACACCGGGTTGCGGGCCACGCCACGGGCGACACCGCAGGACCGCTGACCGTCGGTCCGGCCACGTCCGGCCACCGCCGGCACCCGGCCGTTCAGCGCCGGCACCCGGCCGTTCAGCGCGGCGGGCACCACCGCTCGAACCAGCGCACGGTGCGGTCGAGCCAGTCGACGAGGCCCGGCCCGCGCGGCACGTTGTGCGCGTCCTCCGGGTAGATCACGAGCTCGGTCGGCACGCCGCGCTCGCGCAGCGCCTCGTGGAACTCGATGGCCTGATCGGGTGGGGTGCAGCGGTCGTGCGCCCCGACGGTGAGCATCGTCGGCGTGGTGCAGTCCGCCACGTGGAACACCGGGCTGCGCTGCCAGTACAGCCCGCCGGGCACGTCCATCGCGTCGGCCAGGAAGCGCACGTCCCACTGGCCGATGTTCGACGTGAAGTGCTGGCTGTACCAGTTGGTGACCGGCGCGTTCGCGACCGCCGCCCGAAAGCGCTGCGTGCGGGTGACCAGCCACGCGGTCATGTAGCCGGCGTAGCTGCCACCGGTGACCGCCAGCCGGTCGGGGTCGGCGACACCCTCGGCGACGAGCACGTCGATGCCGGTGAGGAGGTCGTCGGTGTCGGCGCCGCCCATGTCGCCGTGGACGGCGTCGGCGAAGTCCCAGCCGTACCCGCACGACCCGCGAGGGTTGGGCAGGAGCACCGCGTAGCCGCGGTCGAGCAGCAGCGGCACGAGCGGCGTGCCGGTCGCGAAGCGGGGCCGGTACATCGCCACCGGGCCACCGTGCGGGTGGAGCACCAGCGGGTGCGGCCCCTCCCCCGCCGGGCGCACCAGCAGGCCCTCGATCTCCCGACCGTCCGGAGCGGTCCAGCGTCGGATCTCGAGCTCGGGCAACGCGGCGCGCAGCGCACGGGTGCCGTCGTGCGCGCTCGACCACACCACCCGCTCCTCCGCCCGGGCGTCGCCCCCGGCCGTGCGCACGTGCACCACGTACGGCGGCTCGTCCCAGCTCTCGGTGGTGGCCACGAACCCGTCGGGTGCGAGCGCGACCTCCGGCTGGCGGGGCCCGACGCAGGTGTGCGTGTCCCACAGCACCGTCACGACGCCCGACGCCGGGTCCACCTCGGCGACACGGGTGCGCATCCCGTGCACCCCGGACACCACGAGCACGTCGCCGCGGAACACGAGGTGCGTCGCGTCGAAGCCGAGATCGGGGCGCCGTTGCTCACCCGAGGCGAGGTCGACCACGACGAGCCGGCCGGCGACCAGCGTGCGGTCGGAGCACACCGCCTCGATGCACGCCGCCCACCGACCCGACGCCGACCCCGCGGGGATGCCGAGCTGGCGGTCGCTCGTCACGAGCGTGCGCTCGGCGCCGCTCCGATCGAGGAGCGCCACCCGTGCGCCGTACCAGGCGTCCTCGTCGGGCGTGTCGCTCACCACGGCCACGAACGCGTCGTCACCGGCCCACGCCGCCTCCCACACGCACGGCCCGGTCGCGGTGACGCAGGTGGCCACGCCCGTCGTCGCGTCGACGGTCCACAGCCGTCGCCAGTCGCCCTCCGTCGGGCTCGTGCGCACGTGCGGTTCCCAGCTCGCCACGGCGCGGCCGGGCGCGGGGAACGGCACCCGCCCCGACGCCATCGCCCCCGCGATCTGCGCGCCGTACCCGGCGACCGTGACGAGCACCTCGCGGCCGCTGGGCGACCACGCGAGCGTCTCGACGGTGCCCGGCAGGTCGGGGCCGTCCACCGGGTCGTGCAGGTGGCTCCGGCGGGCGAACGCCAGCCGGTGCAGACCGGGTTGGCGGCGGTCGGACGTGAACGCGAGCCGGCGACCGTCGGGTGACCAGCGACCCGCCCGCGTGCCACCCGGCCACGACCCCACCTCCACCGGCTCGCCACCCGCCAGCGGCACGACGCACAACCGCGACACGGCCGGGCCCTCGGGGCGGTCCTGACGGCTGCCGGTGAACGCCACGAGTTCGCCGCAGGATCCGGCATCGGGCGACACGTGCGGCGACACGTGCGGCGACACGTGCGGATCGGTACAGGTCACGATGCGGCCGCGGCCGGGTGCGTGCCAGCGGGCGAGCAGGGCCTCGGCAGCGACGCGCGGCGACGGGACGACGGGTTCCACGCCCGCGATCGTCGCACCGGCGCGGTCGCGGTGATTGGTCGGCGCGGACGACGTGCCGACGCGACGTCAGTGCGTCGCGACGACCTCGACGGGTTCCCCCAGCGGGCGCCGGTCGTGGTACGCCGGACCGGCGAGCCACCGCGCCGCCACCACCAGGCACAGCATCACGGCGGTGGCGACCCCGTAGCTGACGCCGCGACCGTACGCGTCGTACAGCCAACCGGCCACGAGCGCGGCCACACCTCCGGTGAGCGTCTGCGCCCCACCCAGCAGCCCCTGAGCACCGGCCTGGCGATCGGCGGGGGCGACGAGCCCCACCGCCACGCCGGCGCTCGACACGGTGAGCCCGTCGGAGATCGCGTGCACCATCGACACGGCGAAGATCACCATGCCCGACGGCGCCGACCCGTAGGCGACCAGGAAGCACGCGCCGGCGAACAGCCCGAGCGTGCCGACCCGGAACGGCCCCACGCGTTGCGCGAGACGGCCGCCGACCGAGCCGAGGAAGAACATCGGCACCGCGAACAGCACGATCCCGAGGTTCGCGATCCAGTCGGCCGTGCCGAGGTCGTCGAGCACGATCGCCCAGAGCGCGTCGAAGGCGCCGATCATGTAGAACACGCCCGACCCGATGCAGACCGCCGAGACGTACGGTCGGTGGCGCAACAGGTCGAAGGCGAAACGTGGTTCGGCCGGTCGGCCGGCCACGAGCGCACCGTCGGCGTGCACCTCGTCGCCGGCGGCCCCGCGGGCACCACCTTCCGCCACGGGCAGCCGAGCCACCAGCGGCGCGAACGCGGCCGTCACCGCCGCGATCGCGAGGAACGGCGCCCCGATCCCGAAGGGGTCGAGCAGCAGGACCGACAGCAGCGGGCCGGCTGCGAACCCGGCGACGTCGGCGGCGAGCAGGGTGCCGACGTTGCCGCCGAGGTTGGCGGGGTCGGCCACGATCACGATGCGACGCAGCGCGGGCAGAGCCATCCCGGTGCCGAGTCCCATCACGAGCCGGGCCACGATCAGCTCCGTCACCGTCGTACCCACCGCCATCAGCACCAGGCCCACCACCTCGGCCAGGATCCCGAGCATCACGAGGCGCTTCGCGTGCCCGCGATCGGCCATCGGGGCGATCAGCACCTGTGCCAGGAACGACGTGAAGAAGCCGACGGCCACGACGGCGCCCAACCACCCCGGCGAGATGCCGTACTCGTTGCGGAAGTCGTCGAGGACGGTGAACATCACCCCGTACCCGGCGGCGAAGGTGCCCGTGAGCGCGCCGCAGGAGAGCACGAGGCGGCGCGC
>WLDE01000101.1 GCA_009704985.1 Actinomycetota bacterium | reverse complement strand
TGACTTGAGTCGCGGTGGGCGACTGGGCAGGCTGGCGTCATGACGTCCGGCCACCCCTCCCGACGCGCCCCGCGGCGCGGCTCCCGCCGGACGGGCGCGCTCGTCGCGGTCGTCCCGGCCGTCGCGCTCGTGGCCGTGCTCGCCGCCTGCAGCGACTCGGGGAGCAGCGCTCCCACCACCGCGCTCGCGCCGCTCGTCACGCCGCCGCCCGCCGCCTCCACCACGACCGCCGCACCGACCACCACGACGCCGCCCACGACCGCTGCCCCCACCACCACCCTGCCGCCGACCACCACGCTGCCGCCGACCACCACCACGACGTTCCCCTTCGTGAACGACGGGGCCTTCGTGCTGGTCGCCAACGCGGCCGACGTGCCGGGCGCCGCCTCGGCCTACACCGAGGCGCTCGCCGAGTACGGCTTCGCGATGCTCGAGCCCACCAACGGCGCCGGGCCCGAGGAGATCATCGAGGTGAGCCGGGTGTACGCCCGCCCCGACCCGGCGTCGCAGGCGGTGGGCCTGTCGGTCGCGAGGGTGATGGGTGGTCTGCCGCTCGAGCGGATGCCCACACCGGCGCCGATCGACGGCGCCACCGACGGTCTCGGCGAGGCGACCGTGCTCGTGATGCTCGGCCGCGACCTGGCCGACCAGCCGCTCCCCGGACCGCCTCGCGACTGACCCCCACCGTTCGCCGGCCGATCGCCGGGACATCGGGACCGATCGACCCGGACGCGGTCCGGCCGGACCGGCTCAGGCGGGTTCGGTGGCCGCCGGCAGACCCACGAGGTGCGCGGTGTCGCCGTACCGGCGCAGCGCCCAGTGGTTCGGGCGCACCAGCTCGAGCTCGGTGATCGAGGTGTTCAGCGTGGTGATGTTGAACGACCCCGTGGGCGGCGTCTTCAACGCCTGCCGGAGCACGGTGTCGATCACCCCGCCGTGACACGCCACGAGCACCACCTTGCCGGCGTGCTCCTCGACGAACCGGCGAACGGTGGCGCCCACGCGGTAGTGGAAGGCGGCGAGGGTCTCACCACCCGGGAAGGTGACCCCGAACGGATCCTCCTCCCACGCGCCGGTCCCGAACCGGTCGACGAAGTCGGCCATCGTCATCCCGTCGCACTGCTCGCCCGGGTCGTGCTCGTTGAAGCCGGGCTCCACCACGATCTCGGGGCTGCCGAACGCGGCTGCGACGATGTCGGCCGTCTGACGGGCCCGCGGGAACTGGCTCGACACGACGAGGTCGGGCGTGAACTCCGGGGCGGCGGCCCAGCGGGCGCGCAGCGCCTCGGCCTGACGGACCCCGAGCGGTGAGAGCCCCGAGCAGGTGCGGTGACCACCGATCACCCGAGCGACCGTGCTGTTGGATTCTCCGTGTCGGACGTAGACGAGGCGGGTCACAGGGGCGAGAGCTTACTTTTCGTTCACCGGAGACCCACCGTGTGAGCGGCCGCCATAGCTTCGCGGGAGTGCGAGCTGCGGCGGTGAGCGAGATCGACCGACTCACGGTGACGAGCCTCGGAGCCGACCCGCGCAGCGCCCCCCTGGTCGCATCAGCCCAGCTCCTGGGCGTCGCCGAGGTGGTGGCGATCGACGTCGCGGACGTCTTCTTCGTGGCCGGGACGATCGACGACACCGTGCGCGACCGCCTGTCGGAGGTGCTCGTCGACCCGCTGCTGCAGGAGGGCGCGTGGGGCACGCCCGCCGACGACCGTTCGGGCACCGTGATCGAGGCCGCGCTCCTGCCGGGCGTCACCGACGCCGTCGCCGCGACGGTGCTCGCGGTGGCCGACACGCTCGGGCTGGCGGTCGAGCAAGCGGCCACCGGACGTCGCTACGTCGTGCACACCGCGGGCGGGCGCGCCCTCACCGACGACGAGCGCGATCGCCTCGCCAACCGCCTGCTCTCCAACGCCGTCATCGAGCGTGTGGCGGTGGGAGCGATCGAGCCGGCCTTCGCCCACGCCTCCACCCCCACACCGGTCGAGCGGGTGGAGGTGCGCGGACTCGACGACGACGCCCTCGCGGCGCTGAACCGCGAGCGCGGCATGGCGCTCGACCCCGCCGAGCTACGGGCGATCGCCGACTGGTTCGAGCGCGCCGGTCGGGCGCCGACCGACGTCGAGCTCGAGACCCTCGCCCAGACCTGGAGCGAGCACTGCGCGCACAAGACCTTCCGCGCCCGAGTGGTGCTCCCGGACGGCACGCTCGCCCCGTCGCTGCTCGGTCGCCTGCGCGACACCACCGAGAAGCTGGCCGCCCCGTTCGTGCGCAGCGCCTTCGTCGGCAACGCCGGCATCGTGTCGTTCTCCCCCGGCGTCACCGTCGCGGTGAAGGCCGAGACGCACAACCACCCGTCGGCGATCGAACCCTTCGGCGGCGCGAACACCGGCGTCGGCGGCGTGATCCGCGACGTGATGGGCGCCGCGCACCACCCGATCGCCACCACCGACGTGCTCTGCTTCGGCCCGAGCGACCTCCCGCACCACGAGCTCCCGCCCGGTGTGATCCACCCGCGACTCGTGCGCGACGGCGTGGTGGCCGGTGTGGCCGACTACGGCAACAAGATCGGTCTGCCCACCGTGGCCGGCGCGGTGCTGTACGACCCCGGCTACACGGCGAACCCGCTCGTGTTCTGCGGGTGCATCGGCGTGGGCGCCGACGTCGCGCCGCCGACCGGACCCCATCCCGGCGACCTGGTGGTGGTACTCGGAGGTCGCACCGGCCGCGACGGCCTGCGTGGCGCCACCTTCTCCAGCGCCACGATGGACGCGACGACCGGTGACGTGGCCGGCGCGAGCGTGCAGATCGGCGACCCGATCACCGAGAAGCTGCTCATCGACCTGCTCCGCGACGCGACGGGGTGCTGGTCGGCGATCACCGACTGCGGCGCGGGTGGCCTGTCGTCGGCGGTGGGCGAGATGGCCGAGCACACCGGCGCCGACGTCGACCTCGCGCTCGCGCCGCTCAAGTACCCGGGCCTCGCGCCGTGGGAGATCTGGCTCAGCGAGGCACAGGAGCGCATGGTGGTGGCCGTGCCGCCCGAGTCGATCGAGCGCCTCCGCGAGCACGCCCGGCGCACCGGGGTCGAGCTCACCGTCCTCGGCACGTTCACCGGCGACGCGGTGCTGCGGGTGCGCCACGGCGACGAACTCGTGCTCGAGCTGGAGACCTCGTTCCTGCACGACGGCCGCCCCCAGCGCACCCTGCCCGCCGAGCTGCCGTCACCGCGGCGCGACGGTGCGATCCCCCGCTGCGACGACCACGCCGCCGCCCTGCTCGCCCTGCTGGCCCACCCGAACATCGCCTCCAAGGAGGCGATCGTGCGGCGCTACGACCACGAGATCCGCGGCACCACCGTCGTCCGGCCGCTCGTGGGCGCTGCGCTCGACGCACCCGCCGACGGGGTGGTGCTCGCCGAGCCGTCCGGCTCGGTCGGTCTCGCGATCGGCCACGGCGTGAACCCGTGGTACGGCGTCGCCGACCCCGAGCGGATGGCCCACGCCGTGGTGGACGAGGCGATCCGCAACGTCGTCGCCGTCGGCGCCGACCCGGCGATGGTGGCGCTGATGGACAACTTCTCGTGGGGCGACCCGCGACGGCCGAGCACGTTCGGCGAGCTCGTCGTCACCGTCGACGCGATCTGTGAGGCGTCGCGGGCGTACGGCGCCCCGTTCGTGAGCGGCAAGGACTCGCTGAACAACGAGTACCTCGGCGCGGACGGCGAGCGCCACAGCGTGCCGCCCACGCTCGTGATCACCGCGGTCGCGCACGTGCCCGACGCCGACGCCGCGGTGACCCCGGACCTGAAGGCGGCGGACGACCAGCTCGTGCTGATCGGCACCACCCGGCCCGAGTTCGGCGGCAGCCACCTCGGCGCCGTGCTCGGCGGCTTCGACGACCCACGGTCGGGCTCGGCGCCCGAACCCGACCCGCGCGCACCCGAGCGGTACCGGCGCCTCCACCGTGCGCTGCGCACCGGTCGCGTCCGGGCGTGCCACGACGTGAGCGAGGGTGGGCTCGCGGTGGCATTGGCCGAGATGGCCATCGGCGGCCGGCTCGGGGTGTCGGTGGAGCAACTGCCCGTCGACGATCCCACGGTGGCGTTGTTCGCCGAGAGCACCGGTCGATTCGTGTGCGAGGTGGCCCCGGGCGACGCCGCGTGGCTGGCCGCCGAGCTCGACGAGCCGGTGCACGTGCTGGGCACCGTGGTCGCCGATCCCGTCGTGCACGTCGGGCCGTGCCGAGTCGGCCTCGACGCCGCCGTGCGCGCGTTCGGGGGTGCCTCGTGAGCGTCCGACCACGCGCACTCGTGCTGCAGGCACCGGGTACCAACCGCGACCACGACGCCGTCTTCGCGCTCGAGCTGGCCGGTGCCGACGCCTCGATCGCGTCGCTGCTCGACCTCGCCGACGACCCCGCGCCGCTCGACGCCGCGCAGCTCGTCGTGGTGGCCGGCGGGTTCAGCCACGCCGACGCCCTCGGCGCCGGCCGCATGTTCGCGCTCTCGCTCGACCAGGTGATCGGCGACCGCCTCCGGGCCTTCGTCGACTCGGGCGGCCCGGTGATCGGCATCTGCAACGGCTTCCAGACCCTGGTGCGCGCCGGCCTGCTGCCGGGCGCACTCGGACACAACGCCAGCGGCAGCTTCCAGTGCGAGTGGGTGACCCTCGACCCGCAGCCCGGCGTGTGCGTGTGGACCGAGGGCGTCGAGCCCGTCGACTGCCCGATCGCCCACGGCGAGGGCCGCTACGTGCACCCCGACGTCGCCGAGCTGGAACGCAACGGCCAGGTGGCGCTGCGGTACCGGCGCAACCCCAACGGCTCTGATGCCGACATCGCCGGTGTCTGCGACCCCACGGGCGTGGTGCTCGGCCTCATGCCCCACCCCGAGAACCACGTGATCGCACGCCAGCACCCGCTCCACGTGCGCGGCGGTGGCGGCGGTCTCGGGTTGCAGCTGTTCCGTCGTGGTGTCGAGCACACGAGGCGGAGCTGATGCGCCCGGGGGGCAGCACCGAGACGCTCGACGACATCGAGCTACCCCTGCCCGACCGTCGCGCCGGCAAGGTGCGGGTGTCGTACTCGCTGTCGCCCACGGAGCGGCTGTTCGTCACCACCGACCGGCTGTCGGCGTTCGACCGGATCATCGCGTGCGTGCCGTCGAAGGGGCAGGTGCTCAACCAGCTGGCCGCCTGGTGGTTCGAGCACACCCGCGACGTGGTGGCCAACCACCTCGTCGAGGTGCCCGACCCCAACGTCACCATCGGCCGAGCGGCGCACCCGCTCCCCGTCGAGGTCGTGGTCCGCGGCCACATCACCGGCGTCACCTCCACGTCGCTGTGGCGCCAGTACGCGAACGGCGCCCGCACCATCTACGGCTACGACTTCCCCGACGGGTTGCGCAAGAACACGGCCCTGCCCGCAGCGATCGTGACGCCCACGACCAAGGCCCACGACGGCGGCCACGACGAGCCGATCAGCTGCGCCGACGTCGTCGCCCACGGCCTGGTGCCGGCCGAGCTGTGGGAGCAGGTGCAGGCCGCTGCGCTCGCCGTGTTCGCCCGCGGCCAGCGCACCGCCGCCGATGCCGGCCTGATCCTCGCGGACACCAAGTACGAGTTCGGGCTCGCCGTGGACACCGGCGAGCTGCTGCTGATCGACGAGGTGCACACGCCCGACTCGTCGCGCTACTGGGTGGCCGCGACCCACGAGGAACGGCTCGCCGCCGGCGACGAGCCGGAGAGCCTCGACAAGGAGCTCGTGCGCCGCGCCCTGATCGGGCTCGGCTACGACGGCGACGGCGACCCGCCGACGCTGCCGCCCGACGTGGTGGCCGCGGCGTCGGCCCGCTACGTGTTTGCCTACGAGATGCTCACCGGCCTGGAGTTCGTGCCGGGCGAGACCCCCATCGCCGCCCGCATCGCCCGCAACCTCGCGCCGCGGCTCGCTGCTGCAGCCGCCCGCCCCGGTCCCGGAGACACCACATGACACGACGCATCCCCCTGACCGTCACCCCGTCGCACGCCCCTCCGGCAACCCCCGGGCCGGCGACCACCGGCCCGCTCGACGACGACAGCCCGCACGACGAGTGCGGCGTGTTCGGCGTGTCGACACCCCACGGCGAAGGTGTCGCCCAGCTCACGTTCTTCGGCCTGTTCGCGCTGCAGCACCGGGGCCAGGAGGCCGCCGGCATCGCCGTCAGCGACGGCAGCCGGGCCCGGCTGCACAAGGACGCCGGTCTCGTCAGCAACGTCTTCACGCCCGAGACGCTCGCCCCGCTCAACGGTTACCACGCCATCGGCCACACCCGGTACAGCACCACCGGCGCCAACGCGGTGCGCAACGTGCAGCCCTTCCTCGTGGAGACGATGCACGGCCCGCTCGCGGTGGCCCACAACGGCAACCTGGTGAACGCGCCGGCGCTGCGGGAGGAGCTGCTCAACAAGGGCTTCGGGCTCACGGCCACGAGCGACACCGAGGTGATGACGCTGATGCTCGCGGCCGCCGGCGGCCGCACGTGGGAGGAGCGCGTCGAACGCACGCTGCCCGCGTGGAAGGGCGCGTACTCCGTGGTGATCCTCGCCGCCGACCGTGTGATCGCCGTGCGCGACCCGTGGGGGTTCCGCCCGATGAGCGTCGGCCGCCTGCCCCACGGCGGGTACGCCGTCGCCTCGGAGACCTGTGCCCTCACCACCCTCGGGTGCGTCGACATCGACGAGGTGCAACCCGGCGAGATCGTCACGCTGCGCGGCGCCGAGATCCAGCGCCGTGCTGCGCTCGCCCCCGCCGCGTCACCGGCGCGGTGCACCTTCGAGTTCGTCTACTTCAGCCGTCCCGACAGCGTGTGGGCGGGTCGCAACATGCACCACGTGCGCCAGCGGCTCGGCGAAGAACTCGCCGCCGAGCACGGCGTCGACGCCGACGTGGTGATCCCCGTGCCGGACAGCAGCATCCCCGCCGCGATCGGCTACAGCCGGGCGAGCGGCATCCCGCACAACGACGGGCTGATCAAGAACCGCTACATCGGCCGCACCTTCATCGAGCCGACGCAGGACCTGCGCGAGCGAGGGGTGGCGCTGAAGTTCAACGCGCTCGCCGAGAACCTCGCGGGCAAGCGGGTGGTGATGATCGACGACTCGCTCGTGCGCGGCACGACGGCGGGCCCGCTGGTGCGGCTGCTCCGCGACGCCGGCGCCACCGAGGTGCACATGCGGATCACGTGCCCGCCGATCACGCACCCGTGCCACTTCGGGGTCGACATGGGTCATGACGACGACCTGATGGCGGCCCGGCTCACGGTGCCCGAGATGCAGGCCCACATCGGGGCCGACTCGCTCGCGTTCTTGTCGCTCGACGGGATGATGCGGGCGATCGCCGGCGAGCGCACCGGCGGCTACTGCGACGCGTGCTTCACCGGCGCCTACCCGATCGAGGTCAGCCAGGCCCAGCCCAAGCTCGGCTTCGAAGGGGTGCTCGCCTGATGCGCGTGCTGGTCGTCGGCAGCGGTGGCCGCGAGGCCGCGATCGCGTGGGCGTGCGAGCGCCACGGTCACGAGGTGCGCAGCGAGGCGGGATTCGATCCCACCCGCGACGCCGAGGTGGACCTGGTGATCGTCGGGCCCGAGTCGGCGCTCGTGGCCGGCACCGCGGACGCCTGCGCCGCGGCGGCTGTGCCGTGCTTCGGGCCGACCGAGTCGCTCGCCCGGTTGGAGAGCTCGAAGGGGTTCACCCGGGCGCTCGCGCAGCAGCTCGGCATCCCCTCCCCCGCGTTCTTCCGCACCGACGACGCCCACGCGGCCATCACGTGGTGGCGTGCCCTCGAGCGGCCGGTGGTCGTGAAGCTCGACGGCCTGGCCGCCGGCAAGGGTGTCATCGTGCCCGACACCCCGGCCGAGACCGACGCGGCGATCCGCTCGCTCGCCGCGCAGGGGCCGATCGTGCTCGAGGAGCGGCTCACCGGGCCGGAGTGCAGCCTGCTCGCGCTGTGCGACGGGCGCACCGCCGTGCCGCTGCCCATCGCGCAGGACCACAAGCGGATCCACGAGGGCGACAGCGGCCCGAACACCGGCGGCATGGGCGCGTACGCACCGGCGCCGACCGGTCACGACGCCCACGAGCTCACGAAGCGGTTCGTGCAGCCGGTGCTCGACCACTTCGCCGCGAAGGGCGAGCCCTACGTGGGCGTGCTGTACGCCGGGCTGATGCTCACCCCGGACGGCCCGAAGCTGCTGGAGTTCAACTGCCGCTTCGGTGATCCCGAGGCACAGGCCGTGCTGCCCCTGCTGCAGTCCGACCTCGCCCAGCTGGCCCTCGCCTGCTGCGAGGGCCGCCTCGACTCGGTCGAGGTCGTGGTGCGGCCGGGTGCCGCGTGCACGGTGGTCGCGGCAGCGGCCGGCTACCCCGAGGCGCCGGTGAGCGGTGCCACCATCACCGGCCTGCGCGACGACGGCGACACCTCCGCCGGCTCCGACGTCGCCGACGGCGGGGCGCTCGTCTTCCCCGCCGGCACGGACGGCACCCGGGTGACGGGTGGGCGGGTGCTCGCCGTCACCGGGCTCGGCCCCGATCTCTCCGCCGCCCGCGACGCCGCCTACGCCCGGATGGCCCGGATCTCCTTCGACGGCATGCAGGTACGCCGCGACATCGGCTGGCGCGCCGTCGCGGCCACGCTGTCGTCGTACGCGGCCGCCGGGGTCGACATCGACGAGGGCACCCGTGCCGTCGACGCGATGCGCACGGCGGTCGAGCGCACCCACACGCCCGCGGTGCTCGCCGGCGTCGGCAGCTTCGGCGGTGCGTTCAGCGCGGCGGCGATCAAGGCGATGGACGATCCGGTGCTGGTGGCGAGCACCGACGGCGTGGGCACCAAGGTGGAGCTCGCGGCCCGGCTCGGCCGCTACCGCGGTGTGGGCGCCGACATCGTGAACCACTGCGTCGACGACGTCCTCGTGCAGGGCGCGACCCCGCTGTTCTTCCTCGACTACGTGGCGTCCAGCCGGCTCGTCGCCGAGCACGTCGCCGAGGTCGTGACCGGCATGGCCGAGGCCTGCGAGGCCTGCGGCTGCGTGCTGCTGGGTGGCGAGACCGCCGAGATGCCGGGCGTGTACGCCCCCGGTGCGTTCGACATCGCCGGCACCCTCGTCGGCGTGGTGGACCGCGCCGACCTGCTCCCCCAGCCGGGCGTCGCCGCGGGTGACGTGCTGCTCGGTGTGGCGTCGAGCGGCCCGCACACCAACGGCTACTCGCTGCTGCGCAAGGTGTTCTCGTGGATGCCGATGGACGCCGTCCCGGCCGGGTTCGACCGTCCGCTCGGCGAGACGCTGCTCGAACCGCACCGCAGCTACCTGCCGGTGCTGCGCGACGCGCTCGCGACCGGCCGGGTGAAGGCGCTCGCGCACATCACCGGCGGCGGGCTCCCGGAGAACCTCCCCCGCGTGCTCCCCGACGGGGTGGCCGCCCGCGTGCGCCTCGGCTCGTGGCCGGTGCCGCCGCTGTTCGACCTGGTCCGCAGCGTGTGCACCTCGATCGACGACCACGAGCTGTACCGCACGCTGAACATGGGCATCGGCATGGTGGTCGTGTGCGCCCCGGACGACCTCGGTGCCGTGCAGGCCACCATCGCCGAGCGCACCTGGGTGATCGGCGAACTCGTCCCCGGCGCCCGCGAGGTCACCCTCCACCACTGACCCGCGAACTTTTCGTTCAAGCGGGGGCGGCCCGTCCTGGGGGACGCGTAGCGTCGGTGCATGGAGTCACGTGTCGTCCTGCCTCGCCTCGTGCTGATGGCATCTGGCAACGGCTCGAACACCCAGGCCGTCCTCGACGCGTGCGCAGCGGAGCGGATCCCCGCCCAGGTGGTGGCCGTCGTGAGCGACCAGGCCGAGGCTCGCGTGCTCGCCCGGGCGGATGCCGCCGGGGTGCCGGCGGTGCACGTCGGACGGCGTGCCGGCGAGTCGCGAGCCGACTACGACGCCCGCCTCGCCGATGTCGTCAGCGGCTTCGCACCCGACTACGTCGTCCTGCTCGGCTGGATGCGGATCCTCACCATGAACTTCCTCGGGTGGTTCCCGGGGATGGTGGTGAACCTGCACCCTGCGCTGCCCGGCGAACTGCCCGGCACACACGCCATCGAGCGGGCCTTCGACGAGTTCCGCGCCGGGCGCCGCACGTCGTCCGGCGTGATGGTGCACCTCGTCCCCGACGAGGGCGTCGACGTCGGTCCGGTGCTCGCCGCCGCCGCCGTCGAGATCGAGCCCGACGACACCCTCGACTCCTTCGCCGCCCGCGTGCACACCACCGAGCACCGCCTCGTGGTCACCACGCTCGCCGGTCTCTGCCGCGACCTCCGCCCAGCGGAGGACTCGGCCGTCCCCGCCCGTCGCTCCGCCCGTCCCGAGGAGATCCCCGCATGACCCCCAACGACCAGCTCTTCGACCGCTTCGAGGCGCTCACCTTCGACGACGTGGTGATCGTCCCGGGCTACAGCAACGTCCTGCCGGACGCCGTCGACACCAGCGCCCGGTTCGCCGCCGACATCGAGCTCGCCGTGCCCCTCGTGTCCGCCGCGATGGACAAGGTCACCGAGGCCCGCATGGCCATCGCCATCGCCCGCGAGGGCGGCATCGGCGTGATCCACCGCAACCTCGAGATCGCCGACCAGGCCGCCGAGGTGCAGAAGGTGAAGCGCAGCCAGAGCGGCATGATCACCGACCCGGTCACGCTGCACGCCGGTGCCACGCTCAACGACGCCGAGGCGCTGATGAACCGCTTCCGCTTCAGTGGCGTGCCGATCACCGACGACGGCGGCCGCCTCGTCGGCATCCTCACCAACCGCGACATCCGGTTCTGCGAGCCCGGCGACTTCGAACGCCCCGTGAGCGACTTCATGACCTCCGAGGGGCTGGTCACCGCCCCGGTCGGCACCACCCTCGAGCAGGCCAAGCAGGTGCTGCAGAAGTACCGGATCGAGAAGCTGCCGCTCGTCGACGACCACGGCTTCCTGCGCGGCCTCATCACGGTGAAGGACATCCAGAAGCGCCAGGACCACCCGAACGCGACCCGCGACTCGAAGGGCCGGCTGCGCTGCGCGGCTGCCGTCGGCGTGGGCGCGGACCTCGAGGACCGCGTGGACGCGCTGCACGCGATGGGCGTCGACGCGATCGCCATCGACACCGCGCACGGGCACTCCGCCGGTGTGGTGAAAGCGATCGAGCGGATCAAGTCGAACTGGCCCGACCTGCCCGTGGTGGCCGGCAACGTGGTCACCGAGGAGGGTGTCGAGGCGCTCCACGCCGCCGGCGCCGATGCGGTGAAGGTCGGCGTCGGTGCGGGCTCGATCTGCACCACCCGCGTCGTGAGCGGTGCCGGCATGCCGCAGCTGTCGGCGATCTGGTTCACCACCCGCCGCGCACGGCAGCTCGACGTGCCCGTCATCGCCGACGGCGGCATCACGTACTCCGGCGACATCGTGAAGGCGATCGCCGCGGGTGCGAGCACCGTGATGCTCGGGTCGCTGCTGGCCGGTACCGACGAGAGCCCCGGGGAGATGGAGCTCATGGAGGGACGCCGCTACAAGACGTACCGCGGGATGGGGTCGATGGGTGCGATGCAGGGCCTCGGCGCCGACCGGTACGCGAGCGGCCAGGGCTCCACCGCCGTGGGTGCCGCCACCCGCAAGCTCGTGCCGGAGGGCATCGAGGGTCGGGTGCCGTACGCGGGCACGCTCGGCGACGTCGTCTACCAGCTCGCCGGCGGCCTGCGCAGCGGGATGGGCTACGCGGGCGCGGGCACGCTCGACGCCCTCCGCACGGCCCGGTTCATGCGGGTCACCACGGCGGGCCGCGAGGAGAGCCACCCGCACGACGTGACGATCACGAAGGAAGCGCCGAACTACCAGCGCACCTGATCGCCCATGGCGGTCCGGCCCGGGCGAACGGTGCTGCGGCGCCCGGTCAGGGCCGGTGCCCGCTCAGACGCGGCGGCCGGTGAGCGCGAGCAGACGGGTCTGCGCATCGGCCTCGGACGGCACGTCGACCGACGCGCCGAACATGCCGCCGGCACGCAGCCGCTCGGCCACCGGCTCGGCGTTCGCGAGCGCCCGTGCCACGCAGGCGGGGTCGAGCCGGTCGTCCACGCCGAGCGCTCGGGCGAGATCCCACGAGTGGACCGTGGTGTCGGCCACGTTGAACCCGATCATGTCGTCGACCGCGGTGGGACCGCTCCAGTTCTGCACCACCCGGTGGAGCGCCCCGGGCTGGTCGAGCGCCTCGATGAGGCCGTCGCGGGCCGCAGCCCAGGCCGCGTACGGGTCGTCACCGGTGTTGCGGTCGGGGTCGACCATCGGGTTCATCGTCACCGGGGTTCCGCGGACCAGCGACTCCATGTACCGCTGGACGGCGAGCACGTGGCCGATCACGTGACGAGCGGTCCAGCCCTCGCACGGCGACGGGCGATCCCAGTCGGCCGGCGTCGCCATCCGTGCGACGTGGTCGAAGCCGTAGATCGCCTTGGTCCAGATGCGCAGGTTCTCGCTCATGCGCGCACTGTACGACGGCCGATCTGGCACGCTGCACCCGTGCGCCGCTCGATCGACGACTACCCGTTCACCCCCGACGACCTCCCGCCCAGCGACGACGAGCTGCAGCAGCTCTCGTGGGCCGTGGCGATCAGCGACGACTACGACGACGCCGAACCGCGCGTGGTGCTGACGATGGAGGAGGTCGGCTCGCCCGGCGAGGGCCTGATCATGCACCTGAACGGCGAGCAGGCCCGCCGCCTCCGCCTCGCCATGCGCGACGCGTTGCGCGAGATCGGCGAGGCCCCGGGCGACTGATGCGACCGACGTGACCGACGCCATGGATCCGCCGGTCACCCGGTCGTGCCGGGGTCCGACCTGGTCCCGGGAAAACGAGGACCAGACCTGTCCACCTCGCGTCCGGCCGTGTAAAGTTGACCGAGCCGATCAGCTTTGTTCGGCTTTCGACCCGCCGATCGTTGGAGGTCTCACCATGGCCATCGCTCCCGTCGTGCCGCCGGCACGGGATCTCGTGGAGGAGCAGTACCGCGACATCGAGCGGTTCGAGCGAGCGATCGCGCAGTACCTCGCGGGCGAGATCCCCGAGGACGTCTTCCGCGTGATGCGCCTCAACAACGGCATCTACGGCCAGCGCCAGGGTGGCACCAACCAGATGGTGCGCATCAAGCTGCCGGCCGGCACGATCACGCCCGAGCAGCTCGACCTGATGGGTCACCTCGCCGAGACCTACTCCCGCGGCTGGGGCCACATCACGACCCGCCAGAACGTGCAGATCCACTTCGTCGAGCTCACCAAGGTGCCCGACGTGATGCGCGAGCTCGCCAAGGTCGGCCTCACCAGCCGCGAGGCCTGTGGCGACACCGTCCGCAACGTGATGGCCTGCCACCTCGCCGGCGCCTGCCCGCACGAGCAGCTCGACGTCACGCCCTGGGCCGAGGCCACCTTCGAGCACTTCGTCCGCAACCCGCTCGGTCAGCGCCTGCCGCGCAAGTTCAAGGTCAACTTCTCGGGCTGCAGCACCGACTGCGGCCAGGCGATGTTCAACGACGTCGGCGTGGTGGCCACCACCCGCACGCTCGAGGACGGCACGGTCGAGCAGGGCTTCCGGGTGTACATCGCCGGCGGCCTCGGCGCCACCCCGCACCCGGCCCTCGCGCTGGAGGACTTCACGAGCCGCGAGGACCTGCTGCCCACGGTGGAGGCGGTGCTGCGGGTGTTCGACCAGACCGGCAACCGCGACAACAAGCTGCGTGCCCGGCTCAAGTGGGTCGTCGATCAACTCGGCATCGACGAGGTGCGCCGCCGCGTGCTGAAGGTGCGCCACACGCTGCCGGCGTCGTCGTCGTGGCCCGGCGGCATCCCCGAGATCGTCGCCAAGGCCGGCGACGCCCCGGCGGGTCGCAGCACCACCGTCGAGGCCACCGCGGTCGGCCAGGGCGTGGCCGTGGCGCTCACGCCGCGCGATCCCTACGAGCGGTGGGTGGTCACCGGTGTCGTGCGCGGCACGGCCAACGGCACCGTCTCGGCCGTCGCCTATGCGGCGCTCGGCGACATCACCGCCTCCCAGTTCCGGGCGCTGGCCTCCATCCAGCGCGAACTGGGCGCCGACGTGCGCCTGTCGAACCGCCAGAACGTCGTGTTCCGCGGCCTCACCGAGGGGCAGCTGCCCACGCTGTACGCCCGCCTCGAGGCGATCGGCATGGCCCGCCCGGGCGCCGAACTCGCCCGCGACGTCGTGGCCTGCCCCGGCGCCGACACCTGCAACATCGCCGTCACGCAGTCGCGTGGCCTGGCCGCCGCGATCGGCGAGGCGCTCGAGGACGCCGGTCTCGCCGAGGTCGGCGGGGTGCGGATCAACATCTCCGGCTGCACCAACAGCTGCGGCCAGCACCACGCCTCCGACATCGGCTTCTTCGGTGCCGAGCGTCGTGCGCACGGTCGCTCGGCCCCCGGCTACCAGATGCTGCTCGGCGGCTACGTCGGCCAGGAGCAGATCCACTTCGGCGACAAGGCCACCCGCCTCCCCGCCAAGGCCGCCCCGCAGGCGGTCGTGCGGGTGGTGCGCCGCTTCGCCGAGGAGCGATCCGCCGGCGAGACGTTCCGTACCTGGCTCGACCGCTCCGGTGGTGCAGCGGCCGTCGGCGCCACGCTGAAGGACCTGGACGTGTTCCCCACGTTCGACGACGACCCCGACTTCTACGTCGACTACGGCGAGACCGGCCCGTTCGTGGCTGCCGTCGGCGACTCGGAGTGCGCCGTCTGACCTCGTCCTGGGTGCCACGCTCGTCGTCCGACCAGCACCGGTGAGTCGAGCGAGGCACCCAGGACGGGTCGCCATCGATCTGGGTGCCGGCGATCGCTCGCACGCTGCAGCAGTGAGTCCACCGAGGCACCCAGGACGGGTCGCCATCGATCTGGGTGCCGGCGATTCCTCGCACGCTGCAGCAGTGAGTCCACCGAGGCACCCAGGAC
>WLDE01000100.1 GCA_009704985.1 Actinomycetota bacterium | reverse complement strand
GGTAGAACGCGAGCGAGCGCTCCGCGTCCTGCACGACGATGCCGAGATCGATCGAGTCCTTGGTGAGCTGCACGCCCATGTGTCCCCCTGCGTGGTCCGGTCGAGAGTGCGGCGCCCCACGCCGCATCCCCACCCTACGCAGACGTCACACGGCCGAACTCACACGGCCGGACTCACACGGCCGGACTCACACGGCCGGACTCACACGGCCGGCACGACGGGCTGCTGCTGCGTGATGCAGTGGATGCCACCGCCGTGGGCGAAGATGTCGCGGGCGTCGTGGAGGACGATCTCGCGGCCCGGGTAGGCGTCGGCCATGATCCGCGCCGCGACCTCGTCGTTCGGGTCGTCGAAGGCGCACAGGATCACCGCGCCGTTGCACACGTAGTGGTTGATGTACCCCCAGTCCACGATCTCGCCCTGGTCGTGGGTCGTGCGAGGAGCAGGGACCTCCACCACCTCCAACGGCCGACCGGCGGCGTCGGTGCTGGCGCGCAGCACGCGCAGGTAGTCCTGGCAGATCTCGAAGTCCGGGTGCGAGCGGTCGGTCTGGACGTGCGCGAGCACGGTGCCGGGCCGGCAGAAGGTGGCGAGGATGTCGACGTGGCCGCGGGTACCGAACCGGTCGTAGTCCTTCGTCAGCCCGCGCGGCAACCAGATCACCTTCGACACGTCGAGGTACGCGCGCAGCTCGGTCTCGACCTGCTCGGCGTTCCAGCCGGGGTTGCGGTCGGGGTCGAGCTGCACGGTCTCGGTGACCATCACCGTGCCCTCGCCGTCGACGTGGATGCCGCCACCCTCGTTCACCATCGACGAGCTGAACAGCTCGGCACCGGCGAGGCCGGCGATGAACGCACCCACGTGGCGCTCGTCGGTCGGGTCGGAGAAGTCCTGGTTCCCCCAGGCGTTGAACGTCCAGTGCGTGGCGCCGAGCCGGCCGTCGGCGTGCACGAGGAAGGTGGGACCGCTGTCGCGCGCCCAGGCGTCACCGGTCGGGGTCTCGTGCACCTCGATCGACTGGTGCAGCATCGAGCGGGCGACGTCGGCGTCACCCACGTTGCACACCACCGAGACGGGCTCGAACCGGGCGATCGTGTTCGACACCGATGCCCAGATGCGGCGGAGCCGCTCGAGCTCGCCGTCGCTGCCGTCGCCGAAGGTGGGGTTCACCGGCGGGAACTCCATCCACGTGCGCTCGTGCGGATCCCACTCGGCGGGCATGCGGAACCCGGCGGTGCGAGGGGTGGTCATGGGTGCTCCTGGGAGTGGGCGCGGACTGGGCGCGGCGACGGGACGCGGCGGACGGGACGCGGCGACGGGACGGGATCGGACGGGGTCAGAGGAAGTAGAGGCGGCTGAGCGCCACGGAGTCGGCCGGGTCGGTGTACACGACCTGGCCGTCGAACTCGACGACGCCGGTGCGCGGGTCGACCTCGACGGTGCCGAGCCGGGCGTTCAGCACCATGTCGGCCGGACCGATGCCGCGGGTGCCCCGCACGGCCACGCGACGGCGGCGGGTGGTCATGTGGTCGACGCCCGCCGCCACCGCGGCGCCGGCCACGAAGGCCACGGACAGGTCGGCGGCGGTGGCACCGAAGGAGCCGAACTGCGGACCGAGCACGAGCGGCTCGCACGTGTCGGTGGTGGCGTTGGGGTCGCCGGTGACGCCGTAGGCGGGGAAGCCGGCCTTCAGCACGAGCTGCGGCTTGGCGCCGAAGTGGTCGGGTCGCCAGAGCACGATGTCGGCGAGCTTGCCCACCTCGATCGAGCCGATCTCGTGCGACAGGCCGTGCGCGATCGCCGGGTTGATCGTGAGCTTCGCGACGTACTGGCGCACGCGGTCGTTGTCGTGGCGCGTGGGGCCGGGGTCGAGGTCCTGCTTCATCTTCGCCGCGAGCTGGAACGTGCGCCGCACGGTCTCGCCGGCGCGACCCATGCCCTGCGCGTCGGACGACGTGATGCCGATCACGCCGAGGTCGTGCAGCACGCCCTCGGCACCCATCGTGCCGTTGCGGATCCGGTCGGTCACCATCACCCCGTCCGTCGGCGAGTGGTGGTTGAGACCGTGGCAGGCGAAGATCATCTCGTAGTGCTCGTCGAGCGCGTCACGGCCGAACGGCAGCGTGGGGTTGGTGGACGACCCGATCACGTTGGGCACACCGGCGAGCTTCAGCACGTTGGGCACGTGGCCGCCGCCGCAGCCCTCGATGTGGAACGCGTGGATGGTGCGACCGTCGAGCACGCGCAGGGTGTCCTCCACCGCGAGGCACTCGTTGAGCCCATCGGTGTGCAGCGCCACCTGCACGTCGTGCTCCTCGGCCACCCGCAGCGCCGTGTCGAGCGCTCGGGTGTGGGCGCCCATGTCCTCGTGCACCTTGAACCCGCACGCGCCGCCCTCGACGAGCGCCTCGACGAGCGGTGCCGGGTCCGACGACGAACCACGACCGAGGAAGCCGATGTTCACCGGCCACTGGTCGAACGCGTTGAACGCGTGACGCAGCGCCCACGGCGAGTTCACGCCCACGCCCCACACGGGCCCGAACTCCTGGCCGATGATCGTGGTGACGCCGGACGCGAGCGACGCCTCCATGATGCGCGGCGACATGAGGTGCACGTGCGTGTCGATCGCACCGGCGGTGGCGATGAGCCCCTCGCCGGACACGATCGAGGTGCCGGTGCCCACGACCACGTCGACGTCGTCGAGCACGTCCGGGTTGCCGGCGCGGCCGATGCCGCAGATCCGGCCCTGGCGGATGCCGATCGACACCTTCCCGATGCGGTGCATCGCGTCGATGATCACGACGTTGGAGATCACGAGGTCGCAGGTGTCGCGCACCGCGGCCGCCTTGAGCAGCAGGCCGTCGCGGGCGGTCTTGCCGAACCCGGCGAGGAACTCGTCGCCGCGCCGCTGCGCGTCGTACTCGATCTCCACGACCAGGCGGGTGTCGCCGAGACGCACGCGGTCGCCGACCGTGGGGCCGTGGATCGCGGCGTAGTCGTGCGGGAGGATCTCGTCGAGGTCGGTGTGCCCGTGGGGGACGTGACCCCCTTCGTGCTCGTGCTCCACCCCGTCGTGGGAGTGCCGGTGCGAATGGCCGTGACCGTGACCGTGACCGTGGGGGTGGGGGTGCGAGTGCGAGTGTGACGTGCCGGTCACGACGATGCCTCCTGTGATCCGCTGCCGTCCTCGGAGGCCTCCGGGGCCTCCGAGTTCTCCGGGGACTCCGGGGTCTCGGCTCCGAGGTAGCCCTGTGTGACGGCACGGGCGAGCGCCGCCTCCTTCGCGCCGGGCGCGTCGAGCGGCCCGTCCACGAGACCGGCGAACCCGATCGCGATGCGGGCGCCGCCGATCGGCACGAGCGGTGCGGACACCTCGGCGCCGGGGTCGAACCGCAGCGAGGCGCCCGCGCTGATCGCGAGCCGGCGGCCGTAGGCGGCCGCCCGGTCGAAGCGCAGCCGCGGGTTCACCTCGAAGAAGTGGAAGTGCGAGGTGATGCTCACCGGCACGTCGCCGGTGTTCACCACGGTGAGCGTCACGACGTCGGGCGGCGTGTCACCGGACGCGTCCGACGCATCGGGCGACCGTGGGGCGACGAGGACCGCACCCGGGGCGTCGTCGCCGAGCGAGACGGCGTCGGCACCGAACGGGTTCCGCACGACGACCATGCGGGTGCCGTCGTCGAACACGGCCTCCACCTTCACCTCGCTCACGATGTCGACCACCCCGGGCAGGACGTCGTCGGGACCGAGCACCGACGCGGCGGCAGCGGCGGCCTCCACCACCCGCCGGCCGTCGCGGGCGGCCTCGCAGACCGTGTCCGCGATGAGGGCGGTCGCCTCCGGCACGTTGAGCCGCAACCCACGGGCTCGACGGGCCCGGGCGAGCTCGGCCGCCGTGAAGATCAGCAATCGATCCCGGTCGGTCGGGGTGAGACGCATGCTCGCCAGGGTATTCGCCCGGCTCCGACCGTGCGGCCGATTCCGGCGCCCGACCGCATCACACCCCCTCCGTACGGTGCCGGCATGGTCCTGCCGAGCCCGCTCCCCACCGATCCGTCCGGCCCCGCTGAGCGTCCCGCGTCCATGCGCTCGCACCCGTCCGCGCACCGGCCGGCGGCCTCGCACCAGCACGCCCACGCGACGGGCCCCGGACCGCGCGGCTGGGTCGACGCCGGCGCACCGGTCGAGCGGGTGCAGCTCGACGAGCGCAGTTGGGTCGACGTCGTGCGCGGCCTCGTCCCCGACGCCGAACGCGTCCACCACGAGGTCCTGCGCGCCACGCCCTGGCGGCAGGGCCGGTCGTTCCGGTACGAGCGCTGGGTCGACGACACCCGGCTCAGCGCCACGGTGGCGGGGTCGCGCCGCCACCCGGCGCTGGCCGCGGTCGAGACCTGGCTCGTGCGGCGCTACCGGGTCCGGTTCTCCGGCGTGGTGCTCACGCAGTACCGCGACGCCCGCGAGTCGCTCGGGTTCCACCGCGACACGGGCATGACGTGGCTCGACGACACCCTCGTCGCCGTGTTCACCCTGGGTGCGCAGCGGTCGTGGTTCCTGCGTCCCGACACCGGACGCCAGCGCTTCGCCGACGACGACGAGCTGCGCGACGTCGTCGACCTCGCGCCGTCCGGTGGCGACCTGCTCGTCATGGGCGGTGCGTGCCAGCGCGACTGGCTACACGCGGTGCCGCCGTCGGCGGTCGCGGTGGGCGGCCGCATCTCGGCGCAGTGGCGCTGGGCGTCACGTCGCGGCGAACCCGACCTGTCGCTGCGTCACCGCGACGCCTGGCGGTTCACGTCGGCGCGCTGACCGCGGGCACCGGGGCCTCGTCGCCACCGTGCGGGAACACCAGCTGCGCGGTGAGACCGTGGGTCACGTCGGCGAACACCTTCGAGAGCCCGGCCACCAGGTCGTCGAGCGAGACGAGCCCGACGACGGCGTCGCCATCCACGACGGGCAGCCGGCGCACGGCGTGGTGGTGGAATGCGGCGATTGCGTCGCGGACGTCGGCGTGACGGTCGACGGCCACCACGCCGGTGGTCATCACCCCGTCCACGCGTCCGTCCACCGGGAAGCCGGTGGCCATCGCCCGCACCACCAGGTCACGGTCGGTCACCATGCCGACGGGACGGTCGTGCTCGGCCACGACGAGGCATCCGACGCCGGCGCGGGCCATCAGCGCCGCGGCCTCGCGGATGGTCGCGTCGGGACGGATCGTCACGACCGGACGTGCGGTGAGATCGGCGATCTTCATGACGGGACCTCCTCTGGTGCGCCAGCGCGGTGGGTGTCGCGGTGGGTGTCGCGGTGGGTGTCGCGGATCAGGCAGTCGCTGCCGGGGAAGAGCAGCGTGACGTGGCCGGTGTCGTCCCATCGCACCAGGAACGGTGCGGTGCCGTCGGGTCCTCGGGCCTCGAGCACCTCGCCGGTGCGGTCCGGTTCACCCACGTGGTGACCGGTGACGATCAGCTGCGATCCGGGTGTCGCTCGCATCGTGTCCTCCTGTGGTGCCGATGTCCGGGGACGTCGTGCCCCCACGTCTGTCATCGCGCCGGCCGGCGGCGCCGACGAGGGCACGAGGTCCCGATCTCGTCGAGCACCGGGAAGGAGCGCTCGGGGATCTTCGACCCGCCACACCATCGGGAGTGTCCGGTCGGCGTCTGGTGAACGCTGCGTGGTCGACGCGCGCGGTCTGCGGTCGTGCCCTCCCCGGCCGTGGTGACTCGCCTCCCCGACCCGGATCCTTCGCCCCGTTTGCAGCACTCCTGGTCAGACGCATGTTCCGGTGGTGGCACCGCACCGCTACGGTCGACCCGATGTCTCTGTGGTCTCGCCGCCGCAACCTGTCCGCCCTCGCCCGCCTCACCCCGACCGCACCGGTCGGGGGCGGCTCGGCACACCGGCCGCACCGGCCGCACCGAGCGCGCTGGGCCGCGATCGGCGCGGCGGTGGCGGTGTCGCTCGGCGGGGGCAGCGTGCTCGTCGCCTCGGCCTCGGTCACCTCCGGCACCCGTTCCGTGTACGTCCCGATCACGCCGTGCCGGCTGTTCGACACCCGCCCGGGCGCCGACAACGTCGGGCCACGCGCCACCCCGCTCGGAGCCGGTGAGGCGGTGAGCTTCGTCGGCCGCGGCGCCTCCGGGCGGTGTGCGATCCCCACCGACGCGATCGGGCTCCAGCTCAACGTCACGGTGCTGAACGGCACCTCGACGAGCTACCTCACCGTGTGGGCCACCGGTGACAGCCAGCCGCTCGCGTCGAGCCTGAACTGGCGCTCCGGCGACGGACCCATCCCGAACGCGGTCACCACCTCGCTGTCGGCCGGGGGCGGGCTCAGCGTGTTCAACTTCGCAGGCACGGTGGACGTGTTCGCCGACGTGACCGGCTACTACGCCGACCACAACTTCGACGACCGCTACTACACCCGCGCCCAGATCGATGCGATGATCAGCGGTGCCGCCGGCGTCGTCGGCCCCCAGGGTCCGGCAGGTCCCGCCGGCCCGGCCGGTGCCGCCGGTGCAGCAGGGGCGCCCGGCGCGAGCGGGCCAGCAGGTGTCTCCTGCAGCACCGACACCTCGGCGCAGCTCACGGCCTCGCAGCTCGGCCAGCTCCGGTGGGATCTCGACCCCGGGCGACCGTTGACCGTCGGCGTCGGCGCACAGCCGAGGGGCATCGCGTTCGATGGAACCAGCATCTGGGTGACCAACTCGGACTCGGACGACGTCACGAAGATCGACCCGACGACCGGCGACGTCATCGGCACGTATGCGGTCGGCGACTACCCGTTCGGCATCGCGTTCGACGGCACGTCGATCTGGGTCTCCAACCGTGACAGCGCGAGCTTGACCCAGTTGGACGTCAACACCGGTGCGGTCGTCAACACGATTTCCCTCAGCCCGGGTACGTCGAACTACGGCCTCGTGTGGGACGGCACGCACCTGTGGACCAACCACAACACCTTCGGCGTGCTCCGTATCAACCCGTCCACCGAGGTGGTGTCTCCGTTCTCGTTCCCCGGTGGTACGGGTTTCGCCCTGGGATTCGATGGCAGCCACATCTGGGTTCCGAGCCGACAGAACCCCGTCGTGTCCCGGGTCGACATCGCCAACCCGGCGGACCCTCCGGTGCAGGTCACGGTCGGCTCGCTGCCGTATGGCGTCGCCTTCGACGGCGAGGCCGTGTGGGTCGCGAACGAGGGCTCGAACACCGTCACGAAGATCACGAACATCAGTGCTGCGACGCCCGCCACCACCAGCCTCGCCGCTGGTTCCACCCCACGCGGTGTGATGTTCGACGGCTCGTGCATCTGGGTCTCGAACTACAACGCGGGCACGATCTCGCGGTTCGACATCCGGCTGAACTCCCGAGTCGACATCCCGACGGGAACGACTGCGGTACGCACGATGGCCTTCGACGGCTCCAGCATCTGGCTCGTGAGCGGAGACAGCGCGAGCGTTCGTCGCCTGCGCAACTGACCGGCGCCCCCGAGCGGCGCGAGTGATCGCGTTCCGAGGGGAACTCGCGCAGCCACAAGATATCTGTTGCAACGAATATCGTTGTGACGTACCGTCGCCGACGTGGCAGCTGCGACGTGGGGTGGGGAGCCGGAGATCGTGTCGATCGGCCGTGAGGCGCACGTGAACGTGCTGCTGCTCGCCGACCGCAACCTCGCGTCCCTCGAACGCATCTGCGCGACCGCGGGGATCACCCACCAGCAGTACGTCGCGCTGTTCCGGCTGTGCCTCGCCGACGATCCCGACGCCGGGGTGCCGATCGGATCGGTCGCCGACGGGCTGCTCAACCGCGCCTCCGACGTGACCCGCCTCGTCGACCGGCTCGAGCGCGGCGGCTTCGCCGAGCGCCTGCCGAACCCCACCGACCGGCGCAGCGTGCTCGTGCGGGCCACCGAGTCCGGCCGCCGCGCCTTCGCCGCCGTCACCCCGCAGCTCCAGGAGTTCCACCGCCACCAGTGGGCGGGGCTCTCGGCCGACGAGCTGCGCACGCTGTCGCACCTGCTGGTGAAGGCGCTCTGGGCCGGGGCCTGACCGACCCGGCTCGGCACTCGCACCACCCGCACGTCACCCGCCAGCACCCGCCAGCACCCGACACCTCACGCCCACCACGCCCACCACGCCCACGCACCGGAGGAACCGTGCACCGACAGCTCGAACTCGCCTACCTCGGCATCGAGGTCCCCGACCCCGCCACGCTCACTCCGTTCTTCGGCGACGTGATCGGCCTCGTGCCGGGCGAACCGATCGGCGACGCGACCACCTGGCGCAACGACGACCGCGCCCACCGGATCGTGGTGCAGCCCGGTCCGGCGAACGACGCCTCGGTCGTCGGCTTCGAGGCCGTCGACGACGCAGCGTTCGATGCGATCGTCGCCCGGCTCGCCGCTGCCGGGTTCGCCGTCGAGGACGGCTCGGCCGACGACGCCGCCGCCCGCCGCGTCACCCGACTGGCGCGCACCGTGGCACCGTGGGGCGTGCCGGTCGAGATCGTCACCGGTCTGGCCACGGCGTCGAGCCCGTTCACCTCCGCCCTCGTGCCGGGTGGGTTCCACACGGCCGGCGTCGGCTTCGGTCACGTCGTGTTCGCCACGACGGCCTTCGACGAGTCGCACCGCTTCGTGACCGAGGGACTCGGCCTCACCCGGTCCGACTGGCTGCAGATGGAGATCATGGCGGGCATCGAGCTGGAGGTGCGCTTCTACCACTGCAACGAACGGCACCACACCGTGGCCCTCGCTCGTGCCCCGTTCGAGCTCCCGCAGCGGTTGCACCACGTGATGGTGGAGACGGTCGAGCGCGACGACGTCGGCGCGGCGTTCGACCGGGCGTGGGCCACCGACCTCGCGATCCCCAACGGCCTCGGCCGTCACGACAACGACGGCATGTTCAGCTTCTACGTGCAGAGCCCGGCTGGGTTCCAGGTGGAGGTCGGCCACGGCGCCCGGGTGATCACCGACGACTGGCAGGACGACCGCCGTTACGACCGCATCTCCGTCTGGGGCCACCAGCCCCTGCGCCGTGCCTGAGCCGGCGACGAGCGCCACGGAGATCCCGGGGACGGCCTCGACGTCGCCGTCCGACCGGCCGGACTGCGACGTCGCCGTCGTCGGTGCCGGGCCCACGGGCCTCACGCTCGCGATCCTGCTCGCCCAGCGCGGCCGATCGGTCACGATCCTGGAGCGCTGGCCCGAGCCGTACCCGCTGCCGCGCGCCGTGCACTTCGACCACGAGGTCGGCCGGATCCTGCAGTCGTGCGGCATCGGCGCCGGCCTGCGCGCGATCAGCGAGCCGACGGACGTCTACGAGTGGCGCAACGCGGCGGGCACCACGCTGCTGCGCTTCGGCACCCGCGGCGACGCTCCGTCGGGGTGGCCGTCGTCGTCGATGTTCTGCCAGCCGCAGTTCGAGCGCCTGCTCGGCGAACGCGCCGACTCGCTCGCGTCGATCGAGCTGCGTCGCGGGGTGGAGGTCGTCGGCGTCGAGGACCGCGGCGACCGTGTCGTGCTCACCGCTGCCGACGGGTCAGCGCTGTCCGCCTCGTACGTGATCGGCTGCGACGGCGCGAACAGCACCGTCCGGTCGCTCACGGGTCTGCCCGTGCACGATCTCGGCTTCTTCTACGACTGGCTCGTCGTCGACGTGGTGCTCCACGAGCCCCGGGTGTTCGTGCCCACCAACCTCCAGGTGTGTGACCCCGCCCGTCCCACCACCGCGGTGTCGGGCGGTCCGGGCCGGCGCCGGTGGGAGTTCATGCGCCTGCCGGGAGAGTCGCGCGACGAGCTCGAGACCGAGGCTCGGGCGTGGGAGCTGCTCGCGCCGTGGGACGTCCACCCGGGCAACGCCCGGCTCGAGCGCCACGCGGTCTACACGTTCCAGGCCCGGTACGCCGAGCAGTGGCGATCCGGGCGGGTGCTGCTCGCCGGCGACGCCGCGCACCAGATGCCGCCGTTCGCCGGGCAGGGTATGTGCGCCGGCATCCGCGATGCGGCCAACCTCGCGTGGAAGCTCGATCTGGTGCTGGGCGATGTGGCTCCCGATGCGCTGCTCGACACCTACCAGCAGGAGCGGCTCCCCCACGTCCGTCAGGTGATCGACGTCTCGATGGGACTGGGGAGGGTGATCTGCGTCCCCGACCCGGTCGAGGCCGCGGCCCGCGACGAGGCGATGGCGGCGATGGTGGGCGACGAGCCCACCGCGATGCCCGACCTGCCCGGCCCCGAGCACGGGCTGGTGCACCCGAGCGCGCCGTTCGCCGGCCACCTGTTCGTGCAGGGCGGCGACGCGGCGCGGCCGTCCGACGACGTCCACGGCGCCGGGTGGCGCCTGGTGACCCTCGATCCGCCGGCCGCCGCAGGGTCGTCGATCGATCCGGCACTCGTCGAGTGGTTCGGGTCGATCGGCGGTCGTGTCGTCGACGTCGGGGGCGTCGGGGGCGTCGGGAGCGTCGGCGGTGTCGGCGACGGCGGCGGCGGGACCGGCGACCCGGTGTTCGACCGCTGGTTCCGGTCGCACGACGCGCGCTGGGCACTCCAGCGACCCGACTTCCGCCTCTACGGTGCGGGCACCACCGCCGCCGAGGCGACCGCACTGCTCACCGACCTCCGCACCCACCTCACCGACCCCACCACCGACCCCACCACCGACCCCACCACCCCGACGCGATGAGCGATGGGTGCGTCACCGCCACGCATCGCTCACCGCGAACCCGGAAAGGAACCCCATCGTGAAGATCGCCCACCTCGACGGTCGTGCCGTGCTCGTGCTCGACGGCGGCGTCGCCGACGTCGCCACCGCCTCGGACGGCCGCTTCGGACCCGACCCGATGTCGCTCTACGACGACTGGGACGCATTCGTCACCTTCGCGGCCGGGGTCACGGCACCCACCGGTGAGCTGGACGAGACGAAGCTCGGGAACCCGGTGCCCCACCCGCGCCAGGTGTTCGCGATCGGGCTCAACTACGGCAAGCACGCCGAGGAGTCGGGCATGAAGCTGCCCGAGGTGCCCGCGACCTTCACGAAGTTCCCCGCGTCGCTGTCGGGTCCGTTCGACGACATCGAGATCGTCGGGTCGAGCATCGACTGGGAGGTCGAGCTGGTGGCCGTCATCGGCCGCCGGGCCGACCGGGTCGCCGAGGCGGACGCGTGGTCGTACGTCGCCGGCCTCACCGTCGGCCAGGACATCAGCGACCGCAAACTGCAGTTCGCCGCCGGCGCCCAGTTCTCGCTCGGCAAGTCGCGCCGCGGCTACGGGCCGATGGGGCCGTGGCTCGTGACGCTCGACGAGTTCGCGAACCCCGACGACCTCGCGCTCGGCTGCAGCGTCGATGGCGAGACCGTGCAGGACGCCCGCACCAGCGACCTCGTCTTCGGCGTGCCGCGCCTGGTGGCCGAGTTGTCCGCCGTGCTGCCGCTGCTCCCCGGCGACGTGATCTTCACCGGCACGCCCGACGGCGTCGGCGTGGCCCGCAAGCCACCCCGTGCGCTGCAGCCCGGCCAGGTGCTCGAGACCTGGATCGAGGGCATCGGCCGGATGCGCAACGTCTGCCGCTGATCACCCGGGGCGCCGGGCGCACGGCGTGGTGCGGCGGCGTCGCCGAGACGATGGTCTCGACCGCGATCCACTGCGACGCGGACATCGGCCCGGTCACACGCCGGCCGACGACTCGTGCCACGGACGGAACCCGAGTCTCTCGTACAGCGTGATCGCAGCGGTGTTCGATGCGTCGACACGCAGTGCGATCAACGGGTCGGTCGTCATGACGGCCGACGCCGCAGCAGCGAGCAGGACGGTCGCCAGACCGGCCCGCCGATACCCGGGCGCGGTGAACAGTTCGATGATGAACGGGCAGTCTGGGGTGTCGTCCCACGGTGCCTGTTGCACTGTCATCACCGAGGCCACGAGTTCACCATCGTGAACGATCACCGGTGACGCCTCATGGAGGTATGCGCCGTACTCACCGTGGTACGAGGCGGCGACGTCGGCGATCGCCTCAGCCTCGGTCGTGCACGCATCGCCGGGTGGGTACGCGCGGAAGTAGAGCGAGCCCACCTGGTTCACGTCGCCGTTGGTCGACGGCCTGACCGTGAACGCGCTCGAAGGCAGTGACGTCTCGATACCGGCCAACGTCGCCGTGTGGATGATGAGGGTCAGGTTCGCCAGGCCGCGAGTATCCCATTCATTCCTTCATCCTGTGCCCGCCGACGACGGGACGGCAGGCGTGTGTCCACGACGCACCAACCCGAACCATGTCATCGATGCGGGGAGACCCTCACACCAGTCGAGCCAGCCACCGGGCACATGTCGTCCAGTTGGTCACGCAACGTGCAGAAAGCGTCGGAGGGCTTCGCGCATGACCTCGCTCGTCGTGGTCTCGTCGGCAGCGGCGCGTGCCTCCACTGCGGCGCGCAGTTCGGGATCGAGACGCACCGGGACCACTTCGGCCGGCCCCGAGCCCATCGATGGGCGACCACCTCGCGGGCGGAGCGTCGCGACGTCGTACCCCGCTTCGGCCTCTGCTGCCATGCGCTCGATGTCGGCCTCCGTGACGGGCTTGCCTCGCGAGACGCCGACGACCGGGCTGTTCGTGTTCTTCTTCGTCATCGTCATTTCTCCGGTGGCCTGGGGAGCATCGCTCGGTACTGGGTCCGCATCGGCATCGCGTGGATTGCCATCTCGCGCCCGTCGTCGAAGTGGAGCACGATCACCTCCAACAGGTTGCCGGCGCGATCGGAGCCCAGGATGAGCGTCCGTGACGGCGAGTCGCCGTCGCCCATGTCGGCCACGACGAGCGCCGCTTCCACGGCGGATCCGTCGTTTCGTGGCGCCCCCGGCAGGGATCGAACCTGCGACCTGCGGTTGAGGAATCGGTCCAGAACCGGTCCAGGCAGTACCAACACGTACCGTCCAGTGCCACCTAGCAGGCATGACACGAATCAGTCTGTCCAGCCTGTGCCGGGAAACCCGCTCTGTTGTGGACCGTCCGTTACCACGGCGTTACCACGCAGCTATGTCTGGCACGCCTGCATCTCGGGCTGGTCATGGTCGGCCTGGACGCCGGTGACGCAGTGGCATGACCGTGACGCTCTGGTGGCGTTGCGTCCGAACCGTGCGTCCGCTCACCGCCGCACGGGCGACGTGTGACTCGTCGCATGCCGCTGGTCCGTGGCCCGACGGACCACGACGGAGAGGACGACGGCCCCGCCGGCAACCTGGCCGATCTTGCTGGATGGCGAAGAATCGGCACATCGCGTGAACGCTCGGGTCGGCGGCGGGCACGAGTCGTTGTATGGCAGATCGGATCACTCGAGGTGTCCCGCCGACTCCGGCGCAGGTCGAGTGCGTCGGCCGTTGGTTCGACGAGCACGTCGATGCCGTGCACCGGTACGCCTCTCGTCGCCTTGGCGAGGACCTCGGTCGCGATGTGGTCAGCGAGACGTTCCGTGTCGCGCTCGCACGGGTCGCGGAGTTCGACGAGACGAAGGGCACTGAGCAGGCCTGGCTCTTCGGCATCGCCACCAACATCATTCGCAGACATCGCCGAACCGAGCAGCGACTCCTGCGAAATCAGATCCGGACGTACCTTCGGGAGCCACCTCCGCCAGATCCGATCACCCAGGTCGACGACGACGTCGATGCCGTCACGCGATGGCAGCGGCTCGCCCTTGCCGTCGACGAGCTCAGCGACGAAGACCGGGACCTGCTCGTCCTGTGCGCATGGGAAGAGTTGACCAGCGTCGAGGTGGCCACAGCCCTCGGCATCGCGCCCGGCACGGTGCGGTCCCGGCTGCACCGGATTCGTTCAGCCCTCGCTGCAACCGAAAGGAGTCACCATGGATGAACTCGAGATGTTTCAACTGCTTCGGCCGGAGGGCTCGACGCTGAGCCCCGTCCAGCAGGCAGAGATCCGCAGCGAGTTGTTCGGTTCCCCAACGAGGGTTCGGGTCCCGGCCGCGCTCGGCCGGGAAGCCGACGATCATGCGGACTCGTGGCTGACCGTCATCCCGACGAGGAAGCAACGCCGTTACCGCTCACCGTGGACGGTTGCCGCAGCGATGGCGTTGTTGATCGCCGGCAGCGCGGGCGTATGGGTTGCGACAACGAGTGAGACCGCCACCCAGGATCCCTCCCCAACGGCGGGAACGAGGACAGCGCTCCCTGCCTACGCAGCGATCGACGCGCCCGAGTACGCCCCACAGGCGGTCTACGAAGATCTTGGCGGAGTCCGGATTCCCACGCTGCTGCCAGCGATCGACGTCTGGGAAGGAGGCGGCGCAACGCTCGTGGTACGCACGTGGCCGAGCACGACGCCCGCCGCCGATCCGTTCGCAGCGCCCACATCGCCATCAACGGCATCGACCGTGGCGGAGCTGGCGCCGACGGCCACGCCCGACTTCATCGCGAACTCGATCTGGGGTGACGGCCGGTCGGTCCAACCGGTCACGATCCGGGGCTTGGCCGGTGGTATCGAGGAGCTGGCCGACGATCAGTTCGAGTTCTGGATCCCGAGTTCGACCTCCGATGCGTACGCCGTCGTCGCAACCCGTGGCCTCGACCGCGCGGCCGCTGTGGCGGAGATCGAGCGACTCGGCGTCGTCGACGGTGTGCTGCAGCCGACGGGTGGCTTCAGCCTTGCGCAACAGGTACGCACTCCTCCTTCGCCCGCTGAGATGGGGCACGAAGCGCAGGTGATCTACGGACTCGACAACGGGCCATGGTTGTCGACATGGCGCACGCCCGCTGGGGTCACGAGTGTCGAGGAGACGATCAGAGGGCCGGGCGGCTGGCGCACGTCGGTCGACGGTCATGACTCGATCGTCTGGAGCAGTCTGGGACGAGCGAACGTCCAGTGGCTCGACCCGTCAGGCGTCGTCGTCCAGCTCTCCATCGAGGGATCCGAGTCCGACGCGGTTGCCCTGGTGAGCGAGGTCGAGATGATCGACCATGGCGCATTCGTGGGTCTCGGTTCGGAAGCGAGCCGATGGGTCGAGTCGGATCTGCCGGTCATCG
>WLDE01000099.1 GCA_009704985.1 Actinomycetota bacterium | reverse complement strand
GGGGACGGCGCTCCCCGGCACGGGCGGCGGCAGCTCGGACATCGGCGGCACGGTACCGCAGCGACCGGTACGCTCCGCGGTCGTGTCCGTCCCCTCCGAGCCGCAGCCGTCGGGCGAGATCGAGCTCGCGATCGTCACGTTGCGCTTCGACGCCGCCGACGCGGCGGCGCTCGTGGCGGTGCTGTCGAAGTACGTGGTGCTCACCCGCATGGAGCCGGGCTGCCGCAACGTCGACCTGTGCGCGTCGGTCACCCGGCCGGGTCGCTACCTCGTGATCCAGAAGTGGGAGTCGGCCGAGGCGCAGCGCGCCCACTTCGACGGTGCGGTGATGGTGGAGATGGCCCGGGCCTGCACCGGAGTGCTGAGCGCTCCCCCGGACATCGACCTCTGGGACGGGCCGAGCGCCCACGACCTGGCCTGATGCCCGGATCCCTCGCACTTCGTTGAGAGATCTTTCACGAGATTCACAACCAGCGTCCCGCTGACAGCCCGACCGACGACCGCTAGCCTGGCCGTCGGGGATTCGACCCGTTCCCACTCGTCGACCCCAGGAGACGCATCGATGTCCAACCCGTTCCTCAACGACAAGGCGATCGCCACCGCCTCCCAGGCCGGCTGGGCGGCGCCCGATCCCAACAGCCAGGTCCTCGGCCCGGCCCGCACCCCGATCTCCGACGGCCCCGTGTCCCACTGGGATGCCCGGGTGATGACCGTCGGCGGCACGATCACCGCCACCGGCGTCCTGCTCGTCCTGCTCCTCGCATCGGCCACGGCCGGCTGGATCGCATCGCCGAACTACGCCGAGGGCGAGTACGGCGTGCCGGGTCTGGCCATCGTCGGCATCCTCGTCGGCTTCGTGTGCGCGATCGTCGTGCACTTCAAGCCGCTGCTGTCGCGGGTGCTCGGCCCGATCTACGCGATCGCCCAGGGCTTCTTCCTCGGCGCGATCTCGAAGGGCTACGAGTCGCTCTACGACGGCATCGTGATCCAGGCCGTCGGGGCCACGCTCGGCGTGTTCGCGGTGATGCTGTTCCTCTACCGCACACAGATCATCAAGGTCACCGACCGCTTCCGCCGCACGGTGATCATGGCCACGCTCGGCCTGATGGTCTTCTACCTGATCTCGTTCGTGATCAGCCTCTTCGGTGGTTCGGTGCCGTTCCTGCAGTCGGCGAGCCTGCTCGGCATCGGCTTCAGCATCTTCGCCGCCGGCCTGGCGGCGCTGAACCTGGCGCTCGACTTCGACTTCATCGAGAAGGGCGCCGAGCAGAAGCTCCCGAAGGGCATGGAGTGGTACGCCGCCTTCGGGCTCGTGATCACCCTCGTCTGGCTGTACCTCGAGCTGCTCCGCCTGCTGAGCAAGCTCCAGCAGCGCTGACACCACGCGCTGACACCACCTCGACCGCTCGAGGGCCGCGACGTCACCGACGTCGCGGCCCTCGTCGCGTCCGGGCTCGTGTCGCGTCCGGGCTCGTGTGGCGGGCGCCGGTCAGAGCGTGGCGAGGTGGGCGAGCAGCGCCGCGTTGAACGCGGCGGGCGTCTCCTGCTGCACCCAGTGGCCCGCGCCGGGGATGATCGTCGCGCCGCGGAAGTCGGGCAGCAGCGTCTGCATCCGCTCGATGCCGGTGGGGTCCATCAGGTTCACGCCGTCGAGCGCGCCGGTGATGAACGCCGCGGGCATCGTGAGCCGCTCGGGCCCCAGGTCCTTCACGACCTCGTAGTTGGCGTCGAGGTTGCGGTAGTAGCTCACCGGACCGAAGTAGCCGGAGTTCGTGAACTCCTGCGTGTACACGTCGAGGTCGTCGGCGGTGAGCCACGCACCCTCCGGGCCGGTGAAGGGCAGCTCGGGCGCCACCGTGCCCATCACGTCGAGGAAGCCGGTGCCCTCCATCGGTGGCAGCTCCGTCGGCATCTCGCGGCCGACCATCGCCGCACCGGACGCGCCGTACAGCACCTGGCTCATCGTGCGCCGCGGGTCGGCTTCGAGCTCGCGCTCGGCCGGACCGACCTGCTGGAAGTAGAGGATGTAGAAGAAGCGGTCGGTGTACACCATCCGCATCAGCTGGGTGGGCGGCGCCGGCCACTGCACGAACGGCACGCTCACGCCGACCACCGATCGCACCCGCTCGGGGAACAGCCGTGCGACCTCCCACACGATGAGCGCGCCCCAGTCGTGGCCGACGAACACCGCCTGCTCCTTGCCGGCGCGATCGACGAGCGCGAGCAGGTCGCCGGTGAGCTCGCGGATGCCGTAGGCCGCCACGTCGGTGGGTGCCGACGAGTGGCCGTAGCCCCGCTGGTCGGGGGCGAGCACGTGGTAGCCGGCCGCGGCGAGTGCCGGCAGCTGGTGGCGCCACGAGTGGGCGAGCTCGGGGAAGCCGTGGCTCAGCACCACCGTCGGGTTCGCCGGGTCGCCGGCCTCGTGCACCCGGAGCGTGACGCCCCGCCCGGGCAGCTCGACGTCGTGCACGCAGATCTCGGGAACGCTCATCGGCGAAGTCTCGCGTGGCCCGGACGCGCCACGGGCACCGGAGCGCGTGCCCCGGTGCCCGTGGAGATCAGCGGCCTGGATGCAGGTTCGCCCGGTACGAGATGCCGCTGATCGCGGCCGGGGACGAGGCCCGGCTGGAGCTGACGAATCCGATGAACCCTTCCGTGTCGCGGACGGTGCAGCAGTTGGTCGTCCGCTGGAACCCGCCGACGCCCGGCCGCCACCGTCCCGGCGGCCGCTGCGCCGGCCAGCTCGAGCAGGTTGCGGCGCGACGACCGCACCGGGGCGGCGACATCGGTGACATCCGACGGAGGCAGGACGTCGCGGTCGCCCGCGCGATTCGGCGGATGTGGGTCAGGCGGCGTCGGCGGACGCGCTGCGGCTGATCTCGGCGAGCTCGCCCCAGGTGAGGCCGTCGCTGTGCCAGAGGCGCTCGAAGGCGAGGTCGGCGGTGTCGCGGAAGCCGTGGCGGTTGCGGAAGTCGTAGCGGAACCGCTGCTGGTTGACGGCCAGCCCGAGGCGTTCCAGCCGACCCGCGCAGTAGGCCTCCCACGCCGACCGCTGCGCGAGCGTGAGCTGGTCGTCGGCCGGTGCCTCGCCGAAGCCACCGACGAGTCGGTCGCGGGCCCGGAGCAGCACCCTGCCGAGCGACACCGCGGTCGCCTGCTCGCTCTGGTGGCGCGGGCGGCGGGTGTCCTCGAACGCACCGCTCTCGACGTGGATCGTGACGGTGTCGCCGAGGTCCACCGTCACGCGGGCGAGGGGCGTGGTCTCGTCGACCTCGATCGCGACCGGGCGGTCGAAGCCGAGTGCACCCGTGAGTCCGGTGGCGACGCGCTCGATGAGGTCCGCGTCGAAGTGGACGAACTGGAACGTGCGGGGGCTGACCGAGACGGGCATGCGACGGCGGTGATCGGTTCGGTTCAGTTGGTGGCGAGGGTGTGTTCGACGGCGGCCGCGGCCTGCATCCGCGCCACCGCGGCCTTGCGCTCGTCCAGCGCGGCCAGGCTCACCTCGGCGATCTCCTCCACCTCGGTGTCGGTGAACCCGGCGAGCTCGCGGAAGCGGCGGGCGAGGCCGATCGGCGACTCCTGGCTGTCGGAGCGGGTGCCGCCGTAGCTGAACAGCTTGTCGACCACGCTCTGGAACTCGAGGGCCTTCTTGCGGCGGTCGGGGTCGTGCTCGGTGACCTTGCGCAACCAGTCGCTGCCCATCTTCACGTGGGTGACCTCGTCGGCGAGCATCCAGTCCTCGCAGAACTCGAGGAACGGGTCGCCCGCCAGGCCGCCGAACTCCTTCATCGTCGTGAACACGTCGATCGCGAGCCCCTCGAGCGCACGGTTCACCCCGGCCAGTCGCAGGATCGGATCGGTGCTGCAGGCGGCCTGGAACAGCACGGTGTTCTCGGCGAACTCGCCGATCTCGCTGCCCATCCAGTCGCTGAGCTTCACGCTGATCTCGACGTGGCGGGCCTCGTCCCACGCCTGGCGGGCCATGTCGAGCTTGAGCGCGAACGGCACGGCGTCATCGACATCGTCGACGTCGGCACCGTGGGCCTCGTCCTGCGCGCGGCGGGCGGCGTCGCCCTGGGTGCGGAAGTCGTGGCAGGTGCGGCCCGCACCCTCGAGCGCCTGGATCTCGCCGACGAAGATGCCGTGCATCAGCGCTCGTGCGGCCTGGCTCGCGTCGGGCCGGCTGGGGACGAGCCGGTTCGAGCGCTGCCGCTCCCCGGTCGCGGTGCCGAGCGCGCTGCGCGGATCGGCCATCCGGTCCTTCATGGTGATCTGGTGGAACCGCTGGTCGCGAGCGAGCTCCTCGACCGGGAAGAACTTCCTCATGCCACCCCTCCTGCGTGTGTCCGTGAGCCGTTCGGGCCGCCGGCCTGGATCGCCGACCCACCGATGGTGCCGGGTCCGGCGATCCCGCCGGCGGCGACCATGAGCTTCTCCAGCCGAGCCTGGTGCGCAGCGGCGCGATCGACCTCCTCGGGGGTGTCGATCAGCGACTGCAGCAGCATCTCGCCCTCGCGCCAGTCGTCCATCTCGTCCTGCAGGATGAAGTGCAGCGAGCGGATGGTGGGGGCGTCGGTGATCTCGCTCGTGTTGTTCTTGTGGAACGTGTAGGCCGCCACGAAGTGCGGGATGAACACGCGGTACACACCGACGAGCTTCTCGATCGTCCGCTCGGGGACTTCGGGCTCGGTGAGCGCCTCGACGAAGCGCACCATCGCGTCGTTCGCCGGCTTCGTGAGCCGGTCGGGGTTCATCTCGCGCAGCTCGGGCAGTCGCTTGTGCCACAGCTCGGCGTGCCAGGCGTGCTTGTAGCAGTGGGTGCCGAGCCGCATCTTCACGTCGAGCTCGGGCACCGTGGCGACCCAGCCGCCGAGCGCCTCGAACAGCTTGATCTCGGCCCACTTGTAGGCGCCGATGCGACGCGCGCTCTCCTCGACGTCGAACAGGCCCGGCAGCTCGCGTCGGTCCCACGGCGCGAACGGCGGTCTGGGCTGGTACGGATCGGCCACGCTTCCCCCTGTGCCGGCGTCGATCCCCCGGATCGACGGGTCCGACCTTACCCGGCCGGGTACCCGTCCGTCGTCAGCGCGCGACCGGCAGGGGCCGCGGTGACCCGAGGAATGCCAGCATCTCGTCGACGTCCATCAGCGGGCCGACGATGGTGCCCTGCACCTGGTCGACCCCGTGGTCGACGAGCCAGCCGAAGGACCGCTCGTCGTCGGCGCCGCCGGCCGCGATGGTGAGACCGAGCCGGTGCATCACCACGGTCATCGCGTCGAACAGCGTCTCGTCGGAGGGCACGAACTCGCCGATCGTGACGTAGTCGAGCTTGACGGCGTTCACGTACGAGCTGCGCAACGCGCTGAACGGCGTCTTGCCGGTGCCGTAGTGGTCGATCGTCAACCAGAAGCCGGCGTCGGTGAGACGGCGCAGCGACTCGCGGCAGTCGGGCGACCCGAGGCGCAGCTGCCGCTCCGCGATCTCGAGGCCGACGGTGTGCCGGGGCAGTCCGGACTCGGTGATGATCCGGATCATGCGGTCGACGAGTGCCTGGTCGTGCAGCGTGGCACCCTCCACGTTGATCGACACGGGCACCGTGAACCCCTGCTGCTGCCAGCGCGTGTGGTGCCGCACGGCCTCGCGCAGCGAGTGCACCACGATGTCGGCGTTGAGGTTGCTGAGCGACACCATCTCCGTGAGCTCGCGCGCCGACAGCGTGCCGAGCGACGGGTGGCGCCACACGAGCAGGCTCTCGACCGAGCAGATCTGCCCGGTGCGGGCCGACGCCGCCGGCTGGTGGTGGAGCTCGAGCTCGCCGCTCGTGAGCGCCCGACGCAGCTCGCCGAGCAGCATCATCCGGTGCGGGGCCGAGGTGTCGTTGCGCGGGTCGTAGAACTCGTGGGTGTTGCGGTACTGCTTGGCGCGGCGCAAGGCGACGTCGGCCTGGCGCAGCAGTTCGTCGGCGGGGGTGTCCGGGCGTGTCTTCGTGGTGATGCCCATGCTCGCCGAGGCCTGCAGCATCAGGCCGTTCGGTAGCTGGACCGGCAGGCTCAGGGCCTGGAACACGCGGGCGACCAGCTCGTCGCGCTGGCCCGTACCCGGCGGCACGAGCAGCGCGAACTCGTCGCCACCGAGCCGCGCGACCACCACTCCCTCCGGGGCCTCGGCGAGCACGCGGGCGACCTCGACGATCATCTCGTCGCCGCACGTGTGGCCGAACGCCTCGTTGACGTCGGTGAAGCGATCGAGGTCGACCACCAGCAGGAGCGAGCCGACCGGCGCCGCTGCGATGGCGTCGCGGCAGCGGGTGCGGTTGGGGAGCCTGGTGAGCGTGTCCACGTAGGCGAGGCGCTCCAGCTCGGAGCGTGCGTGCCAGAGGTCGGTGACGTCCTGCATCACCACGACGCAGTGGTGGTCGGGCAGCGGACTGCAGACCACCGAGAACAGGCGCTCCTCGCCGTGGAGCCGGAGGTGGGCGTCCGCGATGCGGAACGCCGGTGCACCGGCGGCGACCTCCGCCATGCGATGGCCGAGGCCCCGGTGGCGCTCGGTGTCGAACGCGTGCCGGTTGAAGTCGATGACCCGCATGCCCTCGTGCGAGTGGCCGTCGACCTCCTTGGCCTTCCGGTTCTCCTTCACGACGGTGAGTGACGTGGGGTCGTCGGGGTCGACGAGGCGGAGCACCGAGACGCTCACCTCGATCGAGTCCGCCATCAGGTCGAGCCGCTGGAGCTGCTGCTCGGCCACCACCGTGTCGGTGATGTCGCGGGTCATGCCCTGCACGATCACCCGGTCGCCGTCGACCTCGACGTGGCCGATCTCCTCGATCCAGCGGTACTCGCCGAGGCGCTCGATCAGCTGGCGGTAGCGGACGTGGTAGCCCTGACCGGCCGACACGGCGGCGTCGATCTCGTCGGTCACCGGCCGGTCGTCGGGATGGAGGATGTCGAGCCACTGCTCCTCGCTGATCCGGGTGGGGAACCGTCGCTTCGTCGGCGCGTACAGGTGGTGCATCGTGGTCGGCCGTCCGGCGACGCCGGTGCTCTCGAACAGCGCCACGTTCAGCGCGTCGGCGATGCGGGTGTTGAAGTCGATGGACCGCTGCAGCACGTGGGCCGAGAGCTGTGTGGGCATCACCACGGCGGCGATCGCGAGGGGGAAGAGCGAGGCGGCCAGCACGTCCTCGCGGGTCGGGTGTGCGGCCGCGGCGAGGCCCATCGCGACGACGGCGACCAGGCACAGGGCGAACGTGGTGGTCCGCCGCAGGGTGATCGCGCAGAACACCAGGACGGCCAGGCTCGTCAGCAGCGACACCAGGAAGAGCTCGGGCACCACGGCGGCGAACGCGGCGAGGCAGAGCAGGTCGCAGAGCCACACGTGGGGGGCCAGGACACCGGAGCGCCGGATCATCACCCAGGTGACCACGGTCCCCGGGAACACGATCACGGCGGTGAGCGCCAGGAACCAGGTCGGTTCGTCGCGCACGAACCACATGAACGCACCGCCGAGCACGGCGATCGCGACGGTGCGGGCGACGCCGGCGATCCGGAAGTAGCGCTCGCGGTCGGCCGGCGTGAGGGGGACGACGGCACGGGAGGTCCACGCCTCCCACCATCGCCGCCATCCGTTCATGCCCGTCTCCTCACCAGCGAGTGGGTCTCCCGCTCGCGAAGGTACTGCGACCCGAACCACCGCTCGGTGATCATGGGTGAGATTCGCTCCCCGGTGCGGGGAGGGCGCGACGCCGCTGCGAGAGGTCCAGCGAGAGACTCAGCGGCTGGACGCATCGCCACGCGCGACACGCCAGGCGAGCTCCTGCCGGCCGAGATCGGTGGCAGGTGGGGCGTCCACCCGGTACTCGAGCAGCATCGCCCGCCACGGCCCCTCGAGGTCGAGCTTCCCGAGCAGCGCGCTCACCCCCCACACCACGCGGTCGAGCATCACGAACGACGGAGGCATGTCGATCGCCTCGATCACGGTCGCATGGGGGCCGTTCACGTCGATGATGCGCTGCACGGTGTCGCGCATGAACTCGCGGGTGAACCGGAACGTGTCGGTGAGGTAGGGGCGGTACGGGCTGCTGACGTAGTCGTAGACCGCACGAGGGTCGAGACCGTGATCGGGCCGGAGGAAGCCCGACCGCTCCATCGCCGCCACCAGGAGCTCCGGATCGCGCTCGACGATGATCGCGTCCATGCAGGGAGCGAGGCGCTCCCACTCGCCGGGCCCCCAGCGCTTCACCATCCCGAAGTCGAGGAAGGTCACGTCACCGTGCGGGGAGAACCGGTAGTTGCCGGGGTGCGGATCGCCGTTGAACAGGCCCAGCCGCAGGATGGCGTGCTGCGCGAACCGCCAGATGCTCTCGCCGGCGCGTCGCCGTGCCTCCGGTGTCGCGACCGCGAGGAACTCGTTCCACGACAGGCCCTCGACCCACTCGGTGGTGAGCACCGTGCGTCCCGAGTGCTCCGGGATCACGGCGGGGATCGACACGAACGGATGGTCGGCGAAGGCCGCCCGCAGCTCGGCGACGTTGGCGGCCTCGATGCGGTAGTCGAGCTCGTCGCGCATGCGGCCACGGAGCTCGTCGACCAGCGCGCGGGTGTCGAGCCCCTTGAGGGTGAACGAGCTGACGAGGCGGTACAGCACGTCGGCGTTGGCGAGGTCTGCCTCGATCGCCGTGCCGACGCCCGGGTACTGCACCTTCACCGCGACGAGCCGTCCGTCGCGGGTGACCGCGCGGTGCACCTGGCCGATGCTCGCCGCCGCCACCGGTTCGGGGCTCCAGTCGAGGAACAGGTGCTCGGGATCACGTCCGAACTCGTCGCGGACCACGCCGGACGCGAGGTCCGCGGACATCGGCGGGGCGTCGGCGTACAGCTGCGACAGCGCCTGCTGGGCCGGCTCGGGCAGTGACTCGACCACGAAGCTCACCAGCTGCCCGGCCTTCATCAGCGCTCCCTTCATGTTCCCCAGCTCGCGGGCGACGTCGTCCGCGGTGCGCATCGCGAACGCGTCGTCGAGTGCGGCACGGCGTGACGCGGGGGAGGCGCGGCGGCGGACGCGGTGGGCGACGAAGCGGGCGCCGTTGCGGGCCGTCAGGCGCCACACCCGGGCGCTGCGACGGAGGCGCTCGGTGCGACCGGCCCGTGCGGCGACCGCGCGCGACGCGGGGTCGTGACGGCGGGACTGCAGGCGGCGCGTCACCGAGGGACGGTCAGCGGGCGGCGTGGCGGCGAGCGGTGGGGTGGACGGCGAGCAGCTCGTCGGGCAGGGCCTCGCCCGTCACCTCGTCGGTCCAGTACGTGCCGGCGTCGAGCCGGGCGAGGGCCGCCTCGACGTCGGCCAGGTCGCGCTCGATCGCGTCGAGGTCGAGCGACGGCCCGGCCTGCGGCCCGGGTGCGGCATCCGCCGGAATCGCGCCGGCGGGCTCGGGGAGGGCGTCGTCGTGCGGGTCGGCGGCGTCGGACATGGGGTCAGGCTACCGACCGGTGGCGAGGGCGACCAGGCGCTGCAGGTCGGCCTCGGTGCCCACGGCGATCACCACGTCCCCGGCGTGGATGACCGTGTCGGGTGCGGGGTTCGAGCGGAACGAGCCCGACGCGTCGCGCACCGCGAGCACGAGCACGCCGGCCTGCTGGCGGAGGTCGAGCTCGCGCAGCGTGCGCTCGGCGAGCGCGGACGCGGGAGGCACCTCCACCTCCTGCATCCGGAACTCCATGCTCCGCTCGTGCATCACCACGTCGATGAACTCGGCCACGTGGGGCCGGACGACGAAGCTCGCCATGCGCGCCGCGCCCAGCTCCTGCGGGTTCACCACCCGGTCGGCACCCGCCCGAGCGAGCTTGTCGATGCTGTCCTCCTGGCGGGCGCGGGCGACGATGAACAGCTGCGGGTTCAGGGTGCGTCCCGACAGGGTGACGAAGAGGTTCGCCGCGTCGTCGGCGAGCGCCGCCACGAGCGAGCTCGCCCGCTCGATGCCCGCCGCGCGCAGCGTGGCGTCGAGGGTGGCGTCGCCCACCACCGTCGGGTAGGGCAGCGACCCCAGGCGTTCCGCGTCGCGGTCGACGACGACCACCTGCTTGCCGGCGCCGACGAGGTCGTCGGCGACGGCGCGACCCACGCGACCCCACCCGCAGAGCACGACGTGGTCGCGCAGGTTCTCGATCGTCCGGTCCATGCGTCGTCTCCCCACCATCTCGCGGAGCTGGCCCTCCACCACCACCTGCACCACGAGGGTGAAGGTGTACAGCACCAAGCCGACCCCGATCACGATGAGCGCCATCGTGAACACCTGCTCGGCGGCACCGAAGTCGCCGAGCTCGCGGAAGCCCACGGTGGTCACCGTGGTCACCGTCTGGTACAGCGCGTCGAGCAGCGACAGGCCGAGCACCATGTAGCCCACCGTGCCGAGCACGAGCACCAGCGCGACGCCGGCGGCGGCGAGGCGGAGTCGGCTGATCGGGCTCGTCACGCGGCCGACGCTACCCATCCGGGTGGAGCGGCCCCGGATCGCCCGAACGGTGTCGGCACGGTGACGTCGCGGTGAACGTGACGTCGGTCCCTGGGGCGTCGCGACACCGGTGGCCTACTGTGCCGATGTGGCCGACGTGCGACTCACCTCCCTCACGAAGTCCTTCGACGGGGTCACCGCCGTCGACGACGTCAGCCTGCACATCGCCGACCACGACTTCATGATCCTCCTCGGCCCCTCCGGGTGCGGCAAGAGCACCCTCCTGCGCATGATCGCGGGCCTCGAGGACCCGACGGCGGGCGACGTCGAGATCGGCGGCACACGGGTGAACGACGTCGAACCCAAGCAGCGCGACGTGGCGATGGTGTTCCAGAGCTACGCGCTCTACCCGCACAAGACCGTGCAGGCGAACATCGAGTTCCCGCTCAAGGTGCGCGGGGTCGCCAAGCCCGAGCGCGCCGAGCAGGCCCGCGCCGCGGCTGCCACCCTGGGGCTCACCGAGTACCTCGGCCGCAAGCCGGGGCAGCTGAGCGGCGGCCAGCGCCAGCGCGTCGCCCTCGCGCGGGCCATCGTGCGCCGGCCGGCCGTGTTCTGCATGGACGAACCGCTGTCGAACCTCGACGCCAAGCTGCGCGGCGAGACCCGCGCCGAGCTCGTCGCCCTGCACGCCCGGCTGGCCTCCACGTTCGTCTACGTCACCCACGACCAGGTCGAGGCGATGACCATGGGATCGCACGTCGCCGTGATGAACCGCGGCCGGATCGAGCAGGTCGGCACCCCGCAGGAGGTCTACGCCCGGCCGGCGTCGGTGTTCGTCGCACAGTTCATCGGCACACCGCCGATGAACGTGCTGCCGGCGGGCGTGGTGGAGGTCGGCCCGTGGCTCGTCGGCATCCGACCCGAGCACGTGACCGTCGACCGGTCGCCGGCCGCGCCGACGGAGGGTTCGTCGTCGGTCGAGCCGTCCGACACCGCCGCCACCGTCACGCTGGTCGAGCACCTCGGGCACGAGACCCTCGTCCACGCCCGCGTCGATTCGGGCCTCGGGCAGGAGGTGCCCGTCGTGGTCGCCCGCCTCGACGCCCGCGATCCGGCACCGGCGATGGGCGAGCGGGTCACCCTGCGCTTCCCGGCCGAGCACCTGCACCGCTTCCACGCCGACACCGGTCGTCGGGTCGACGAACGCGCGGCGGAGGTGGGTGCGTGAGCCGCCGCTGGCGCGACCTGCCCTTCGCGGTCGCGTTCCTCGCGCCGTCGCTGCTGATCCTGTCGGCCTTCGTGCTCTACCCGCTCGGCCGGGCGGTGTGGCTCGGCCACCAGCGCTGCGACGCCACGGGCGCGAACTGCCGCAGCAACGGCTGGGACCAGTACGTCGACGTGTTCCGCAGCGAGGAGTTCCAGCAGGCGTTGGGTGTGACCGTGAGGTTCGCGCTGCTCACGGTGCCGGTCGGCCTCGCGCTCGGGATCGCCCTCGCGGTGCTGGCGGACAAGCACCTGCGCGGCATCGGGTTCTTCCGCACGGTCTTCTCGTCCACCGTTGCCACCAGCGTCGCGGTGGCGTCGCTCATGTGGTTCTTCCTCCTCAACCCGAGCGTCGGGGTGCTCGCCGACTGGATCGGTGGCGTCGCGAAGAACCCCGGCCTCCTGCGCGACGAGGACACCGCGCTGTGGGCCGTCGCGGTGAGCAGCATCTGGGCGAACCTCGGGTTCACGTTCATCGTGGTGACGGCCGGCCTGCAGAGCATCCCGGCCGAGCTGTACGAGAGCGCCCGGGTCGACGGCGCCGGGGGCTGGACCCGCTTCAGCAACGTCACCCTGCCGATGCTCGGCCCCACGCTGCTGTTCGCCGGCGTGGTGCTCACGAGCCGTGCCTTCCAGGCCTACGGCGAGTTCGACCTCCTCACCGGTGGTGGCCCCAACGGCTCCACCACGTCGCTCACCTACCTCGTGTACGGCAACAACTCGATCATCAAGAACAACGTCGGGCTGCAGGCCGCCGTTGCGGTGCTGCTGTTCGTGGTGCTGATCCTGCTGTCGGCGCTGCAGATCCGGGGCGTGGAACGGCGGGTGCACTATGGCAACTAGTGCCGCGAGCCGCCGTTGGCGCACCGCCGGCCGCTACGCCCTGCTCGTCGCGGTCGCCGTCGTCGTGCTGTTCCCGATCTGGGTGATGCTCGTCGGCGCGTTCAAGCCCGGCAACAAGGTGCTGCAGGACCCGCTGCTGCCCACCTCGGTCACCCTCGACACGCTGCGCGACGCCTGGCGCGACGGCAAGCTCGGTCGGGCGCTGGTGAACTCCACCATCGTCGCCCTCATCGTCACCGTCGCCCAGGTGGTCACGTCGGTGCTGTCGGCCTACGCCTTCGCCTTCCTCAGGTTCCCGGGCCGCACGCTGCTGTTCGCCCTGTTCCTCGCCACGTTGCTGGTGCCGTTCGAGGCCACGGTGGTCGTGAATCGCGAGACCGTGCAGGACCTCGGCTGGCTCAACAGCTTCCAGGGCCTCGCCGTGCCGTTCCTGGCCACCGCGTTCGGCACGTTCCTGGTGCGGCAGGTGTTCCTCACCCTGCCGAAGGATCTGCGCGAGGCCGCACGGATGGACGGCCTCGGGCACCTCGGCTTCCTCCGCGAGGTCGCGGTGCCGCTGGCCCGCCCCACGCTGGGCGCGCTCGCGCTGTTCGGGTTCCTGGCGAGCTGGAACCAGTACCTGTGGCCGACGGTGATCAGCACCGACGACGACTGGAACACCGTGCAGAGCGGGTTGCGCACGCTCTCGCAGGCGCAGATCGACCGGCCCAACCTCGTCATCGCCGGCACGGTGATCGTGGCGTTGCCCATCTTCGTGGTGCTGCTGGTGTTCCAGCGCCAGCTCGTGCGCGGCCTCACCGCCGGGGCGGTGAAGGGCTGATGTCGGTGCCACCGCACATGCAGCGCCGCCGGCGCCGGCCCGTCGTCGCGGTCGTCGCGGTCGTCGCCGCCGCGGGATGTGTGCTGCTCGCCGCGTGCGGGTCGGGTCGCAGCATCCTCGAGGCCGGCAACGAGCCCCGGCCGACCACGCCCACCACGACCCCGGCGACCACCGTGCCCGGCCAGACCACCGTGCCCGGTCAGACCACGGTGCCCGCGCCCACCACGGCGCCGCCCACCACGCTGCCGCGCCCCATCGACTCGCTGCCACCGTGCGACATGGCCGCGCTCGACACCGCGGCCGCGGACGGGCCCGTCGAGGTGCTCTTCTGGCACGGCATGGCCAACGAGCTCGGCCGCGAGCTCGAGCGCATCGTCGGCGAGTTCAACGCCTCGCAGGACCGCGTGGAGGTGCGCCTGGAGTTCCAGGGCGGCTACGAGCAGACGATCGACAAGTACCTGCAGAGCGACACCGACAACCGTCCCGACCTCGTGCAGATGCCCGAGTACACGGTGCAGCTCATGGTCGACACGCAGAGCAACGTTCCGGTGCAGGCGTGCATGGAGGACATCGGGTACGACGCCGCCGACATCCTGCCGAGCGCGCTGCGTGCGTACGCGACCGAAGGCATCCAGTGGGCGATGCCGTTCAACCTCAGCAACCCGGTCCTGTACTACAACAAGCAGGTCTTCCGCGACGCCGGCCTCGACCCCGAGGCACCGCCGCGGACCCTCGACGAGCTCGCCGAGGCGGGCCGCACCATCCAGTCGTCCGGGGCGGCCGCCTACGGCATCGCGCTCGACAGCGCGCCCGACGGTGGTGGCGGCTGGTTCCTCGAGCAGTGGCTCGCCAAGGAGGGCGAGTTCTACAGCGACAACGACAACGGCCGTGCCGCGCCGTCCACCCGCGTGCTGTTCGACGGACCCACCGGCGTGTCGTTGCTCACCGCGCTGCGCGACGTGGTGGTGAACGGCGGCGGTGTGTACGTCGGTGAGAACCCCGGCGGCACCGACACGTTCCTGAAGCTCGCCGACGCGAGCGCACCGGCGAGCATGACGATCGCGACGTCCGCGGCTCTCGGTGCCGTCCTCCAGTTCGTGGAGGGTGGCATCATCCCGGGCATCGGCGTGGACGACATCGGCATCGCCCCGATGCCGAGTCCCACCGGGGCGCCCGGCACCCTCGTCGGCGGCGCCTCGCTGTGGATCACCGCGGGTCGCGGCGACGCCGAGGCTGCGGCAGCGTTCGAGTTCGTGCAGTACCTCGTGAGCGCCGAGGTGCAGTCGCAGTGGGCGGCGGCCACCGGCTACGTCCCCGTCAACACCGCCGCACCCGGCCTCGAACCGCTCCTGGGCGTGTACGCCACCGACCCGCGCTTTCGCGTGGCCTACGACCAGGTGGCCGAGACCCCCGACCTGCCGACGTCGGACGGGCCGGTGCTCGGGCCGCTGCGCGAGGTGCGCGTCACCGCCGCCGGTGCGATGGCGCAGATCCTGAACGGCGCCGACCCGGCGACGGCCCTCGCCGACGCGGCGAGCCTGGCCAACGCGCTCATCGCCGACTACAACGCGCGCAGATAGCCTGCTCGCCATGCCCACTCCGTTCCCCGCCCTCGATGGTTCCGCGCCCGTCCAGCAGAAGTTCTCGGAGGCGCCCGAGTTCGGGATCGACACCTCCAAGCGCTACACGGCGACGATGGAGACGTCGTTGGGCACGATCGTGATCGCGCTCGACGCGATCAACGC
>WLDE01000010.1 GCA_009704985.1 Actinomycetota bacterium | reverse complement strand
GGTGGTGGGCACGCTGGTCGGCATGTACTTCGGTGACGCGCTCGGCCTCGACGTGCCGACGAACTTCGACCAGGCGAAGACCACCGACGAGTCGCTGTACGCGGCGTTCTTCCACGCGATGCTGCGCGAAGGCGTGGCACTGCCGCCGGGCGCGTACGAGGCGCTGTTCGTCGGGCTCGCCCACGGCGACGACGTGCTCGACCAGATCGCCGAGGCCGCCGCCCGCGCCGCCGCGTCGGTGATGTCGTCGAGGTGATGTCCTCGAGGTGATGTCCTCGAGGCGATGCGCGACCGCGGCGGAACGCCGCTGTCGTAGCCTCCACGCCGATGCGGCAGTTCCTCACCCTCGGGTTCTGGATGTCGCTGTTCGCGCTCGCCGGGCTCACCGTCGGGCTGTGGACCATCACCCGCGACGACGTGCCGGCGGTCGACGACGCCGTGGTGGTCGCGCCGGAGGAACGTCCCATCGATCTGATCGGCATGGTGTTCCTGGCCCGGGCCGATCCCGGGTTCGACATCGTCGCGGGCCGGACGGTCGGCGACCTGCAGATCCGTGTCGACGGGTTCCGGTACATGAACGTGAAGCAGGGCACCCCGGGCGAGAACCGGTGCGGCGAGCTCGACCAGCTCGCCCGATGCGCCGTCGTGGCCGATCTCCTCGGCGAGGCGGTGCTGTGGTTCTCGATCGTGCCGCTGTCCCCACGCAACCTGGTGGAGCTGCCCGGTCCGGCCGAGCTGCGCGACGGTGGCCGGCTCGAGCTGCAGAACGGGTGGATCGTCGACCGCGCCGACGTCGTCGAGCGCGAGTGCCCGGAGGACACCGCGTCGCTGAGCGAGTTCACCCAGCGCTTCGGCGAGGGCGCCACGAGCGTGTTCAGCCTCGACGAGCAGCAGGTGATCCGGGTGCGCTGCAGCGAGGACGTCGCGGTACCGTCCGGCACGTGACCACCGAGCCCGAGCGCGAGCCCCGCCACCTCAGCGAGACCCCCGGCCACCCGCCGCTGCAGGGCCGGAGCGCCCTCGTGACGGGTGGGGGGAGCGGCATCGGACTCGGGTGCGCGCGGCACCTCGCCCGCGACGGTGCCGCCGTGGTGCTCGCCGGCCGGTCGGCCGAGCGGCTCGCCGCGGGTGCGGCGTCGCTCGCCGAGGACGTCCCGGGTGCGGAGATCCACGCCGTGGTGTGCGACGTCACCGACGAGTCGCAGGTGATGGCGGCGTGCGCGGTGGCGGCGGGGGTGGGCGAGTTCACGATGTGCGTGGCGAACGCCGGCTACGGCAGCGCGGCGCCGTTCCACCTCACCACGCTCGACGACTGGAACGGCGTGCTCGGCACCAACCTCACGGGGGCGTTCCTCACGATGAAGCACGCCGTGCCGCACCTCGTCGCGAACGGCGGTGGCTCGATCGTCGCGGTGTCGTCGATCGCGGCGCCGCTCACCCACCGGTTCATGAGCGCGTACTGCGTGAGCAAGGCGGGGCTCGAGATGCTGGTGCGGCAGGTGGCCGACGAGCTGGGGTCGAGCGGTGTGCGGGCCAACGCGGTGCGGCCCGGTCTGGTGCCCACCGACGCGACGGTCACGCTCACCACCACCGACGTCATCCGTGACGACTACCTGGCGCAGATGCCGCTCGCCCGCACGGGCACCGACGACGACGTGGCGGCGCTGGTGCGGTTCCTGCTCGGCCCCGAGAGCAGCTGGATCACCGGGCAGTGCATCGGCGTCGACGGTGGTCACTCGGTGCGTCGGGGCCCGGACATCACGCCGGTGATGGAGCTGGTGTTCGGCGCCGCCGTGCGGCCTCCCGGACCGCTCGGCCGCGAGGTGTGACGTAGCGCGCGACATCTGCCGCGCCCCGTGCGATTCGCCGTAGGCCGTGTGGCCCATCGTGCGACGATCGACGCACGAAGGGGTGTTCATCCGATCACGTCGCTGCGAGAATCGACGTCACGTGCGGATCACCCTCCGCGCGGACGGAGAGCGAGGCGGAGCGGACATGGGCCGGGCAGGCGCGGATCGGTACACCCCTGACATCGGGCGGCGACGCCTCGGCATCCTGGCCACCCTGGCGGTGGCCACCACCGCCGTCACGGTGTCGGTCACCACCCTCATGCTGCACGCGGACTCCGCGCCGGCGAACCCGAACGACCCCACCACCCCGGTCACGGTGTCGGCCGACGCCCTGCCCACCGTGCAGATCGACGGCGTGGCGTGGTCGCAGGCCGTGGTCGGCAACACCGTCTACGTCGGTGGCCGCTTCACGAACGCCCGCCCCGCCGGGGCGGCGCCGGGCACCAATCAGACGCCGCGGAGCAACTTCCTCGCGTACGACGTCCGCACGGGCGAGCTGATCACCAGCTTCGCACCGTCGTTCAACGCGCAGGTCCGCACGGTCACCGCCTCACCCGACGGCACCCGCCTCTACGTCGGTGGCGACTTCACGTCGGTGAACGGTGTGTCTCGTTCGCGCATCGCCGCGTTCGACCTCGCGACCGGCCAACTCGTGCCGTTCTTCCCCTCGATCGGCTTCAACGTCCATGCGATCGTGGTGCACCCCAGTGGGTCGCCGGTCTACGTGGGCGGCAACTTCAACGCCGTGGGCAGCGTGGCCCGCGGCCAGCTCGCAGCGTTCCAGGCCTCCAACGGTGTGCTCCTCGACTGGGCGCCGCAGGCGACCGGCGGCCTGGTGCGGGCGCTCGCCATCTCCCCGGACGGCACCCGGGTGGCCGTCGGCGGTCAGTTCACGGCGCTCAACAACTCCAACAACCCCGGCTTCGGCCTCGGCATGGTCGACGCCGTCACCGGCGCCACGCTGCCGATGGCGGCCAACGCGGTGATCCGCAACGGCGGCAACACCGCCGGCATCACCTCGCTCCACACGAACGGCAACGACCTGTTCGGCACGGGCTTCTGGTTCGGCGGCACCGGCAACTTCGAGAACGTGTTCTCGGCCTCGTGGAACGGCGGCACGATCAACTGGGTCGCCGACTGCCACGGCGACACCCACTCGGTGTACGTGAGCGGCGAGGTCGTCTACAACGTCGGCCACGCCCACGAGTGCGGCGGCCTCGGCGCCGACGCCTTCCAGCGCACCACGCCGTGGTCGTTCTACCGCGGCCTCGCGTTCACCCGGTCCGCGACCGGCACCCTGACGCGCGATCCCTACGGCTACTTCAACTTCGAGGGCCAGCCCGCGCCGAGCCTGCTCAACTGGTTCCCGGCGCTCGACGCCGGTACCTTCACCGGTCAGAGCCAGGGTCCGTGGCACGTCACCGGCAACGGCCAGTACGTGGTCATGGGCGGCGAGTTCCGCAACGTCAACGACGCCCCGCAGCAGGGCCTCGTGCGCTTCGCCGTGCCGAGCATCGCCCCCAACCGCACGATCCCGCGCCTGTTCCTCGGCAACTGGCTGCCGCGCCTCACGTCGGTGAACCCGGGCGAGGTGCGCATCACGTGGAGCGGCAACTGGGACCGCGACAACGAGAACTTCACCTACGAGGTGTTCCGCGACAACGACGGCACCCGGATCCATCGCAGCACCGGCCGCTCGGCGTTCTACGAGATGGAGCAGTACGGGTTCACCGACACCGGTCTCACGCCGGGCTCCACGGTTCGCTACCGGGTGAAGGCGATCGACCCGTTCGGCAACGAGGCCCCCTCGGACTGGGTGAGCATCACCGTCGCCGGCGGCACCGGCTCGCTGTACGCCACGTCGGTCCTGGCCGACCGCCCGCTGCACTACTGGCGCCTCGACGAGACCAGCGGCCAGGCGATCGACTCGGCCTCGTACGGGCACCTCAACGTGAACGGTCCGGTCACCCGCGGCGTCACGGGCGGCGTCCTCGGCGACACCGACCGGGCGATCACGTTCGGCGGCGCCTCCACCCAGTTCGCCGCCACGTCCACCCTGGGCCTGTCGCGGCACGTGTTCACCGTCGAGGCGTGGTTCCGCACGAACAGCACGCGCGGCGGCAAGATCATCGGCTTCGGCAGCAGCACGACCGGCAACTCGGGTTCGTACGACCGCCACCTGTACGTCGGCAACGACGGCCGCGTGCGCTTCGGCGTCTTCAACCCCACCGGCACGCGTGTCATCACGTCGCCGACGTCGCTCGTCGACGACGCGTGGCACCACGTGGTCGGCACGCTCGGCGGCGGCGTGATGCGGCTCTACGTCGACGGCCAGCAGGTCGGTGAGATCACCAACGTGCGTCTCGCCGCGAACATCTGGGGTGTGTGGCGGGTCGGCGGCGACAACCTCAACGGGTGGCCCAACCGCCCGCTCGGCGACTACTTCACCGGCACCATCGACGAGGTCGCGGTGTACCCGCGGGCGCTGACGGCCGCCCAGGTCGCGCAACGCTTCGCGATCGGCTCGACCGGCACCGTGCCCAACCAGCCCCCGACGGCGGCCTTCACGGCCACCACGTCGCCCCTGGCGGTCGCGGTGAACGGATCGACGTCCACCGACCCGGACGGCACGATCGTGTCGTACGGCTGGAACTTCGGCAACGGCCAGGTCGCCACCGGCGTCACGGCCACCGGCACCTACGCGTCGCCGGGCACGTACACCGTGACGCTCACGGTCACCGACGACGACGGCGCCACGGCCACCAGCACCCAGCAGGTGGTGGTGCCCGACGTGCCGCCGAACCAGCCGCCCACGGCGGCGTTCACGGCCACCACGTCGCCGTTGGCGGTCGCGGTGAACGGCACCACCTCGACGGATCCCGACGGCACGGTCGTGTCGTACGCCTGGGAGTTCGGTGACGGCGGCACGGCCACCGGCGCGACGGCCACGCGGACGTACGCGTCGCCGGGTACCTACACGGTGACGCTCACGGTCACCGACGACGACGGTGCCACGGCCACCAGCACCCAGCAGGTGGTGGTGCCCGACGTGCCGGTCAACGGCACGCCGACCGCGGCGTTCACGGCCACCACCGCGCCGCTGGCGGTGGCGGTCGACGGCTCGGCGTCCACGGACGACGGGACGATCGTGTCGTACGCCTGGGACTTCGGCGACGGTGGCACCGCCACCGGCGTCACGGCCACCCGCACCTACGCAGCGGCCGGCACGTACACGATCACCCTCACCGTCACCGACGACCAGGGCGCCACCAACGCCAGCAGCCAGTCGGTGATCGTGCCGGCCCCGCCCGTCGGCCCGCAGCCGTTCGTCACCGACGCCTTCGGGCGCACGGTCGACAACGGGCTCGGCAACGCCGACCTCGGTGGCGCCTGGAGCCTCGCCGGTGCGACGACGAACTTCTCGGTGGCCGACGGCCAGGCCCGGCTCCGGATGAGCGGCGCCGCACAGGGCGTGTCGGCGTTCCTGCCCGGCTCGTCGACGGACACCGAGGTGCGCGCCACGATCGGCATCGACAAGCCCGCCACCGGTGGGGCCGTGTTCACCTCGATCGCCGGTCGTCGTGTCGGCAGCGCCGACTACCGGGCGAAGGTGCGGTTCCTCACCAACGGTGGCGTGCAGGTGTTCCTCACCCGGGTGTCGGGTGGCGAGACCGATCTCGCCAACTTCACCGTGCCGGGTCTCACCTACGCGCCGGGCGAGCGCCTGCAGGTGCGCTTCCAGGTGACGGGCACCAACCCGACCACGCTGCGCCTGAAGGTGTGGAAGGTCGACACGCCCGAGCCGGCCGACTGGCAGCTGGTCCGCACCGACACCACGGCGGCGCTGCAGACCGGTGGCGGTGTGGGGCTGGTCACGTACCTCTCGAGCGCGGCCACGAACGCGCCGGTGCTGGGTCTGTTCGACGACCTCTGGGCCGGTCCGACGGGCTGACACACGAACGGTCGGGCACGGGTCGAGCCGTAGGCTCGGCCCGTGCACGACGATCGGGTCCTGGTCGAGAAGCGGATCGAGCGCGAGCTCTGGCAGCGTGTGCTGCCGCACCTGTACCGCGACCGAGTACCGCTGCGGGTCGAGGCGTGGGAGGTGCCGGGCGAGCCGGTGCCGTACGAGCACGCCGTCGCCCAGCGCTTCGAGCCGTTCGAGGTCGGCGCTCCGTGGGGCCGCCCGTGGGGCACGACGTGGTTCCGCCTGCGAGGTGAGGTGCCCTCGGACTGGCGCGGCCGGTCGGTCGAGGCGATCGTCGACCTCGGGTTCGGCATGCGCTACGCCGGGTTCCAGGCGGAGGGACTCGTGTGGTGGCAGGGCGCGCCGTTGCAGGGCGTGCACCCGCGCCGGCAGGCGGTGCCGTTGCCCGGGTCGGGCGACGCCGGCACGGTCGGCGAGGTCGAGCTGCTCGTGGAGGGCGCGGCGAACCCGATGGTGTTCACCCGGTTCCAGCCCACGCCGCTCGGGTCGCTCGACACGGCCGGCGATGCGCTGCTGTACCGGCTCGCGACGGCCGAGCTCGGCTGGCGTGACGACGACGTGTACCACCTGTGCCTCGACGTCGAGGTGCTGACGGGGGTGATGACGGCGCTGCCGCTCGACGACCCGCGACGCCAGCGCCTGCTGCGCCAGCTCGAACAGGCCTTCGACGCGATCGACGTCGATGCCGTCGGCGCCACCGCGGCCCGCGCCCGCGAGGTGCTGCGCCCGGCGCTCGACCTACCGGCGCGGGCGAGCTCGATGCGGGTGATCGGCGTGGGCCACGCGCACATCGACACGGCCTGGCTGTGGCCGATCCGCGAGACCGTGCGGAAGTGCGCGCGCACGTTCGCGTCGGCCGTCCGGCTGATGGACGACCATCCCGAGTACCGCTTCGCCTGCAGCCAGGCGGTGCAGTACGCGTGGATGGAGGAGCGCTACCCGGCGTTGTTCGAGCGCATTCGCGAGAAGGTGGCGGCCGGGCAGTTCGTGCCGGTGGGTGGCATGTGGGTGGAGGCCGACATGAACCTGCCGAGCGGCGAGAGCCTGGTGCGCCAACTGGTGCACGGCCAGCGGTGGTTCGAGAGCCGGTTCGGTCGTCGCTGCACGGAGGTGTGGATCCCCGACGTGTTCGGCTACCCGGCCACGATGCCGCAGATCTACGCGTCGGCCGGGTGCGATCGGTTCGTCACGCAGAAGCTGAGCTGGAACAAGCAGAACCGCTTCCCGCACCACACGTTCTGGTGGGAGGGGCTCGACGGCACGCGGGTGCTCACGCACTTCCCGCCGGTCGACACCTACAACGCGGAGGTCGTCCCGTCGGAGATGGCCGACAGCGAGCGGAACTTCCGCGAGCACGGCTGGAGCGACTGGGCGCTCATGCCCTACGGCCACGGCAACGGTGGCGGTGGACCGACGCGCGAGATGGTGGAGCGGGCGGCGCGCCTGGCAGACCTCGACGGCACGCCGCGCCTGCAGCTGGGCACGCCGGCGGAGTTCTTCGACCGGGTGGAGGCCGAGCTGGCCGCAGGCGCGTCGGCGCCGGTGTGGCGCGGCGAGCTCTACTTCGAGATGCACCGCGGCACGCTCACCAGCCAGATCGAGACCAAGGTGGGCAACCGGCGGTGCGAGCGGCTGCTGCGCGAGGCCGAGCTGTGGTGGGCGGCCGGTGGGCCGGTGCCGGTCGAGGTCGCCGGCGAACTCGGCGCGCTGTGGCGCGACGTGCTGGTGCAGCAGTTCCACGACATCATCCCGGGTTCGTCGATCGCCTGGGTGCACGACGACGCCGAGCGCGAGCACGCCCGGGTGACGGCGCGGCTCGAGGAGCTGATCGCCGACGCGTTCGCCCGGCTCGGGGCGGGTGGCGGTGCGGGCTGGACGGTCGCGAACGCGGCCACCCATCCGCGCCTCGAGGTCGTGAGCGATCCCGAGGGCGCACCGGTGGTGGTCGATCTCGCGGGCAGCTCCGCGGCGCCGTTCGCGCCGGTGTCCGGTGACCGGCTCCAGGACCGGCTCGATGACCGGCTCGATGACCGGCTCGACGACCGGGTGGTCACGACGGAGTCGTCGATGGCGAACGGGCACCTCGCAGTGCAGTGGGACCTCGACGGCACGATCACCTCGATCATCGACGTCGCGCGAGGTCGCGAGGTGCTGCCGTCCGGCCGATGCGTCGCGGTCGAGCTCGCGCCCGATCACCCGGTCGAGTACGACGCGTGGGATCTGGAGTCCTGGACGCGTGACCGGGGTGCTGCGCTCTCCGGCGACGCCGAGGTGGTGTGGGTCGAGCGCGGTCCGCTGCGGGCGATCGTGGAGGTGCGGCGCTCGTTCGGGCGGGCCTCGACGATGTCCACCCGCTACGTGCTGCGCGCCGGCAGCGCCCGGCTCGATCTGGAGTTCGACGTCGACTGGCACGAGTCGGAGCGGCTGCTGTCGCTGGACGTGCCGCTCGACGTGCGTGCGTCCGAGGCCGTGTGCGACGTGCAGTTCGGAACGGTCCGCCGGCCGACGCACCCGAGCAGCCCGTGGGACGCGGCCAAGTTCGAGGTGTGCGCCCACCGGTTCGTCGACGTGAGCGAGGGCCGCTTCGGCGTCGCCGTGCTCAACGACGGTCGATTCGGTCACTGCCTGTTCGACGGTGGTGTGAGCGTGTCGTTGCTGCGGGCGGCGCGCTTCCCCGATCCCGACGCCGATCAGGGCCGGCACCGGGTGACGGTGTCGATCCTGCCGCACGGCCCCGGCCTCGACGACGTGCTCCGCGAGGCCGAGCACCTCAACGTGCCGGTGCGGTTCGTGCCGGGTGCGATCGACGACGCCCTCCGCCTCGTGGCGGTCGACGCGCCGAACGTGCAGCTGAGCGCCGTGAAGCGCGCCGACGACGGCAGCGGCGACCTGGTGGTGCGCCTGTACGAGGCCGTGGGCGATCGCACACCGGTGTCGCTCACCCTGCCCGCGCCGGTGCGCGCCGCGTGGCGGTGCGACGCGTTGGAGGATCGGCTCGAGACCATCGACGTCGCCGACGGCTTCGTGGCGCTCACGCTGCGCCCCTTCGAGCTGGTGACCCTGCGCCTCGCCTGAACGGGCGGGGTCAGTCGGCGCCGAGGTGGTGCATCGCGACGGCGGCGTAGATCGCCGCACCGTCCACCATCGCCTGCTCGTCGAAGTACACGCGGTTCGAGTGGTTGGGTGCCGCGTTGGCGAGGTTGCGGTCGGCCGGCGTGGCGCCGAGGAACATCATCGTGCCGGGCACCTGCTCGATCACGTAGCTGAAGTCCTCGGCTCCCATCACCGGGTGCGGCAGGCGCACGACCTTGTCGTTGCCCACCACGGTGCGGGCCACGTCCATGCTGACGTCGGTGAACGACGCGCCGTTCACGGTGACCGGATAGCCGAGGTTCACGTGCACGTCGACCCCGGCGTCGTGCGCGGCGGCGACGCCCTCGGCGACGCGGCGGATGCCGTCGTGCACCTTCGAGCGGGTGCGCTCGCTGACGGCGCGGATGGTGCCGAGGATCTCGGCGGTCTCGGGGATCACGTTGCTGGTGGTGCCGGCCGTGATGCGCGACACGGTGACGATCGTCGGGTCGAACACGTCGATCCGTCGCGTGACCATGAGCTGCAGGGCCTGCACGATCTCGCACGCCACGGGGATCGGGTCGAGGGCTCGGTGCGGCTCGGAGGCGTGGCCGCCGCGACCGGTGACCGTGATCGAGAAGGTGTCGCTCGACGCCATGCAGGGGCCGGAGCGGGTGGCGACGTAGCCGACCGGGCTCGACGAGGTGATGTGGAGCGCGAACGCGCCGGTGACCGGTGACGGGCTGCCGTCGAGCGGGTGCGCGCCCACGTCGAGCAGCCCCTCGTCGAGCATGTAGCGGGCGCCGTGGTGGCCCTCCTCGCCAGGCTGGAACATGAACAGCACGCGCCCGGCGAGGTCGTCCGCGCGGGCCGCGAGCAGCCGGGCGGCGCCGACGAGCATCGAGGTGTGGGTGTCGTGCCCGCACGCGTGCATCGCGTTGTCGACCTTCGAGCTGAAGTCGAGTCCGGTGTCCTCGGGCATGGGGAGGGCGTCCATGTCGCCGCGCAGCAGGATCGTCGGACCGGGCTTGCCGCCGGTGAGCATCGCCGCGATGCCGCTGGTGCTCTCGTGGAGGGTGAGGTCGAGCGGCAGCCCCTCGATCGATTCGAGCACCGCCTCGCGGGTGAGCGGGAGGTGGTTGCCGATCTCCGGCCACTGGTGCAGTCGCCGCCGGAGCTGCGTCATCTCGTCGAGCAGGTCGCGTGCTTCGGCGCGCAGCGTGTCGGTCGTCATGGGGTGATGCTAATCAGGTGCCGTGGAGCGCGCGGCCGGGCACGGTGTCGGACAGGAACCGGGGCAGGAACCGGGGCAGGAACCGGGGCAGGAACCGGGGCAGGAGTTGGTGGAGGTGGTCGACGACGACGATCGCGTCGTGGCCGTCGTGACGCGCGCCGAGATGCGGGCACGACGGTTGCAGCACCGGGGGGTGTCGGTGGCGGTGCTGGGCACCGACGGCCGCCTGCTGGTGCACCGGCGTGCGGACACCAAGGACGTGTGGCCGGGCATGTGGGACATCGCCGCGGGCGGGGTCGTCGGCGCGGGGGAGTCGTACGACGACTCCGCACGCCGGGAGCTCGCCGAGGAGCTCGGTGTCGACGACCCGGACCTGCGGTTCGAGCCGGTGGGCGGTGGTCGGTTCGTGGACGACGCGGTCGCCGTGATCGCCCGCTGCTACCGCGTGGTGCACGACGGGCCGTTCACCTTCACCGACGGGGAGATCGCGGAGGTGAGGTGGGTGACCCGCAGCGAACTCGACCGCCTGCTCGCCACCGAGACGTTCGTGCCCGACTCGATCGCGCTGCTCCTGCCGCTGCTCGACCTGGGCTGATCCGCGTTCCGGGCCGGGCGGCCGGGTGCGCTCACTGCACGCTGCCGCGGACCGCCGCGTGCTCACACGACTCAGCAGGAGGACCCACCATGCCCATGTTCGGCGCCAACCCCGAGCAGCTGGCCGATCTCGGCCGTCAGCTGCAGCGGCAGATCGACCACATCGAGACGATCACGAGCACCGTGCAGACGGCGCTCGGCGGCACCACCTGGGTGGGTCCCGCCCGCGAGCACTTCGAGGCCGAGTGGTCGGGCAGCTTCCGGCAAGCGCTCACCCGGCTCTCGCAGGCGTTCGACACCGCCGGCCGAGACTGCCAGCAGCGCGCCACCGAACTGACCCGCGTGATGGGCTGACCCGCGTGATGGGCTGACCGGCGTGACGGGCCGGCCCGCCCGAGCCGCCCGCCCGCCCGAGCCGCCCGGCAGGGGCGGCGGGGCGGGCGGGTACCATGTCGTCCGTGGTGCCGGCCGCGTTGACCCTCGAGTTCACGATCGAACCGTTCGTGGCGGGCCAGCCCGGACCGCACGTGCTCGAGGCCGTGGCGGCCGCCGAGGGGCTGGGCGCCACCGTCGAGTTCGGCCCGTTCGGCAGCAGCTGCACCGTGCCGGTCGATCGGGCGGGTGAGGTCGTCGGTGCGATCGTGGCTGCCGCGTTCGCGCACGGGGCCACGCACGTGTCGCTCGCCGCCTCCACGACGGCGGTGGGCTCGTGACCCGGGTGCCGCGGCACCCGCTGGTGCTCGCGGTGAAACCGGTGATCGAGGCCCTCGGTGCGCAGATCGTGCCGCTCGAGGCGCGCGAGCCGGGCGACCTGCCGCTGAAGTGGGAGGGGGTCGAGGTCGCGGTGGTGCGCATGGCTCCCCTGCACGGTGCGCTCGACCGGCTCATCGAGGGCATCGAGCGCGAGTTCGGCGCCCGCCTCCCGCAGCTCAGCCGCGAGGAGAAGCAGCAGGCGATCAAGCTGCTCGACGAGCGTGGCGCGTTCACGGTGCGTCGAGCCGTCGAGGAGGTCGCCGACGCGATGGGCGTCAGCCGCATCACCGTCTACAACTACCTGAACGCGCTCCACCGCACCTGAGCCCGAGCCGATCGACACCGAGTTCCCGATGACCCCCCACGACGTCGACGCGACCCACTTCGAGCTGACCGGCTTCGAGCGGATCGACTTCGAGCGGATCGACTTCGACGTGATCGGCTTCGACGCCGACGACACCCTCTGGCAGAGCGAGGACGGGTTCCGCTCGAACGAGCTCCGCTTCGTCGACCTCGTCGCGCCGTACGCCCCGGAGGGCGTCGACGTGAAGTCGGCCCTCACCGCGGTGGAGCGCAAGAACCTGCACACGTTCGGCTACGGCGTGAAGGCCTTCGCGATCTCGATGGTGGAGGCCGCGATCACCATCACCGGTGGTGCGGTGCCCACCGACGTGATCGCCGAGCTGGTCGAGATGGCGCGCACCCAGCTCGAGGAGCCGGTGCGGCTGCTCCCGCACGTGCCCGAGGTGCTGGCGAAGGTGGCCGCGCACCACCGGCTGGTGCTGATCACCAAGGGCGACCTCGTGCACCAGACGCACAAGATCACCACGAGCGGGCTCGCGCACCACTTCGAGCACCTCGAGGTCGTGCTCGAGAAGGACGCCGAGACCTACGCCCGTCTGCTCGCCCGCTTCGGGGTCGAGCCGCAGCGGTTCCTGATGGTGGGCAACAGCGTGCGCAGCGACATCCTGCCGGTGATGGCGCTCGGTGGGCACGCGGTGCACGTGCCGTACCACCTGCTGTGGGAGCTCGAGCACGTCGACCACGACGAGAAGTTCGCCGAGCTGTCCTCGATCAGCGAGCTGCCGGCGTTGCTCGGCCTGGAGTGACCGCGACAACTCCGGGCGGACGGATCAGAGGCGGCGCAGCGACACGTCGGTCACGCGGTGGTCGGCACCCTTGCGCAGCAGCAGGCTCGCCCGTGACCGGGTGGGGGCGATGTTCTCGCGCAGATTCTTGCCGTTGATCTCGCGCCAGATGCCGCGAGCCGTGGCGACGGCCTCGTCGTGGCTCAGGTGGGCGTAGTTCTGGAAGAAGCTGTTGGGGTCCTGGAACACCGTCTCGCACAGCGTGAGGAAGCGCTGCACGTACCAGTCCTCGATGTGCTGCTCGTCGGCGTCGATGTAGATGCTGAAGTCGAAGTAGTCGCTGACGAACTCGTCGGCCGACCCCACCTGGAGCACGTTGAGCCCCTCCAGGATCAGGATGTCCGGCTGGCGGACCACGGTCTCGTCGCCGGGCACGATGTCGTAGACGACGTGGCTGTACACCGGCGCCCGCACCTCGGTGGCGCCGCTCTTCACCTCGCGCAGGAACTCGATGAGGCGACGGGTGTCGTAGCTCTCGGGGAAGCCCTTGCGGTTCATGATGCCGCGCTCGGCGAGGACGGCGTTGGGGTGCAGGAAGCCGTCGGTGGTGACGAGGTCGACCTGGGGGTGGTCGGGCCAGCGGGCGAGCAGGGCGCGCAGGATGCGGGCGAAGGTGCTCTTGCCCACCGCGACGCTGCCGGCCACACCGATCACGTAGGGCACCTTCGGTGCCAGCGTGCCCAGGAACGCGGCCGACACCTTGTGCAGGTTCTGCGTCGCGGCGACGTACAGGTTGAGCAGTCGGGTGAGCGGCAGGTAGATCGCGGCGACCTCGTCGAGGTCGATCCGGTCGTTGATGCCGCGCAGGTCGGTGAGCTCGGCTTCGCGCAGGGTGAGCGGGGTGGCCGCACGGAGGTCGGCCCACTCGTCGCGCCCGAAGGTCAGGTACCGGCCGTCTGCTGCGGTCACGGTCGGCGACCTTACGACGCCCGGTGGTGGCACCTGCAAGCCGGCTCCGGCCGCCCGTCACCTCCCACCGGTGGTGAGGGTGGCCGGAGGACCCGGGCCTACGCTCGGCCCATGGCCGGGCCCGTCGAGTCGAGCGAGGCGCAACGGCGCAAGCTCCTCGGTGCGTGGTACACGCCGCCCGAGCTCGTCGACCACGTGGTCGACGTCGCCTGCTCGGGGTTGCGTCGCCGGCGACGGCCGCTCCGGGTGCTCGATCCGGCGTGCGGGGACGGTCGGTTCCTCACTGCCGTCGCCGAGCGCCTGGGCGGTCGTGCGGAGCTGTGCGGAGTCGACGTCGACGCGGCCGCGGTGCGGGCGGCCCGGTGGGCCGTGCCCGGTGCCGAGATCGTCCACGCCGACGCACTCGACCTCGACTGGGCGGGGCGTCGCTTCGACGTCGTGATCGGCAACCCGCCGTTCCTCGGCCAGCTGGCGTCGGCCACCTCGCGCGGCGGTTCGTCGCGGTTCGGTGGCGGACCCTACGCCGACGTGGCGGCGGAGTTCCTGGCCCTGTCGGTGGAGCTGGCCGATCCCGAGGGTGGTCGCGTGGCGCTGGTGCTGCCGCAGTCGATGCTCACCACCCGTGACGCGGCACCGATCCGCGAGCGGGTGGCGGCGGAGGCCACGGTGTCGCACCTGTGGTGGTCGGACACGCCGATGTTCGATGCCGCGGTGCGCACCTGCGCCGTCGTCCTGGTGCGCGGTGCACGCGGTGCCGGGCCGGCCCACGTGGTCGCCCGCACGTCCGGGCCCGACTTCGCTCCTGCGCCGCCGATGCACTGGCGCGACGTCGCGGATGCCACCGGCCGGTCGGCCTGGGGGGCGCTGCTGCTGGCCCGACCGGTCGAGTTGCCCACCGTCGGCGCGGACCGTCTGGGCGACCTCGTCTCGTTCACCGTCGACTTCCGCGACCAGTACTACGGCCTCGTCGGGGCGGTCGTCGACGACGTCGACGCGACCGAGCACCCGCCGCTGGTGACGAGCGGGCTCATCGAACCGGGTCGGTGCCTGTGGGGTGAGCGCCCGGTTCGGTTCGCCAAGCAGCGGTACGCCGCACCCCGCGTCGATCTCGGCCGGCTCGGGCCGGAGATGCGGGCGTGGGCCGCCCGGCGGGCGGTGCCGAAGCTGCTCGTGGCGAACCAGACCCGGGTGATCGAGGCCGTGGACGATCCGCTCGGCGCTTGGCTGCCCGGGGTGCCGGTCATCACGTGCGTGGCCCACGAGGCCGACCCCGGACGGGCTGCCGAGGTGCGCACCCGGGTGGCGGAGGTGCTCGCCGGGCCGGCCGCCACGGCGTGGGTGCACCACCACGGGGCCGGGAGCGGCCTGTCGGCGGGGACGGTGCGCCTCTCCCCGGCGCTGCTCGCGTCGATCCCGCTGCCGGCCTGACCGGACACCCGACCGGACACCCGACCGGACACCCCGATCGGACACTCCGACCGATGAGGGGCGTTCGTGGGTGTCGCGGACCCAGGTTCTCCGGAAATCGCTACTGTTCGTCGCGCTTCTTGCCGATATCTGGCCGGTCCGTCCGTCGTAGTTCGCTACGCCCCCCGACCCCCGAGCACCGATCGCCCGACCCCGGTCGAGCGACACAGAAGGCCAGCGAATGCCCACCCCCACCGAATCCACGGCCGCCGGGCCGGTCGAGGCGTTCTGGCGGTACCGCACCCGTGCGGTACCGGTCTGCGTCGCGCTCGCGGTGCTCGCCGCGGTCTTCGCCTTCCTCACCGGAGGCCAGACCCGCGTCGTCACCGACATGTTCCTCACGGACCCGCGCGGCGTGCCGGTGTTCCGTGACGGGACGACCGCGGCGACGGACGTCGCCTCGTACCTCACCCAGCGCGCCCAGTTCGCCCAGAGCGACACCACGCTCGAGCAGGTGGCGGTCACGGTGGGCCGGGGTCTCGACGTCGAGCAGCTCCGCGGCATCGTGGCGGCCACGGTGTCGGAGAACTCGAGCATCAGGATCACGTGCACCAGCAACGACCCGACGTTGTCGCTCGCGGTGTGTGGCGCGGTGACCGACGCCTACCAGGCGCTCGCCCGTGCCGACACGCAACGTCGAGCCGACATCGCGATCGGCGAGCTCCAGCAGCAGCGTCAGGCGCTGCTCGCGGAGATCCCGTCCGGGCAGACGTCGGGTTCGATCCAGGAGATCGAGGTGGACATGGCCCGTACCGCCAAGCAGGCGGCGCTGTTCGACGCCGGTGTGGAGTTCGTCGACGCCCCGCGTGAGGTGGCGTCGTCGCGGATCATGCCGCTCGTGCAGTACACCGTCGCCGCGTTCGCGTTCGGCCTGATCCTCACCGGGGCGATCGCCTGGCTGGCGGCGCTGCGCCGTCCGATCGTGAACGACCCCGAGGTGGCCGCCGAGCAGTTGCAGGCACCCCTGGTGGGCATCCTCGAGGACGGCACGTCCACCAACTCGGCGGAGGTGCTCGCCACCAACCTGTCCAGCGTGGCGGGCGGTGGTGTGCTCGTGGTGAGCGGCAGCGTGGAGGGCTCGAACCACTCCGACCTCGTGGCCGGGATCGCGGAGGCGTGGACGCGTGAGGGCCGCCAGGTGCTGGTGGTCGACGGCAACCTCCGCAAGCCGCGGCTGTCGGCCCGCTTCGGCGCCGGCCTGAGCTCGGTGGGCCTCACCGATCTGCTCGGTGGGCTCGCGACCGAGATGGCCGCGATCCGTTCGGTGAAGTTGCCCGACGGTCCGTCGATGAACTTCATCTCGTGCGGTCAGAGCGTCGACCACGCGGCGAGCCTGCTGCGCTCCACCACCTCGCGGTCGGTGCTGTCGAAGCTGCAGGAGCGCTTCGACGTGGTGCTCGTCGATGCGCCTCCGATGATGGACCGCGCCGAGGGTGCCGCGCTCGCGAGCGTGGCCGACGGCGTGGTGCTGGTGGTGCCGTCGGGTGTGCCGTCGAGCGATCTCGTCGCGTTGCGCCGTCGTCTCGACGTGTTGCGCGCGCCCCTGCTCGGCGTGATCTACGACGTCGATCGCAAGTGAGACCGCGCGTGGGACCACTCGTGGGATCGAAGGTGACACGGCAGGTGGGGTCGAAGGCGAGTTCGTCGTGAGCCGCCCCGGGCCGGCTCGGTCGGGCATCACCCGTCGTCCTCGCGTCGAGGAGGCGGGCGCGCCGAGCGGCGTCGATGCGGTCGGTGCCGGTGCGGTCGGTGCCGGTGCGGTGGGCGAGGTCGGCGCTGCGCCGTCGCTCGTCACGTGGCGACCGCGGACGACGTTCCGCACGTCGGTCGTGTGGTGGATGCCGCTCGCGCTGATCGTGGCGTCGGAGTACAAGCTGCGGCGGCGCGCCAACGACGCCGCGGCCGCCGGATCGGTCGACCCGTTCATCGTGCTCGAGCTCGGCGTGTACGCGTTCGTCGGGGTGTTCCTGCTGCTGCAGTTCCGGCCGCGGCTGCGGCCGAACCCGGTGCTGGTGTGGATGGTGGGCTGGTGCCTCACCGCGGCCGTCAGCACGCTGTACGCACCGTCGACGGTGTTCGCGCTGGTGCGCGGCGCGCAGCTGGTGGTGATCGTGGTCGTCGTGCTGCAGTTCGTGCGTGACGCCGACCTGTCGGCGATGCGCCGGTTCGTGCACGGCTACGTCGGCCTCGTGAGCGTGTCGATCCTCATCGGTCTGGCCTACGTCGCCCCGACCAGCAACGAGCAGCGTGGCCGGTTCACATGGTTGTTCACGCACAGCGTCGTGGCCGGGGCGATGCTCGCGTTCAGCACGATCCTGCTGTTCACGATGTGGCTCACCCACCGCGTCGCCCGTCTGCCGTGGGCGAGGTGGGTGTACGGCGCGCTGCTCGTGGTGAACGCAGTGTCGCTGATCCGCTCCCGCACACGCGGCTCGATCGGCGCCACGATCCTCGCGATCATCGTGGTGCTGCTGCTGTGGCTGCGGGCCTCGGGCAAGCGCGATCTGCTCATCACGTCCGTGGTGGCGCTGTCGGCGATCGCGCTCACCGTCGGTGGGCCGATCGTGTCGTTCTACCTGCGCGACTCCGATGCGTCCGAGCTCGCGTCGTTCAACAACCGCACGCTGGTGTGGACCATCGCCGCCGACATCATCCAGGCCCGGCCGTTGCACGGCATGGGCCTCACGGCGTCGCGCACGGTGTTCCTGGAGGACACCGGGCTCGGTGGGGCGCACAACGCGTACCTGAACGTGCTCGTGGACGTCGGTCTGCTCGGCATGTTCTGGTGGGGTGGTCTGGTGCTGCTCGTGCTGGCGGGTGGCTGGCGGCTGCGGCGCCGGGTGCGCCGCACCGAGGGCGCCTCGCCGCTCACGTTCGACACCCTGGCGATCGTCGGGTTGATGGTGTGCCAGATCGTGAACGCGATCACCGCCGAGTACGTCGCCGCCGGCGTGAGCGCCGCGGCGATGGTGCTCTACATGACCGCGGTCTGGGTGGTGGTCGTCGAGGACAGCTGCGACGAGCTCGGGCGGACATGACCGACACCCCCGCACCGAACGGCCGGCGGTCGCGGCGCGACGTCGCCGGGGCCGTGTCGGCGCAGTTCTCGCAGGCGCTCGGCAGCTTCCTGCTGCAGGTGCTCGCGGCGCGCCTCCTCGGCGACGAGGGGTTCGCGGTGTTCGCCGTGCTGTTCGGGCTGGTGGTGCTCGGGACGGCAGTGGTGTCGGGGTTCGTCGGCGACTCGCTCACGGTGCTCGACCGCACGGTGGCGGCGGTGCGGCGCGGCCTGCAGTGGTGGCTGGTCGCGATCTCGGTCGTGCTCGGCATCACCGCGGTGGTGGGTCTCGGCGGCTCGCAGTACCTGTCGTGGCGCGACTCGCTGCTGTTCGCGCTCGCCGGCGTGGCGTTCGTGGTGGAGGACACCCTGCGGCGGATGCTGATGGCGTCGATGCGGTTCTGGTCGATCGTGCTGGTGGACCTGGCGAGCCTCGTGGGTTCGGTCGGCGTGATCGCGGTGGCCGGTGTGGTGGGCGACGTCACGCTCGCCCACTTCCTGGGGGGACTGCTCGTCGGTCAGCTCCTCGCGACGGTGGTGGGTGTCGCGCTGCTGCCGCGGGCCGACCGGTGGTGGGCGCGCGGGGTGCGTCCCGAGCGGGCGTTGGTGTTCGAGTACGGCAAGTGGCGTGCGATGCAGGTGTCCGTTCGGCCGGCGATGCTCGCCGTGATGCGCGTGGTGGTGGTGGCCGGCGTCGGTCGGGCCGCCTACGGGCAGCTCGAGGCGGCGCGGCTGTTCGTGGCGCCGGCGATGCTGGCGGTGAACGGTGCGAGCTCGTACCTGTTCGCGAGCTTCGCCCGCACCAAGGAGCACGCCACGCGGGCGCTGCTCGCGCAGGCCGACCGCGGGGTCCTCGCGCTGGCCGTTGTGTCGCTGGCTGCCGGGGTCGTCGCGGCGGCGTTGGCGCCGTCGCTCGGGGTCGCGGTCGTGGGCGACGAGTTCGATCTCGACCGCTGGAGCGTGTTCGGCTGGTCGGTGTACGCCGCGGCGACGGCGGCGGCGACGCCCTACGGCGTGCTGGCGGCGGTGCGCGGACGGCAGTCGGTCACGCTGGTGGCGCGGCTGGGCGACGCGGTGCTGGCGCTCGTGGCGGTCGCGGTGGCGGTCGGAGTGGGATGGGCGACGAGCACGATCCCGTACGCGCTGGGGGTGTTCGCCCTCGCCGGTGGCCTCGTGATCCGTCAGACGATGGTGTCGGACATCGCTCGGGGACGGGTGCCGTGAACGGCGTGCGGCGCGAGCGACGGGACGAGGGACGGTCCGACGGACCGCACGAGACGCGGGATCAGGGAGCGTGAGGGACGTGGACGGCAGGGACGGAGCGGACGGCAGGGACGGTGTGGACGGGATCGACCGACCGGCGGGTGCGCCGGCGGACGCGCGACGCGACGTGCAGCGCCGCTGGTGGTTCGCCGGAATCGCGTCGGTGGCGGTGATCGGTGTCGTGACGGCGCTGGTGCTCGCGAGCGGTGGCGACGGCGGCTCGGCGACCGCGACGTCGCTCGCGACGAGCGGCACGGTGACGGACCCCTCGGCGGCGGAGACCGTGCCGGGATCGGTGGACGCCACGACGGACGGCACGACGGACCCGACGGGGCCGGGTGGGGAGGTCCCCGCCTCGACCGCGCCCGTCACGGTGGCGCCGCTCGATCCGGCGGTCACGGTGCCGGTGGTGACCGGCACGCTCGACACCGTCGTGGTCGACACGGTGGTGCCCGCCCCTGCGGTGTCGATCGACGACATCGCCGAGACCTCGACCGGCATGTCGTTCCGCATCGAGTCGCTCGAGCCGGTCGACGGCGAGGCGAACGGGCCGGGCGAGATCGCCGCGCCGTCCGTGCGCGTGACGATCGTCGCGACGAACGGCGGGACGGCACCGGTGCTGCTCGAGACGGTGGTGGTGGATCTCCGGTCGGGCACCGATCAGGTGCCGGCGCCGCCGCTGAGCGGGCCTGGTGGGGTGCGCTTCAGCGGGTCGCTCGCGCCGGGTGCCTCCGCCACCGGTGTGTACGTGTTCGATGTGCCGGTCGACCGGCGCGACCTCGTGTCGATCCTGGTGAGCTACGTGGCGGCGGTGCCGCCGGTGGTCTTCGAGGGCCCGGCGCCGCGCCCGGCGACATGAGCGACCACCGCGGGGCGCGCCCCGCCGGCGGTGCGCAGCGCGTGGTGGTCGTCCACTCGTCGGACGAGATGTACGGCGCGGACCGGATCCTGCTGCAGGTGGTGGCGGCGCTCGCCGACGGCGGCGTCGACGTGATGGTGTGGTTGCCCGACGACATCGTGCACGGACCCACGCCGCTGTGTCACGAGCTCGCTCGCCAGGGGGTCGCGTTCGAGCACCGCTCGCTGCCGATCATCCGGCGCGCCAACCTCACCCCGCGCGGGGTGCTCGTTCTGGCCCGTCGATCGTGGGGGCTGCGCCACGCGCTGCGGTCGTCGCGTGCGGATCTCGTGTACTGCATGACGAGCGCCTGCCTGCTCGCCGCTCCCGTGGCGCGCAGCTCGGGGATCCGTGCCGTGGCGCTGCACGTGCAGGAGATGTGGTCGGGGTCGGACGCACGGATGCTGCGCGCGCTCGCCCGGTTCACGACGCTGCGGATCACGATCTCGCCGGCCGTCGACCGTGCGGCGGCGCTGAGCTCGCCGGCGTCGGTGGTGGTCGACAACTGCGTGCCGCACCCCGAGCCGCACCCCGTGCCGCACCCCGAGTCGCAGCCCGGTGACGGTGCGGGCCCGCGCCGCACGACCTCGCCCGGGGCGACCTTCGTGGTCGCCAGCCGGTGGAACGCGTGGAAGGGCCATCGCACCCTGCTCGACGCCTGGGGCCGTGCCGGGTGTCCGGGGCGGTTGGTGGTGCTCGGCGGTCCGCCGCCGTCGGGTGCGCGTGTCGACGTGCCGGTGCTGGCCGCGGCGCTCGAGCGTCCGTCGTCGGTCGACATCGTGGGCGAGGTGCCCGACATCGCACCGTACGTCGCGGGGGCCGATGCGCTCGTGCTGCCCTCCGACGAACCCGAGCCGTTCGGTCTCGTGCTGCTGGAGGCCTTCCGTCAGGCACGGCCGGTGATCGCGAGCGCGGCCGGCGGTCCGCTCGACGTCGTGACCGACGGCCACGACGGCTGGTTGTTCCCGTCCGGCGACGCCGAGGCGCTCGCGACGCTGCTGTGCGACCTGACGCCGGAGCGCCTGGCCGAGGCGGGTCGCCATGCGCGGGAGACCTACCTCGCTCGCTACACGCCGGAGGTGTTCCGGGCTCGCATCCTCGAGCTCGTCCGGGCCGAACTCGATCGGGTGCGCGACCGGCCGGTCGCTCAGTAGCGCCGCATCTCCCGGTACCACCTCGCGAGGGCGAGCACCAGGAATCCGCCGTTGGCGGCGAGCAGCAGGCCGTACACCCACACGTGGCCCGACCACGACATGAGGGCGAACGACACGCACAGCAGGCCGTAGTCGGTGGGGACGACGGCGAGCGAGTAGAGCGTGGACGACGAGCCGTCGCCCTGCAGGATCATGGTGGTGGTGCCGCGGTGGGCGCGCCGGATCTGGTCGTTCAGGATGATCGTGAAGAACGTGATCGTGGCGACCACCTGGAAGCCCAGCGGGATGAGGAGTCGGGCGTCGGAGGCGTCCTCGAAGCGGTACCAGTTCACGAGCACCGCGGTGTGCAGGCAGGCGATCTTGATCGCGTCGACGACGTGGTCGAGCCACTCGCCGGCCACGCTGCCGCCACCGCGCAGACGGGCGAGCTGCCCGTCGGCGGCGTCGAGCGCGTAGCCGACCACGAGGAGGACCGCGACGGCGATCGACACCAGCGGGGTGGACCTCGCGAGCGCGATCAGCGCGATCGCCGAGAAGGTGCAGACCGCGCTGAGCGCAGTGACCTGGTTGGGGGTCGCCCGCAGCACGTGTGCGGCGGCGGCGAGCACGCGACCGAAGGGCCGATTGACCAGTCGCGAGTACGCCGGCGCGCCCTTCGAGGTCTTCTGTGCCCGCTGGAGTGCGACGAGGGAGGAGCGGAAGGTGACGCCGCCCGCGTCGACCCCGCTCACGAGGCGAGTTCGCCCTGCCAGGGTGTGCCGGTGCTGACGAGGTCGGGAAGCTCGCCGTCCGAACCGCTGCCGCCGATCGGAGCCAGCACCCGCTCGTAGCCCCACTGGTCGGCGTTGCGGCGCTTGCCGGAGGTCTCCTTGCGACGCGTGTCCCCGGCGGCGAGCCGCTCGGCGAGCTGCTCGTAGCCGGTGGTGACGTCGTCCCAGCGGTACTCGGTGGCGGCGCGCTGCTGCAGGGCCTGGCCGAGCCGGCGGCTGAGGTCGGGGTGCCGTTCGACGGTGACCAACGCGTTCCCGAGCGACTCCTCGTCGGAGAAGAACATGCCGGCCGGTCCGAGGACCTGGCGGTTGAAGCGCACGTCGAGGGCGACGACGGCGGCGCCGGCGCCCATCGCCCGCAGGAGCGACGGGTTGGTGCCGCCGATGCTGTGGCCGTGGATGTACGACGCAGCGTGGGCGTAGAGCTGGTTGAGCAGGTCCTGGTCCCAGACGGCGCCGACGAGGCGGATGCGGGCGTCGCTGTCGGCGACCTCGCGGATCGCGTTCGTGTAGGCGTCGGCATAGGGGGCCGAGCCGACGACCACGACGGGGAGCAGGGCGTTGCTGGCGCGCACCGCGCGCACGACGAGGTCGACGTGGTTCTCGGGCTCGAACCGGGCGACGACGACGTGGAACCCGCCGGGCTCGAGGTCGAGCTGGTGCAGTCGGTCGGTCGGCAGGTCGCGCAGCACGGGGGCGCCGTAGGAGATGCCGGTGGTGGACGCACCGAACTCGTCGCGGTAGTAGTCGGAGATGCCCTCGGCGTCGGCGATCAGCGCGTCGCCCCAGCGTACGGCGAGGCTCTCGGCCATGCGGTAGTAGTTGCGTCCGGCTCCGCCCCACTTGGCGCGCCGCCACTCCAGGCCGTCGACGTGGACCGCCACCGGGATGCGACGCGCGCGGAACAGGGGGACGAACGGGGAGTTCGCCGAGTTGAAGACGAACGCCACGTCGTGGGCGCGGCGCTGCAGCGCGACGTGCGCCGACGACAGCGCCGTGTGCGTGAGCGTCTCGAGCACCTTGGTGCGCAGCGCCGGCAGGTGGACGAGTCGCATGCCCAGGTGTTCGGCAGGTGCGGGCGAGCCGTCCGCCGGGCGCCGGCAGTAGACGGTGACCTCGTGGCCGCGCTCGACGAGCCGGCTCCCGATCTCCTCGACGGCCGTCTCGAAGCCGCCGTAGCGCGCCGGGACACCCCGGGTGCCCACCATCGCGATCTTCATGACACTGCGCCCACGGTCGGAGAACCACACCGTGGGGTGGCGCGCGATGACGCGTTCATGCTCTCGTACTGTCCCTGCCCGCCCCGTGGTACGCCGGTAGGGTGACGACGACGTGGCGCGAGTCTGTTTCGGCCGTGTCGAGAAACGGACGGTGGGTGACCGCTCCCGCCAGGTGTGCACCGGCTGCCGTCCTCACCGCCGCGGTCCTCGTCATCCCGGTCGACACCGTCGACGACGTCGACACCGTCGACACCGTCGACACCGTCGACACCGGCCGAAGGCCACTCCGCGTCCGCCCTGTTCCTGTCACCGTTCCTGTCACCGTTCCTGTCACCGTTCCTGTCACCGTTCCTGTCACCGTGTCCCCCGGCCGCTCAGCGGCTCGACCTCTCGAGGAGATCGACGTCATGACCCAGCCCGCTGCTCCGAGCCGCCCTGTCGTCGGCTACGTGCCGGGTGTGTTCGATCTCTTCCACATCGGGCACCTGAACATTCTCCGGCGCGCGCGGGAGCATTGCGACCACCTCATTGCGGGGGTTGTGGTGGACGACGCGGTGGAGCGCATGAAGGGGTACCGGCCGATCGTGCCGTTCGAGGAGCGGTTGGAGATCGTGCGTGCGATCACCTACGTCGACGCTGCGGTCACCGACACCTCACGCGACAAGCGGGTGGTGTGGCGCGAGCACCGCTTCGACGTGATCTTCAAGGGCGACGACTGGAAGGACACCGAGAAGGGTCACCAGCTCGAGGTCGAGATGGCCGAGGTGGGTGCGACGGTGCACTACTTCCCGTACACGCCGCACACCTCGTCGACGGTCCTGCGCGAGACCCTCACGCGGCTGCTGAAGTCGCTCTGACGCGACTGCCGACGTCGCGCTGATGCGGCGACCGCCGTCGCGCCGACCCGATCCGGGTCAGCGGCGCCAGGGGGCGCTCGGGCTGGCGCCGCCCGACGCGGTGAGCACCTCGACGCCGTCGTCGGTCACGAGGCAGGTGTGCTCGAACTGGGCGGTGCGCTTGCCGTCGGCGGTGACCGCGGTCCAGTCGTCGTCGAACACCATCTTGTGCTGCCAGGTGCCCATCGTGATCATCGGTTCGATCGTGAAGGTCATGCCGGGCCGCATGATCATGTTCGCCCGCTGGTCGTAGTAGTGCAGCACCTGGATGTCGGTGTGGAACTGCTCGCCGATGCCGTGGCCGATGAAGGCCTTCACGACGCCGTAGCGGTGCTTCTTGGCGTGCGACTCGATCGCCCGGCCGATGTCGCTGAGCGGGCGGCCCGGCACGACGGCCTCGATGCCGTACCAGGTGCACTCCTCGGTGACCTGCACGAGGTGACGGCTGGCGGGGTCGACGTCGCCGACGAAGAACGTGGCGTTGGTGTCGCCGTGGACGCCGCCGACGTAACAGGTGACGTCGATGTTGAGGATGTCGCCGTCCTGCAGCACCCGTGAGTCCGGGATGCCGTGGCAGATGACCTCGTTCGCGCTGGTGCACACGCTCTTCGGGAAGCCGTTGTAGTTGAGCGGACTCGGGTAGGCGCCGCGGTCGATGCAGAGCTGGTGGACGTAGCGGTCGATCTCGTCGGTGGTGATGCCGGGCCGGACGAACTCGCCGGCGAGGCGCAGCACCGCGGCGGCCGTGTGACCGGCGTGGCGCATCCGCTCGATCACCTCGGGCGACTTGACGCGCGGTTCGGCCCAGCGCTGCACGATGCCGGTGTCGGCGTACGGCGGGCGCTCGATGTGGGCGGGCACCTCGAGCCGCGGCGACACGACACCCTGGAGCACACGGCCCTCGAGGGGCTTGTGGCAGCGCTTGTACTTGCGGCCGCTGCCGCACCAGCACGGTTCGTTCGCCTGGGGCAGCACGGCGGGGGGCTGGGCATGCTGGAGCACGGGGGAGAGGTTAGTTCTGGCGGCGCCGGTTCGCTCCGGCCCGAGTCGGACCGTGCCCGCCGGTCGGGGCACGCGGGTGCGGAACAGGCGACTGCTGCGTGTGGTGCCGATGACGTCGCCGGTCGAGAGGCGGAGCGTGGTGTCGGTCATGCCGGGTCTCCTCCCGTGCCATCGTCCGGGGCTGCAGGGGCCGCAGGGGCTGCAGGGGCTGCAGGGGGTCCTGCCGGCGGGTCGGCGAGGGGGGCGGCGGGCGACTCCTGCAGGGGCGCCGTCGTCGTGGGGCTGGGCACCGTGGTGGTCGTGGTGGTCGTGGTGGTCGTGGTGGCGGGCGCGGTCGTGTCGCCCGGGGACGTCACCGCCGGGGAGGTCATCGCCGGCGCGGCCGGCGAGACCGGCGAGACCGGCGAGGTGTCGGTGGGGCCGGCCGATGCCTGGTCGAGCACCACGGCGTCGGGGTCGCTGAACGTCATCGCTGCGACCGGCGAGTCCACCACGTCGTCGGCGCCGATCTCGATCAGGGTCTCGCCGCCGGACTGAAGGGGGTCGACGGCTCCGCCGTCACCGGCACCGCCCGGCGCGGGGACACCCGTCGCACCGGAACCTGCGGTGCCGCCGCCCTGCCCGAGGTTCGGGGTGACGCCGACCGGGAGCGGGGCGTCGTCGGACGTGCCGTCGGAGGCGTCCGCGGTCGCGGACGTGGTGGACCGCAGCGGATTGGCGATCCTGCCCGTGGCGACGCCGGCGACCAGCCCGGCGATCACTGCGGCGCTGCCGAGGAGCGCGAGCGTCCGCGCCCCGCCCCCCGACCGACTGCCGGAGCTGTGGCGCCGCGGTGCCGAGGCGAGGTGCGGCGCCTGGGCGCGGACGAAGGTCGCGAACTGGGCGACGACGGCGTCGACGTCCTCCACGCCGTCGCGTTCGGCGGCGCGGCGGAGGGCCGCGAGGACGTCGTCGATCGACGGGTCACCCTTCCGAATCCGCTCCGACGCCACGTGTCTGTGATCGGTCGCGATGCCCGCCGAACCGAGTCAAGAAGGTCTCACGGATCGGCCACGTGCGGTGCCGGGCTGCGTCGCACCGGTCAGATCGCGGCAAGGTCTCGTCAACGTCGTCACGGTCGGTTGCTCACCCGCCAGGAGTTCACGGCGAGCTCGCCGGAGTCGGGTCGGTGCTGCACGACCGCTCGGATCGACGTCGTCCGGCCGTCCCCGGTGGCGGGGGTGGTGCGCAGGGTGACGGAGCACGCGCCGGCCATCGCGGCCCGACCGTCGACGCTTCGTCCAGATCCGTGGTCGAACCCGTGTGGTCGGCGTCGGTCGACGCGTGGGATCAGGCGGTCGCGGTGGCCATGCCGCGCAGACCCTCGTGCTCGCTCGTCGCGAGCTGGTCGAGGAACCACTGGTAGGTGCTCGCGATGCCGGCGTCGAGGTCGATCGTCGGGCGCCAGCCGGTGGCGTGCAGCCGGGTGACGTCGAGCACCTTGCGCGGGGTGCCGTCGGGCTTCGAGGTGTCGAAGCGCAGCTGCGCGGGCGGGTGCACGAGGTCGCGGATCTTCTCGGCGAGCTCGCGGATCGACAGGTCGACGCCGGTGCCGACGTTGATGTGCGAGTGGTCGCTGTAGTGCAGCATCAGGTGCAGGCACGCGTCGGCGAGGTCGTCGACGTGCAGGAACTCGCGCATCGGCGAGCCGGTGCCCCAGATCTCCACCTCGTCGACACCGGCGGTGCGGGCGTCGTGGAACTTGCGGATGAGCGCGGGCAGCACGTGGCTCGAGGTGAGGTCGAAGTTGTCGTTGGGCCCGTACAGGTTGGTGGGCATCGCGCTGATGAAGTCGCGGCCGTACTGCTGCCGGTAGGCCTGGCAGAGCTTGATGCCGGCGATCTTCGCGATCGCGTACCACTCGTTGGTGGGCTCGAGCGGGCCGGTGAGGAGCTGCTCCTCGGTGATCGGCTGGGTGGCCTGTCGCGGGTAGATGCAGCTGGAGCCGAGGTACAGCAGCTTGGTGACGTCGTACTGGTGGGCGGCGTGCACCACGGTGCCGTGGATCATCAGGTTGTCGTAGATGAACTCGGCCGGGCGGGTGCTGTTGGCCATGATGCCGCCGACCGTGCCGGCGACCAGGAACACGTACTCGGGGCGGTTGGCCTTGAACCAGTGCGACACCTCGGCCTGATCGCGCAGGTCGAGTTGCTGGCGCGAGGCGGTGAGGATGTTGGTGTAGCCCTCGCGTTCGAGCCGCCGCACGACGGCCGATCCGACCAGGCCGGCGTGACCGGCGACGTAGATGCGTGAGTCGGCGTGCATGGTCCGAGGATACGCCCGCGCGCGGATCGGGGGTTCGCGCCCAGGTCGGATCGTCGCCGGGTCGCGCCGGGTCAGCCGCCGGTGACGGAGGTGACCTCGAGCGCCGTGGGGAGCGCGCCGGAGTTGAGTGCCAGCGCGAGCGCCGTCACGTCGGTCTCGGTGAACGTGCCGCCCAGCTGCACCTCGCGGGCGAACTCGGGGGCGTTGAGCACCGGTGCGGTGAGGATCAGGCCGTCGGACTCGATCGCGAGCCGCTGAGTGGGGCACGTGACGTCGGCGGTGAAGCACGCGAGGGCGAGCTCGTTCCACCGGTCGACACCGTCGGGGCCCTCGCGCAGCAGCACCTGCAGGCCCCACGACTCGCCGAGCAGCACGGTGCGGGCGCTACCCGGTTCGAACACGTCGCCGGTCGCGCCCGCCGGGCCGACGGTGCACTCGCCGACGCGGCCGAGCGGGAGGGTGAGCGTGGCGGTGGGATCGGTGGGGGCGCGCACGACCTCGGTGGCCTCGGCGGTGGCCTCGTCGAGGCACTCGAGCGCGGGGCGCAGCAGCACCTGTCCCGAGCGGGTCAGCAGTGACACGAGGTCGTCGCCGGACAGGCCCTGGGCGTCGTCGACGGCGATGGTGAGCTCGGAGCCGTCGACCCCGGTGCCGCCGGCGAGGCCGAGCTCGGCCAGGCGGTCGTCGATGATCGCCGCGGTGGCGGCGAGCGCGCCGGCGTCGCCGGTGGCCACGATCACCACCGCCGCACCCGCCACGTCCACATCCGCCACGTCCACATCCGCCACGTCCGCATCCGCCCCGTCCCCACCCGCCCCGTCCACCGTGCCCGTGCCCGCATCGGTCGCGCCGCTGGTGCCGGTCGAGCCGGCGGGGTCGGTCGCGTCTGTGGCGGTGGTCGCGGTCGCGCCGGTGGTCGCGGTGGGGGCGGCGGACGGGTCGTCGTCGCTGCAGGCGCCCAGCGTGAGCACGAGGGCGAGGCCGAGACCGGCGGCGCCCGCACGGGTGCCGGGGGTGCGAGGAGGACGCATGGCGGCCGATGGTACCGGGAGCGCCGGGGTGACCGCCGGTCGCTCGCCGGTGGACCCGCAGCGGCGCGCATCCCGGTCGCGATGTGACCGTCGGCGTGCGCCCGTCTGGCTAGGGTGGACCGGGTGACGGATCGGGCGGCCGGTGCACAGCTGCGAGTGCTCCTCGTGGGTGCGGGAGGTCATGCTCGGGTGTGCCTGGAGGCGTTCCTCGACCACGGCCACGACGTCGTCGGCGCGGTGAGCGGCGACGGCACGGCGATCGACGGGTTCGGTGTGCCGGTGGTGGGGCTGGATGCCGAGGTCGACACCGTCGCTGCGTCGCTCGGGGTCGACCGGGTGTTCGTGGCGATCGGCGACAACGCCGCCCGTGCCGCGGTCACCCACCGCTGCGACGCCGACGGCCTCGTGCATGCCACCGCGGTCAGCCGGTTCGCCTGCGTGTCGCGCTCGGCCACGGTGCACGACGGTGCCGCGCTGCTGCCGGGTGCGATCGTGAACGCGGCGACGGTGATCGGTCGCGGGGTGATCGTGAACACCAACGCGAGCGTCGATCACGACTGCCGGATCGGCGAGTTCGTGCACGTCGCTCCCGGCGTCGCGATCTGCGGCGGCGTGCGTGTGGGTGCGGGCACGCTGGTGGGCGTCGGGGCGAGGGTGCTGCCGAACGTCACGATCGGTGCGCGGGTCGTGATCGGTGCGGGCGCCGTGGTGGTGCACGACGTCCCGGACGGTGCGATGGTGACGGGCGTGCCGGCTCGCCAGGCACCCCGAAGCGGATGAACCCCGTCGCTCGCGGCGGGGCGTGGGGGTCCGCAGCCCTGCGACGCGCGGTCGACGTGGTGGTGGCCTCGCTGGGGCTGCTGGTGCTCGCGCCGCTGCTGGCGGCCACCGCCGTCGCGATCCGGGTCCGGATGGGTCGCGGGATCCTGTTCCGCCAGCGCCGCCTCGGCCTCGCCGGACGGCCGTTCGTGCTGTTGAAGTTCCGCACGATGCACCACCCGGCGCCGGGTAGGGAGGGACCCGAGTTCGACGAGTTCCGACTCGGCCGGCTGGGCCGCCTCCTGCGGGCGTCGAGCATCGACGAGTTGCCGTCGCTGTGGAACCTGTTGCGCGGCGACGTCACCCTCGTGGGGCCGCGGCCGCTGCCGGTGCACTACTGGCCCCGCTACCGGGGCGACGAGTACCGCCGGTTCGAGGTGAAGCCGGGCATCACCGGGCTCGCGCAGGTGCACGGCCGCAACCTGGTCGACTGGCCCGAGCGCCTCGCCCTCGACGTGCGGTACGTGGAGGAGCGGTCGCTGACCGGTGACCTGCGGATCCTCGCCCGTACGGTGCCGATGGTGCTGACCGGCTCGGGCGTGTCGAACGGGCAGGTGGTCACCATGCACGCACTCCCGAAGGATCGTCCGGGGTGAGGCCGAGGGGCGGGTCGCCGACCGGTCTGTCGGCTCGCCGGCCGGTCTCTCGGGCCGCTGACCTCGGGCGTTGACCGTCCGTTCACCGGATCGGGGGAGCGTGCCGCATGCTGCTCACCTTCGCCGAGCTCGAGTTCCTGCTGTCGCTCGGCGACGACGGCACCGAGCCGCCGCTGCTCGATCTGCTGGAGCACCCGGCCGGTCAGCGGGTGTCGCGCGACGCGTTGGTGGCCGCCGGACTGGCGAGCCTGGTGGCTCGGGGCATCTGCCGCGTGGTGGAGCACGGCGAGGAGGGCGGGCACGAGGGCGACGATCCGCAGAGTGAGGTCGTCGAGCTCGACGCCGAGTTGATCGCGCTGCACGTCGCCGTCCACGGCGCCACCACGGCGATCCGGGTCGACACCGTCGGGCCCGAGCGGTCGGCGAGTTGGGTGCTGCTCGTCGGTGCCGGCCGTGCGGCGTTCACCGCCACCGGCCCCGGGGTCTACGCGGCGGTGGTGATGCCCGGCGATGCGGAGCTGCGCCAGCAGGTGGTGTCGTTGGTGAGGAGCGCCCTGATCGACGATCCGTCGGCGGGTGTGGCGATCAGCCGGCGGAACCTGATCGACGACGTGCCGCTCCCCGATGCGTCGCCGATGCGGATGCCGTTCCGCACCAACGCCGAGCTCGGCGGTCCCGACGCGTCGGCCGAGGTGCGCGAGCGGGCCGTCATCGATCTGGTGGACGCGCTCTTCATCCGCGACCACCCGAGCCGCGGTTGACCGACCGCTGGGCCGGCGGCGCGGTCACGGCGGTCGGTCAGCTGCGCGAGCGGTACGCGGCGAGGGTGCGTTCGATCACGGTGCGCTGATCGAAGTCGGTGTGCGCCCGGGTTCGCGCTGCGGCGCCGATCGACGGCCACTCGTCGCGGCGGGCGAGCAGCGCTCGCACCCCGCCGGCGAGGCCCTCCGGGTCGCGCACGGGCACGAGCACCCCGGTCACGCCGTCGTCCACCACCTGGCGGTTGCCGCGGATGTCGGTGGCGACGGTCGGCAGGCGCATCGCGGCCGCCTCCATCGCGCTGCGCGGGAACCCTTCGCGCCAGCTGGCGGTGAGGAACAGGTCCATGGCCGCATAGCACTCGGGCATGTCGGTGCGTTCGCCGGCGAACACCACGCCGTCGTCGGCGGCGCGGCGGACGGCGCCGGCGTCGACGGCGTCGGCCTTGCCGGGGTCGGCGGGTCCGACCACCACGATGCGTGCGGGGTGTCCGCCGGTGCGCAGCCGGTGGGCGGCGTCGAGGATCTCGACGATGCCCTTCTCGCGCACCAGCCGGCCGACGACGCCCACGACCGCCTCGTCGTCGGCGACGCCCCACTCGGCCCGGCGTGCCGCGCGGACGGCGGGGTCGATCCGGTCGGGGTCGAAGTGGTCGAGGTCGATGCCGTTGCCGAGCAGCCGCACCTTGCGGGCGGGGATGCGCAGGGTGTGCACGAGGGTGTCGACGTCCTCCGGGTTCTGCACCAGTTCCACGTGCGAGAAGCACGCGGCGACGCGCTCGGCGGCGTAGACGGGGAGGCGGCGCTGCCACCGGTCGGTGGGCTGCGCGTAGAGACCGTGCTGGGTGTTCACCACGAGCGGCACACGGGCGAGGCGGCCGGCGATGCGGCCGAGGATGCCGGGCTTCGGGTTGTGGGTGTGGAGGATGTCGGGGCGCATGCGGCGCAGCAGCCGGACGAGCTGCACGAACGCGCGCAGGTCCTGCAGCGGGTCGGTGGAGCGGGTGAAGCCGGGCACGTCGACGTGGGGGATGCCCATCGCCGCGAGGTTCGGGACGTGCGGTCCGGCTGCCGACATGCCGACGACGTCGTAGCCGGCGGCGGCGAAGGCGCGCAGCTGCGGGGCGAGCAGCCAGTCGAGGCTCATGTCGGTGGTGGTGAGGTGCACCACGGTGGGCCGTCCGCCGCGTGCAGGTGCGGGGCTCATCGGGTGGCCCCGCGGTACTTCACGCGGGCGGCGAGCGCACGGAGCTCGCCCTCGAGCCGCATCCCGCCGGCGGCCTTGGCGGCGAGATGGGCGTCGGTGTCGCTGCGTTGTGTCGGCGTGCGCCACAGGCGGTGGAGGTCGGTGCGGCCGGGACGGTTCACGCGGTTCGCGGCGAGCGCCGCGGTGCGGAAGCGGCGGCGGACGGCGATCTCGGCCTGGGCCGAGCCGGGCAGCGCCTTGGGGTAGGCGAAGTGCGCGGGGGCGCGACCGAGGTGGGTGCCGATGAGCTCGATCGAGCGGTCGAGGTCGTCGTCGATCGCGTGCCGCTCGAGCCGGTCGAGCAGCCAGTGCGAGTGGGTGTGCGAGCCGACGGTGATCAGGCCGGTGGCCGTGGCGTCGCGCAGCGCCGCCCAGGTGGTCGGCGGCGCGCCCCACGGGAACGGTGTCTGCTCGTCGACGAACGAGGTGGCCACGTACAGGGTGGCCGGCAGGCCGTGGCGAACGAGGGCCGGGACGGCGTGGTCGGTGAAGTCGGCGGTGCCGTCGTCGAAGGTGATGACGACACACGGCTCGTCGCGGCGCGGGTCGCCGGACGCCGACTCGAGCCGCTCGACCGCCTCGTCGAGCGACACCACGATGGTGTGCGCGGCCAGGTGGGTGAGGTGGCGGTCGAACACGTCGACGGGCAGGTCGACGGCGCTGTCCGAGCCGCCACCCACGCGGTGGTACACGAGCACGGTGACGCCCGGGTGGCGGGCGAGCACGACGTCGGTGGCGCGGCTGAGTTCCTTCACCGCGGTGGCCAGGGCGGTGCGCATCACGTGAGTGCCTGGGCGAGTGTGCGGGTGAGGTCGTCCACCTGGTCGAACACGCGGTGCCAGGTGCGTCGGTCGAGGCCGGTCGGGTCGTCGATCTCGCCGACGTGTCCGGAACCACCTGCGTCGAGGTAGGCGAACCCGGCGGGGCGACCCTCGTCGAGCACGTCGAGCCAGTCGGCCACGGGTCCGCCCAGCCGGCCGCCCACGCGCCGTGCACGGTCGACGAGTTCGGGCAGGGTGAACGTGCGGTGGAACGCGTCGGGGCGGCGGGCGGCGATCGTGACGACGTGGTCGTGCTCGGCGGTGACGACGAGGTCGGCGGCGTCGAGGCGTTCGTCGGTGAGCGGCGACGCCCGGTGGCCGCGCAGGTCGATCCCGAGGTTCGACAGCAGCTTCAGCGTCTCCACGGTGGCGAGTCCGCCGTCGGCGCGCACACCGGCGCTGCTCACGCGCACGGGTGCGCCGAGCTCGCGGGCGTGGTGCTCGAGGAGCGCGGCCATCATCACCGAACGGGTGCGGTTGTAGCTGCAGACGCAGAGGACCGACACCGATGACGGCTCGACCGATGACGGCTCGACCGATGACGGCACCACGTGGTCGAGGCTAGTTCCCGGTCGGCGAGGTCGGGCAGGTGGGGTCGCTCGACGAGCCGGGCGGCACGGTCGGAGTCGGTCGGCTGCACGGTCGGGCCGGTGGACGGTGACGCACGGCTAGGGTCTGGCCGATGGCGCCCGCGTGGCCGGTCCGGTCGATGTGGGGCGGGGTGCTCGGCGCGTGGGCGGTGGCTCGTGGCTGGGATGCGTCGACGTTGTCGGCGCACCGCTGGGCGGCGGTGGCGGGCGTGCTGGTCGTGGCCTGGGTGGCCGTGGTGGTGCCGTGGGTGCAGCGGTGGTGGCCGCAACCCGGTGCCGTGCCGGCGCTGATCGGTGGTGCGCTGTTCGCCGTCTACTGCTGCGTGCCCGAGACGGATCAGATCCCGCAGGTGGCCGTGGTGGTGGCGATCGCGGTGGTGGTGGAGGTGGGAGCGCGACGGTCGCTGCCGTGGTGGGTGACGAGCGCGCTGTACGCCTGGGTGGTGTGGGCGGGTCTGTTCGGTGCGACCGGTCGGGTGAGCGCGCTCGTGGGTGCGCTGTTCGCGGTGTGGCCGTTCGTGCTCGTACCGGTCGCGTGCGCGCTCGTGCCGGCGATGCGGTCCGGCGGCGACCGGTCGCTCGTGGGGACGCTGCCGATGGGTCGGTTGCGGGTGGGCTGGATGCCGGTGGGCCGGTTGCCGGTGCCGGCGGTCGTCGCAGCCGTCGGGTGCGCGGCGACGGTGGCCGTCGCGCGCACCGGAGCGCTCGAGCCGGTGCCGCGGCCGGCGGTCGTCGCGGTCGTGGTGGCGGTGGCGGCGTCCACCGTGGTCGCCGTGGTGATCGCCCTCGTGGCCGATCGGGTGACCGACCGGCCTCCGGGTCAGAAGTAGTAGCCGGTGATGTCGAGGATGAAGTCGGTGCCGATCGAGCGGCTCGTGGGACCGCAGTAGATCGAGATCTGGCCGTCCTCGTCGAGCCGTCCGATGCCGGCCACACCGCCGTTGGCGATCGTCTGGCGCGAGCCGGTCCAGTTGATCGACGAGTTGCCCGGCCACAGCGCCGGGCCGGGGAAGGCGGCGCAGAACCCGGCGCCGACGGTGCCGTCGACGGTGAGGTTGTAGGTCACCGCCACTGCCGTGCTCGGGATGCGCGGCACGTTGAACTCGTCGACGAGGACGGAGAACACCACCTCGTCGCCGCCGAACATGAAGCCGTCGACGTAGTTGCGGCTGTCGAGCGTGCGGTACGGCGTGATCGCCACGAACACGAAGCCGCCGGCGATGCCCTCGGTCTGCGCCGGCGCCTCCGTGCGCTCGAGACGCTCTGTTCCCTCGAGGTCGCCGCTGCGCTTCTGCACGCCGCGGGCGGCGAGCAGTGTGTCGCCGCGTTCGGTGATCGCCGCGGTCGACGTGCCGTCCGTCGACGGTGCCGCGCCGGACGGCACGGTGACGCCGATCGCGAACGCTGCGGCGAGCCCGACGGCCGTGGCGATCCGTCGTGCGATGGCCCGTCGTGCGATGGCCCGGCGAGTGCTGGTCGTGTCCGTGCTGGTGGTGTCCATGTGGCCCTCCCGAGACGTGCTGCCCACCGCGGGCGACACCTCGACACTAGGCCGGGCTCACCGCCGCCCGGGAGGGACAGACGACCCGTTCTCACCGGACCCGTCCGAGCGCCTCCCGCACGTCGGCCACCACGTCGTCGGGCGAGCGTCTCCGCCACCACGGGCGTGCCCGGGAGGTGGACGTCGACACGGATGAGCGTCTGCGGTCGTCGGCGTTCGCCGGCCTCGTCGAGGAGCTGGGAGAGCGCCAGGAAGGGCTCGATCGGGATGCCGCTCGGGTCTCGGCCTCGAAGCTCCGGAGGGAGCTGACCATCCGCGGCCGCGGCGGCGCGGCGGGATGGCGTCACGCGGCGGAGTCGACCGGTGCGCGGGTGGTTCGGCAACGCCGTCGGGTGCGGCCGGGTTCTGCGTGACCGCACAGAGGGCACGCACGTTCCGTGTGGTGACACAGAAGGTGCGCGGGGCGGGCGCGCCGGGGTCAGAGGGTGGTGCGCATCCAGTCGACGGTGGCGCGGAGGCCCTCGGCGAAGGGGGTCGGGGTGATGCCGGGGAACAGCTCGCCGAGGCGGGTGGTGTCGGCCTGGCTGTGGGGGACGTCGCCGGCGCGGTTGGGGGTGTGCACGCGCTCGACGGTGTGGCCGAGGATCGCCTCCAGCTCGGCGATGGCGTCGAGGAGGGTGACGCGGGTGCCGAACGCGAGGTTCACCGGGCCGGGGCTCGACACGCGGCGCAGCACGGCGTCGGTGATCGCGGCGACCACGGTGCCGACGTAGGTGAAGTCGCGGCTCTGGGTGCCGTCGCCGTGCACGGTGAGCGGGGTGCCGGTGAGGGCGGCGTGCACGAACGAGGGCAGCACGGCGGCGTAGGCGTGGCCGGCCGGTTGCAGCGGGCCGAACACGTTGAAGAACCGGAACGCGAGCGTGGGCATGCCGTAGCTGGTGCCCCAGGCGAGGGTGTAGCCCTCGGTGACGAGCTTGCTGCCCGCGTACGGCGAGAGCGGGCGGGTGGCGAGCTCCTCGTGCTTGGGCAGGATCGGGTTGCTGCCGTACACCGACGAGCTCGACGCGACGATCGTGTGCAGGCCGCCGTGGCGGCGGGCGGCCTCGAGCACCATGAGCGTGCCGGTGGCGTTGGCGTGGTGGGAGGCGAGCGGGTCGGCCACGCTGCGGGGCACGCTGCCGAGTGCGGCGAGGTGCACCACGGTGTCGGCGCCGGCGATGGCGTCGTCGAGCGCAGCGTCGTCGAGGATCGTGCCCTCCACGACGCGGACGTCGATCGGACGTGGTTCGGCCGTGCCGGGGCCGGTGCCGTCGAGGAGGTTGCGGCGGTCGCCGGTGGAGAGGTCGTCGAGGACCGTGACCTCGCAGCCGGCGGCGAGCAGTGCCCGGCACAGGTTGCCGCCGATGAAGCCGGCACCGCCGGTGACGGTGACGCGTCGTGGCGCGGGGGTGCTGGTCATGGGCTGCAGGCTAGGTCGCGACGTCGGATCGGGAACGTGTGCCGGTCCGGGCCGTCGGCGTGTGGGCCGTCCGGCCCAGTGACTCGCGTCAAGGCTTGGCGGGGACCCGGGCCGTCGTGCTGGGGGTTCGCGCACATCGTGGGGCGATGCACGCGGTGTGTTCGCATCGGTGAGAATGGGTGCTTGTCAGGGCCACACCCGTTGGAGGGATGATGGTCGCTCGGGAACGCGGCGTCCGGGAAGGGGCGGAGGTTCGAGATGGGTGTTCGCAGGCAGGCGGGTCGACGTCGTGCTCTGGCGACGACGGGCGGCGTGGTGCTGGCCCTGCTGTGCAGCACCCTCGCTCAGCAGCGCGTGGCCGCGGACGCGCCCGCGCCTGCGGACGCCGTTGCCGATGGTTCGACGGGCGCGGTCGAGGACGGCTCGGCGCGTGACGCGATGGCCGAGACGGCGGAGACGGCGGAGACGGCGGAGACGGCCGAAGCGGCCGAGGCAGCGCTCGCCGGTCTGCCGCACGACGGCCATCTGGTGCGCTTCGATCCGCAGGTCGGCCGTGCCGCCGTGGACGCGACGCTCGCGTCGTCGGGCGTCACGGTCGCCGGGGTGATCGACGCGGCGGGCGACAGCCCCACGGTCGCGCACGTGTACGGTGACGCCGGAGCGCTCGATGCGCTCGCCGCCACCGACGGTGTGGCGGACGTGCTGCCGAATGTGCTCGTCGACTCGCCCGAGACCGCGGCGTCCTCGGCGGCCCGGTCGGCGGGTGCTGCCCCGGTGGGCGGCGAGGGCTCGGCGGAGGCGGCCGAGCAGCGTGCCCAGGAGCAGGCGGTGCAGGAGCAGGCGGTGCAGACGTCCGCGCCCTGGGGGCTCGACCGCATCGACCAGCGCTCGTGGCGCTTGAACGGTGGGTTCGACGTCGCGGCCGACGGCACGGGTGTCACGGCGTACGTGATCGACTCGGGTGTGCGCGGCGACCACGTGGACTTCGGCGGCCGGGTGCAGCCGGGCGTCAGCTTCGTGGGCGGTACCGGCACCACCGACTGCCGTGGCCACGGCACGCACGTGGCGGGCACCATCGGCAGCGCCACCTACGGCGTGGCGAAGAACGTCACGATCGTGCCGGTGCGCACGGGCGCGTGCGACGGGGTGCACTCGACGTTCAACCTGATCAACGGACTGACGTGGGTGGTGAACCACCACCAGCCGGGTCAGCCGGCGGTGCTGAACATGAGCATCACCGGTCCGCTCAACTTCACGCTCGAGACCTTCGTGACCAACGTGATCGAGGACGGCGTGACGGTGGTGGTGGCGGCGGGCAACCAGGGCATGGACGCCTGTGGCTACTCGCCCGCAGGCGCACCGAACGTGGTGTCGGTGGGGGCCACGGACTGGCTGGGCGTCGTGTCCGGCTTCTCCAACCAGGGTGGGTGCGTCGACGTGTTCGCGCCGGGCGAGGACATCACGTCCACGTACCACCTGTCGACGGTCGCGACAGCGGTGCTCGACGGGACGTCGATGGCGTCGCCGCACGTGGCGGGCATCGTGGCGCTGATGCTGCAGCGCGAGCCGTGGCTCACGCCGGCGCAGGTGCTGCAGCGGCTGCGTGACACCGCGACGCCGAACTCGCTGACCGGTGTGGCGCCGGGGACCCCGAACCTCATGGCCTACGTGGCGCCGGGCAGCTACGTGCCGCTCGAGCCGGGCCGGTTGATGGACACGCGGCCGGGTGCGTCCACGGTCGACGGCCGGTTCGCCGGCATCGGCGCTCGCACCGCCGGCCAGGTGACCGAGTTGCAGGTGGCGGATCGTGGCGGCGTGCCGGTGGATGCGTCGGCGGCGGTGCTGAACGTGACGGTGACGGGTGCGCCGTCGGACGGGTTCGTGACCGTGTTCCCGTGCGGCACCACGATGCCGCTGAGCTCGAGCCTGAACTACTGGGCGGGTGCCACCCTGCCGAACGCGGTGGTGTCGAAGATCGGTGCGGGCGGCGGGGTGTGCGTCTACACGAGCACGCCGGCGCAGCTGGTGGTGGACGTGAACGGCTACCACCCGAGCCGGTCGGGGTTCGTGGCGATCACGCCGGCGCGGTTGATGGACAGCCGTCTCGACGGCGTGACGTTCGACGGGCTCGCGGCCGGCGGTGGTCTGCGGCTCGCGGGGTACTCCACGGAGCTGCCTGTCACGGGGCGCGGTGGTGTGCCGTCGAACGCCGGGTCGGTGGTGGTGAACCTCACGGTGACCGGCTCCGTCGGCAACGGGTACGTGACGGTGTACCCGTGCGGTGAGGCGGTGCCGCTCAGCTCGAACGTGAATTTCTGGGATCAGGCCACCATCTCGAACGCGGTGGTGTCCCGCATCGGTACGAACGGGTCGATCTGCCTGTTCACCAGTGGGTTCACGCACTTCGTGGTGGACGTGACCGGGTACCACCTGGCGGGTTCCAGCTACTCGGCGCTCACGCCGGCGCGGCTCATGGACACCCGCTCCGACGGTGCCACGGTCGACAGGGTGGCTGCTCGCATCGGGCAGCGGTCGTCGATGCAGGTGACCGAGCTGCAGGTGACGGGGCGTGGCACGGTGCCGGCGGATGCATCAGCGGTGGTGCTGAACGTGACGGTGACGAACCCGGTGGCCTCCGGCTATCTCACGGTGTTCCCGTGCGGCACGGCGGTGCCGAACAGCTCGAACCTCAACTTCGAGCGTGGCATGACGATCCCGAACGCGGTGATCGCGAAGGTGGGCGCGGGCGGCAGGGTGTGCCTGCTGTCGAACGTGGCGACCGACGTGGTGGTCGACGTGAACGGCTTCACCCCGGGCTGACCTCCCAGCGATGGGCGATGGGCGATGGGCGATGAGCGGCGGTGGCGACCGCATCGCTGATCGCGCTCGCGGCGTCAGGCGCGGACGAGGGTGCGGTCGGCGTCGACTTCGCGAGGTGGCTCGTCCCGGGGTGGGCGGCCGGCGGGGAGGCAGGGGATGAGCAGCAGCAGCGGGAACACCAGCGACTTCTGCCTGGTGAGGATGCCGAGGTTGGCGAAGCTGGAGTAGGCGAGCCCGGCCATGAACAGGATCGACACCGCGAACGCCAGGTACGGGGTGGTGATCACGAGCCGGGGGAGTGCGAGCAGGCGTCGCCACCCGAGCAGGCAGAGGCCCAGGAACACGGCCATCTCGGCGGCCGACAGCAGTTGCAGCAGTCCGCTGGCCTCGTGCGGCAGCGGTCGGGTGAGGGTGCGCACGACGGCGAACGGCCAGTCCTGCGGGCCGTCGATGGTGGGCGGCACGAAGTTGGAGCCACCCTGGTCGGATCGGCGGAGGGTCTCGTCGAGGATCGAGGTGACGCTCTCGGTGACCGAGCCGGTCTCGTCGTCGCTCGGTTGCAGGTAGCGGATCGCCACCTGGCCCACGAACACGAGGGCCATGCCGGCGACGGCCACCACGGCGACGAGCGCCATCACCTCGGCGCCGCGCCGCTGGCCGCGGGTGGCGCCGCGCAGCGAGCCGCCGAGGGTGACGAGCAGGGCGGGCATGGTGGCGGCGAGCCACACGCCGGCGATGTGCGGACGGATGAGCGCGGCGATGAGCAGGCCGGCGGCCACGATCGCGATCGATGAGGCGAAGCGGCGGCGGGTGACGATGCGGGCGATGCCGTAGGTGGCGATGCCGAGCGAGCACGTCATCAGTGCTTCCTTGCCGATCGACGACGGCCAGTACACGAGGCTCGGCGCGAGCGCGCACAGCCAGGCGTAGCGGCGTCGGGCGAGGCCGGGCACGGCCGTGCACCCGGCCTTCACGAACAGCACGATGCCGAAGTACGCGAACCAGCCGAACAGCACGAAGCCGGCCATCCGGCTGGAACCGACGAGCGAGTAGAGGAGGGCGGTGAACTCCTCCACGAACTGGGTGCCGGTGGCGGTGGGGATCAGGTCGGTGGGGTTCACCTCTCCGCTCCAGAAGCGGCCGGCCACGCCGACGCCGAACGCGTGGTAGCGACCGGCGTCGGCGTTGCCGCCGTACACGTCGAACGCGATCCAGTAGCGGGCGGCGCTGCCGACGAACTTGGCGGCGAAGCCCACCAGCAACGGCAGCACCAGCACGGCCTGCTCGTCGCGGAAGCCCCGGCGCAGCACGAGCACGGTGACGACCGTCATCGGTGGCGCCACCACGAGCACGCCCCAGATGTCGTAGGCGACGGTGTTCATCGCCAGGGCGAGGCCGGCGAGGTAGGCGATCGCGGCGGCCACCACGCCGGCGGAGGCGAACCGCGAGCTCACGTCGACACCGTTCGCGCGGGCACCGTTCGCGCTGGCACCGTTCGCGCTGGCACCGTGTCCACCTGGGTCACCGCGGCGGGGACGGTGGCTGCTGGCGGAGGAACTCGTCGATCTCGTCGATGTTCAGCTCGGCGGCGCGGTTGCTGCTGCGAGGCGGTGTGCCGTCGAGGCGAGTCATGGCGTCGAGCTTCGCGAGCGGGTCGTTCGGGTCGAGCGGGGGTCGCAGCGTCCCGGTGGGGCGGGGAATGCCGCCCGAGGGCGTGCCAGTGGTGGGGCGGGCCACGCCGGTCGGCCCGAGCGGTGCCGGCGGGGGCGGGGTGGCCCCACGGCCGGCGGTGTCCGCACGGCGGCCCTTGTTGTCGCCCTGCTTGGCGCTCTTCCGCCGGTCGGTGTCGTCGTAGTAGTAGTCGGTGCGGTCCTGCTTCATGCCGGAGATCACCAGCAGCAGCGGGGCGGTGGTGAGGTCGCGCAGGATGGTGATGGTCCGCTGCGCGCTCTCCAGCTGCGTGCGGTTGAGACGCACGACCACGATGATCACGTCGGCCATCGGCACCAGCTCGAGCACCTCGGCGGTGGCGGTGACGGGCGAGCTGTCGATCACGATCTGGTCGTGGGTCTCGGCGAGCGCGGGCAGCAGCGCGGCGGTCTCGCGGGCGAGCTCGCCGGGCGGGCCGAGGCCGCCCAGGTCGAGCAGCGACAGGTGCCGCACCTTGGTGGACCGCAGGAGTTGCGTGGGCTCCACCCAGCCGAGGTCGTCGAGGGTGTAGGCGGATGGCGCGAAGCTGGTGTCGACGAGCCGGTTGGAGAGCTGCGGGCGACGGAAGTCGGTGTTGACCGCGATGGTCTTCGCGCCGGTCTCGGCGAAGGTGGCGGCGAGGTTGCTGGCAAGGGTGGTCTTCCCCTCGCCCGGGCCGGGCGACACGATCAGCGCGATGCGGCCGCGCTCCACGGCGGGCAGCGAGGTGTGCACGAATCCGACGACGTTGCGCAGGGTGCGGTAGGCGTCGGAGAGCGAGTCGTGGCGGCCGCTCATCACGATCGCCTGGGCCTGCTTGTCGTCCGTGGCCTTCGGGACGATCACGCGGGCGCGCAGGCCGGTGACGTCCTCGGCCTGTTGCGGGCTCCGCAGGCGCCGGTCGAGGCGGCCGAGCACCACGGCCACGCCGAGTCCGAGGGCCAGGCCGGCGATGCCGCCGAGCGCGCCGCGTGTGGTGCGCGACCGGGGTGTGGAGAGCCCGCTCGACTGCTCGATCGCGACCGGCTCGGCCGAGGCCAGGGTGGTGAACGACAGGATCGCCGGGGTGTCGGTGAGCTGGTCGCGCTGCTGGATGGCGACCGACAGCTGGCTCTGGAGGGCGTCTGCATCGGCGGCGACGGCGACGTCGGTGGGGTTCGCGGCGAGCTGGGCGCTGAGCTCGTTGGCCTTCTCGCGCAGCATGTCGACGCGGGTGGTGGCGGCCACGATGCGTTTGCCGTTGAGCTCGTCCTGGCGGGTGGTGAGGTAGCTGTTGGTCACCTCGGCGAACGTGTCGGCCACGAGCACGGCCTGCTCGGCGGTGTCCTGCGTGGTGGAGAAGGTGAGCGCGCCGGTCTCCTGGTCGAAGTCGACCTGCACCTGGCTGGCCAGTTCGGCGCGGCTGCCGTCGAACCCGATCTGTTCGGCCACCCGCTCGGGCACCTCGCCGTTGAGCGCGAAGAGTCTGATCTGGCTGGGCGAGATGGCCGTGCTGCTGGAGTAGGCGAGCTCCTGGTTGTTGAGCAGCAGGGTGTGGGTGGCCGAGTAGGTGGTGGTGAGCGACTCCTCCTCCACCGTGGCCGGCTCCGGGAGCGCGCCGAGGCCCGCACCGACAGCCGTCAGGAGGGCGACCACCCACCAGCGGCGACGAACGGCGGCCAGAGCCGAGGGGTTGCTCATCGATCCCAGTCCAGTCGGCGCAGGTTACTCGCGCCCACCCATGGTGGCCAGGGCGGGCCGCAGGGTGC
>WLDE01000001.1 GCA_009704985.1 Actinomycetota bacterium | reverse complement strand
TGTCTGGGGGACAAGGGGTCGGGAGTTCAAATCTCCCCAGCCCGACGTGTGAACGTGGTCGGAGCCGGTCCGAAAGGGCCGGCTCTCGCCGTTGTCAGGGCTCGTCTCCCTGCAGGCGCTGCGTCGTCGTGACCCGCCACTGCGGCGAGTCCTCGACGGCGATCTGCGCATCCTGGCAGGGCACCACCCGATGCCGTTCGAGCGACCGCTGCGACGGAATCCGTGGGCTCGCTCGTGCAGGCCGTCGAAGCGGGTGGCTGGGCGAGCCCGACGGGGTCAGTCGTCGATGGCTTGGTAGACGAGGGAGCGGAAGTCGCGTTCGGGGAGCTGCATGCCGGTCATGTACTGGGACATGAACACCCCGACGAGTTCCTCGGCTGGATCGACCCAGTAGTAGGTCTTGGCGGCGCCGGCCCATCCGTACTCGCCGACCGAACCCGACCCGGCCGTGGCGGCGACGTCGAGCATCACCCGTGACCCGAGTCCGAAGCCCATGCCCGGGTTGGGCAGACCGAGCAGCTCGTAGGGGAGCAGCTCGGCCGGCACATGGTTCGCGTGCATCAGCTCGAGCGTCTTGCGACCCACCACCCGCTCACCGTCGAGCACGCCGCCGGCGGCGAGCATCTGGCCGAAGCGCATGTAGTCGGCGACGGTGGAGAACAGGCCCACGCCGCCTCGTTGGAACACCTCGGGGGTATCGGTGGGATAGGTGGCCGACACGTCGATCCGCTCGTTGAAGCCGGCCATCGCCGCTTCGAACAGCTGGACGAACGAGTAGTTCTCGCCCATCAGATCGGGCAGGCCGTACATCGCCGACAGGCGGGGGAGCTTGTCAGCGGGGACGCCGAAGCCGGTGTCGGCCATGCCGAGCGGGCCGAACAGTCGGTCCTGCAGGAAGTCGCCCACCGACTGACCGGAGAGGACCTCGATCAGTCGGGCGGCCACGTCGATGCCGACGCTGTAGTGCCAGCGCGAGCCGGGTTGGAACGCGAGCGGGAGCGCCGCCAGGTCGTCGATCAGCGCCTCGAGCGACCGGGTGGCGTCGTTCATGATGCGGGCGTCGCGGTACAGCTGCGCCACCGGGTTGTCGGCCATGAAGTCGTACGTGAGGCCGCTCGTGTGCGTCAGCAGGTCACGGATCTGCATCGGTCGTGCCTGATCGACCAGATCGCCATCGGCGCCGAGCACCTTCGTGGTCGCGAAGGCCGGCAGGTACTGCGCGACCGGGTGCTCGAGCTGGAACCTGCCCTCCTCGTGCAGCAGCATGAGCGCGGTCGACACGATCGGCTTGGTCATCGAGTAGATGCGGAACACGGAGTCGGCCGACATCGGGATGCCCGCCTCCGTGTCCTGGAAGCCGAACTGCGCGGCGTGCACGATCCGGCCACGCCGACTCACCATCGTGCTGATGCCGGCCACGCCACGTTCGCTGACGTAGGACTCCATCACCGGTCGGATGCGGTCGAGTCGGGCGCTGCTCATGCCGGCGGCTTCGGGTGAGGTCGGTTCGGTGCTCATGGTGCCTCCACGTGGTTGCTCTGGGCAAGGGGCAGATCCTCGCGCGTCGAGTCGGTCGGCAGCCGGGTCCGCGAGGCCCGTGAGGCCAGATTCGATCAGGCACCGACGGCGGCGGAACGGGCGGCGTGACCGGCCACGGTCCTGATCCGCCGGCGCTTCGGCACCAGCCATTCCCGCACCCGACCCCACCCCCACGCCGCTCCACGGTGGGGCGGTCACGGTTGGTGGTCTCGGACCTGATGGCGACCACGGAATGCGGGGTCTCTCAGATCTTCGTCAAGGTGCGCGCACCGGACGTGCCGGAGGCGGACGGGGTCGTGACGGTCCTTTCCGGCGACCCCTGTCCAGGGTCGCCGCGGAGCCACGCCGGGCTCCGGACCACAGGAGGCGATCATGAGCGACAAGCACACCATCGGTCGAAAGGCCTTCATCGGCGGCCTGCTGGCCACCGTGACGCTGCCGTCGACCATCGCACAGGCAGCGCCGTCGAAGACTCCGTCGAAGACGCCGTCGAAGGCGCCGTCGCCGGGCGCGGCCCTCCCGCTCGGATCGATGTACCACCTCGTCGACCAGATCAACGCCCGCGCCCTCTGGGCGCAGGGCATCGACGGCAGAGGCGTGAACGTCGCGGTGATCGACACCGGTACGGCACCCGTCGCCGAGCTCGCGCACAAGGTGGTCGCCGTCGTCGACCTGTCGGCCGAGGCCGCCGTGCCCGAGGCCCGGTTCGTCGACACCTACGGCCACGGCACCCACATGGCCGGCATCATCGCCGGCGCCACACCCGGAGCGACCGCCGCCGCAGCAGCGGCCAACCCCACGTGGTTCATGGGCGTCGCACCGGGCGCGGGCATCGTGTCGGTGAAGGTGGCGGACAACTCGGGCGCGGTCGACGTGTCGCAGGTGATCGCAGCCGTCGACTGGGTCACGGATCACGCGCAGGAGTTGAACATCCGGGTGATCAACCTGTCGTACAGCAGCGGCGCGAACCTGCCGTACACCATCGACCCCCTCGCCTTCGCCGTGGAGCGCGCCTGGCGCGCCGGCATCGTGGTGGTCGCCGCCGCCGGCAACGACGGTCGCTCGGAGAAGCGCCTCAGCGCGCCGGCCACCGACCCGTACGTCATCGCCGTCGCGGCAGCCGAGCCGAAGGGCAACGGCAGGTTCAAGGTCCCGCAGTGGGCCACGAGCGGCGACGGCGTGCGCAACCCCGACCTCTCCGCCCCCGGCGCATCGGTGCACAGCCTGCGCGCCCCGAACAGCCGCATCGACCTCGAGAACCCCTCGGGCTACGTCGACGAGCGGCTGTTCAAGGGCAGCGGCTCGTCCCAGGCGGCCGCAGTCGTGTCCGGCGCGGTGGCGCTGCTGCTGCAGGCCCGGCCGGGGCTCACGCCCGACCAGGTGAAGGCGCTGCTGATGTCGTCGGCCAATTCGGGCGCGATCTCGCCGCGGCCGGTGAAGTTCGCCGGCGCCGGCCTCCTCGACGTGGCCGCAGCCGCGCGGCGGCCCGTCCCGAACACGGTCCAGACCTGGACGCCGAGCAACGGCAGCGCCCCCCTCGACGCGGCACGAGTCGACCAGATGCTGAACGCGCTCGGCGCCCCGCTCGTCGGCAACACCACGGTGCTCGGCACCCCCTGGGAGGGCGTGCGCTGGACCGGTGTTCGGTGGACAGGTGGATCCTGGAACGGGGTCCAATGGACGGGTGGGCAGTGGATGGGCGTTCGCTGGACCGACGCAGCATGGACCGGCGTTCGCTGGACGGGCGTTCGCTGGACCGACGGAGCATGGACGGGCGTTCGCTGGACCGGTGGAACGTGGTCCGGTGTGCGTTGGACCGGCTCGTCCTGGACCGGGGTTCGTTGGACAGGTGTCCGCTGGACCGACTCCTCGTGGAGCGGTGCCACGTGGTCCGGCGGCGGCTGGTCGTAGGTCTGGCTCAAGAACGCCCTACGAGGTGATGAAGCGACGATGTCGAAGATCCCTCCCCAGCTGAGGATCTGGATCCTCTCGATCGGGCTGCTCGCCGCGTCGGTCGCTGCGATCGTCATCGCGCCCGGCGGGCCTGCAGCGCTGAGGGATTCGCCGTGGTGGCTTGCGATCATCCTGGTCGCAGGCTTTGCCCTGGCCGAGCGAGCGGCGTTCCACATCGAGCATCACTGCGAGGCGGTGACGGTGACGATCGCTGAAATTCCGACGTTGTATGCGCTGGTCTTTCTCGATCTTCGAGTTGCGATCATCGTCCGCGTCCTCGGAGCGGTAGGGCAGATCTGGTTCGAGCGGCGACCGCCCTTGATGAAGACCGTCTTCAATGCGGCCCTCTTCGCGTTCGAGACTGCAATCGCAGCCCTCATCATCCGAGCCGTGATCTCGAGTGACGAATCCTCTGTCGTAGCCTTGGTCGCGATCGGGGTCGTCGCAGTCACGGTCGGAAGCATCTGCAGCTCGATCCTGGTCGGCGCAGCGATCGGCCAGTTCGAAGGTGGATTCCTGCGCCGTGCCTCGATCGAGTTGACCACGACGTGGTCGCTGAGTGTGCTCTACGCGTCGATCGCCGGGCTGGTCCTGGTTCCAGCACTCGAGACGCTGCTGCTCGCGCCGTTCGCGCTCATGCCGCTCGTGGTGTTCTGGTTGTACCTGCGCCGTCAGACCGCGATCTCCCAGCAACTCAACGACGTACGCGATCTCCATGGGTTCGCCGGGCGCGTCGCCGGTGAGGTCGACCTCGACCGGATCAGCCGCGTCGCCGTGACCGAGGCGGCGCAGTTGCTCCGCGCGACCGACTGCTCGCTGTTCGTCATGGGTGAGAACGGCTTCGTCCCGCTCGCGGTCCATGGCGGCCACATCGAGCTGCCCAGTTCCCTCATCCCGGTGACCGGCGAACTCGACGCGGAGAGCGCCGACGGCGACGAGACCGCTCCTCGTGGGCAGCTGCTGGCCGATGGCAGCTGCGTCGCACCGCTGGTCGCCGACCGGCGCCCCGTCGGCGTGCTCGCGGTCCGCGGCCGCCTCGGGGTCAGCCAACGGTTCGACGCCGACGACCTCGACCGCCTGCAGACGCTCGCCGACCAGCTCGCCGCGACCGTCGCCCGAGGGCTGCTGCACCGCAAGCTCGAGCGCGAGGCGCACCAGGACTCCCTCACCGGTCTCGCCAACCGGCGCACCTTCGAACGCCACCTCGAGTCGATGCCGATCCCGCCGGGGAGCATCGCGTTCGTGATCATGCTCGATCTCGACCGCTTCAAGGAGGTCAACGACACCCTCGGTCACGCCGCGGGCGACGAGCTGCTCATCGGGGTCGCCGAACGCCTGCAGGGTGTCGTCACCGGCAACGACCTGCTCGCCCGGTTCGCCGGCGACGAGTACGCGATCACGGGCACCCGCCTCAGCCTCGACGAGATCGACCGGCTCGCCCGCGACTGCATCGAGGCGCTCGGGCAGCGCTACGGGATCGGCGGGCTCGAGATCGTGGTGAACGCGAGCGGTGGCGTCGCCGTCGACGACGGGACCTCCGATCCCGCCGCTCGCACGCTCACGATGCTCCGGCACGCCGACATCGCGATGTACCACGCGAAGCAGCACCACCTGGGCCACGAGTTCTACCGCTCCGAGATCGACCGCCGGACCCCGGCCCGGCTGTCGATGCTGGCCGATCTCCGCGTGGCGCTCGACCACGGACGTCTCCACCAGCACTTCCAGCCCAAGCTCGACCTGGCGACGGGGCTCGTCTGCGGCGCAGAGGTGCTCGCCCGGTGGAATCACCCCACGCGCGGCGCGATCTCTCCCGCCGACTTCGTGGCGGTCGCGGAGCAGAGTGGGCTCATCCGCCGGCTCACCGACGACGTGCTCGACGGCACGGTCCGGGCGCTGGTGCGCCTCGACATCGCAGGGCACCCGATCGGGCTCTCGATGAACATCTCGCCCCACGACCTCCTCGACGAGCTCCTGGTCGACCGCATCGCCCGGCGGCTCGACCAGCACGCCGTCGACCCGGGTCGCCTCACGCTCGAGATCACCGAGGGCACCCTGCTCTACGACAGCCCGCGCACGCGGGCCAACATCGCTCGCCTCAACGAGATGGGCGTCCACCTGTCGATCGACGACTTCGGCACCGGCTACTCGTCGCTGCAGTACCTGCGCCAGCTGCCGGTGAGCGAGCTCAAGATCGACAAGAGCTTCATCTTCGACCTCACGGGTGAGAGCCGGGACGAGACGATCGTCCGCTCGACCATCGACCTCGGGCACAACCTGGGTCTGCGCGTGGTCGCCGAGGGCGTGGAGACCGACGATGTCGCCGACCGGCTGCGGGAGCTCGGGTGCGACACCGCGCAGGGGTACGGGATCAGCCGGCCGGTGCCGCTCGGCCGGATGATCGAGTGGCTCGACGCGCGTCGGCCGTCGAGACCGGCAGCGCTGCTCGCGTTCGACGCGCCGACGGTCGCCGCGCCCGGGGGCCTGTTGTTGCCGGCTCTACCGGGCGATGCATCCGGGCGCAGCTGACGCAACCGGCGGACGGCCGACGCGAACGCTCGGACACCGGTGCGCTCGGCGACCTCCGACGGTGACCGGGTGGATCCACCGACGATGCCGACGACCTCGAACTCGTCGTGGCGCGCACAGCACCGGCAGCTGGGTTCCCTCGGATGCGCTCGTCGGCACCGGCGATGCCCACGCGCAGCGCCCGGCGTGCGCCCGGCACGACCGACCTGATCCTCGACCTGACCCTCGACCTGATCCTCGACCTCGACCTGATCCTCGACCTGACCCTCGACCTGACCCTCGACCTGATCCTCGACCTAGTGGTGGTTGGCCCGGAGGCCCAGCGCTCCGGTCATCAGACCCGCGGCACGCGCGGCCGACATCGTGGCGACGCGCAGCCGGGGCGACTTCCGGGCGAGCAGGCGCTTCAGCGGCATCGCGACCGCCGCGAGCAGGCGCTTGGCCCCACGGGCGAACACGCGCGGGCGAGCAGCGCTCCCGCTGGCCACGTTGGTCACGGCCTCGCTGTTGCCCCACCAGTAGCGGGCCCGCAGCATCGCCCGGTACGTGAGGTCCTCGAGTGGTTCGTGCTGGCGCACGATCGCCTGCGCGCTGTGCACCGACCGCATGCCGAGCCGTACCGCGCCGTGGAAGAACATCATGTCCTCGCCGCCGATGCGCCCGTACTCCGGGTCGAACCGGTGCTGCGGGTGCGCCGTGAGCCACGCGACGTCGAGCAGCGAGTTGTTGGTCTGCCCGATCTCGAGCCTCGAACCCTCGGGGATCTGCGGGTGGTCGAAGTCGAACACCTGCTGCTCGCGGATCCAGGCCGGTGCGTCGTCGGGCAGTTCGGTGACGAGCGGACCCGACACCGAGTCGGCACCCGTGCGCTGCCAGGTGTCGAGCAGCCGATCGATCCAGACGAGGTCGGGGATGCAGTCGTCGTCGGTCATGACGAGCACGTCGCCGTACTCGGATCCGGTCTCGATCGCGATGTTGCGCCCGAGCGAGATGTTCTGCTTGCCCGACCGCCGGTACTGGAGGCCGAGGGGGAAGCGGTCGGCGAACGACATGGCCACCGGCTCGGCCGCACCGCCCGGGTTGTCGTCCACCACCACCACGCCCAGACGGAATCGTTCCGCGGACGCGTCGCCGATCTCGGCGAGCCGCTCGAGGAGCCGGCGCAACGGCTCGTTGCGCCTGTACGTGCACACGCAGGCCATCACCCGCAGTGCCTCACCTGGCTGGCCGGTGGTCATCGACGGTCGAGCCTCCTGGACTGGTCGGAACGTGGGCACGCTACCGGCGACCCCTCGTGCCCGTCCGTGACGCGTCGCACGAGAGGTCGAACGACCCAACCCTCGCGCGGCCCCGCCGGCGTCGCGGTGACCGGGCGCCGACCGGGGGCGATCCGCCGTCGGGGAGAGTTCGTGCACGAGTTCACGTTCGTGAACGAGGACACGTACGATTCCCGTTCCACGGGGAGTAGCCCTTCCGCCCCGCTGTCGTCAGCACGATCCGCGAGCGGATCCGGCAGCGGGGGCCGGCCAGCCGGCGGGTGAGACCGACGAACCAGATCGCGAACGTCGCCGGGCCTCGTCGACGTCGCCCCGACCGTCGGAAGGAATCCCCATGCCCCGAGCCGATGTCCCGAACGTCGCCGTTCCGCGCTGGTTCGGTGTCGATCTCGTCCGGAATCGCTGGCTGTTCCCGCTGGCCGGCCTGCTGGGCACGGCCATCGGTGGCAGCACCTACGCCATCAGCGTCTTCGTCAACCCCTGGGAGGACGAGTTCGGGTGGGAGCGCACCGAGACGCTGTCGTCGCTCGCCATCGCGATCCTCGCCACCGGCGCGGCGATGTTCCTCGGCGGCATCGCCGTGGATCGCTGGGGACCGCGGCCCGTGCTCGCCGCAGGCGGGGCGTTCGCCACCCTGGGCATGTGGAACGCCTCGAACGTCGACTCGCTGGCCGAGCTCTCCGTCGGGTTCGGCGGCCTGTTCGGCCTCGGCATCGGGCTGATCTACTCGGCCAGCACGATCGCGCTCGTCGCCCGCTGGTACCCCGACCCTGACAAGCGGGGTGCCGCGATCGGCTGGTCGGTCGTCGGGTTCGGGATGTCGGCGGTGTTCGTCGCGCCGCTGTGGACCTGGGGTCTCGAGACGATCGGCTGGCGCGACACCTTCGCCCTCAGCGCCGCCGTGATCGCCGTGCTCTCCGTCGTGCTCGTCACCCTCGTGCGCTTCCCCCCGGCCGGCTGGACGTGGACGGCCGAGCAGGGCTGGCACGCGGTCGACGACACCGAGGGCACCGGTGATGCCGGTGTGCAGCGCTTCCCGTGGGACCTCACACTCGCCGAGGCGATCCGGAACCGCTACCTGTGGGCGCTCGCGCTGCTGTTCCTGTTCAGCACCTCCGGCGGTCTCCTCGCGATCGGCCAGGCGGCGGCGTGGGCGGAGGAGGACGCACCGTCGGGCCTCGGCGTGTCGGCCGGCATCGCAGCCGTCGTGGTGATGGCGCTCTCGGTGGCCAACGGCTCGGGGCGCCCCACATTCGGCTGGATCTCCGCGCGACTCGGCCTACGGCGTTCGATGACGCTCGCCTACTCGATCCTGGCCTGCGGTCTCGTCGGCCTCGCCGCCTCGAGCAGCGTCGCGATGGCCATCCCGGCGGCGCTCGTCACCGGGCTCGCGTTCGGCGGGGCGTTGTCGCTGAATCCTGTGATGGCCGCGTTCCTGTTCGGGGTCAGCTCGCTCGGGCGCATCTACGGGTTCCTGTTCCTCGTCGGTTTCGGCCTCGGCGGCGTGGTCGGCCCGCTGCTCGGCGGGATGCTCTACGACCGCATGGAGGACTACGCGCCGGTGTTCCTGGTCGCGGCCGCAGCATCCGCGCTGGCCGCCATCTCGGCCCGGCTCCTGCTGCCGGCACCCGGTGCCGAGCGCCAGCACACCCCGCGCACCCGGGCCGCGCTCGACGAGTTCTTCGCCGCGGCGCGAGCGGCGCAGTCCTCGGAGCCCTCCGGTGCCCCCGACGACGGTCCGGCCGCCGGTGCGGGGCGCTCCGACGAGGTGGGCGTCGGGTCCTGACGCTGCGGCGTCACCCGCCGGGATCGCCCTGGCGGCCCTCGCCGACGAGTTCGGTGGGCGGCTCACGGTGCTCGGCACCCCTGCGGAGGAGGCCGGTGGCGGCACGATCCGGCTGCTCGAGCGCGGTGACTTCGACGGGGTCGATGCGGCGATGATGGTCCACCCGAACCGGCCGACGTCGAGATCGCCCCGTCGACGATCCCGTACGAGGTCGCCGGCTCCACCGACATGGCGACGTCAGCCACATCGTGCCCACGATCCACCCCGTGCTCGATGCGGGCACCCCGTGTGCCGGTCACACGGTGGAGATGGCGGCGGCCGTGGCGCCCGGCGGCGACCGCTGCGTGCTCGACGGAGCGAAGGCGCTGGCGATGACGGTGATCGACCACCGGACGGACCCCGAGCTGCGGGAGCAGGAGCGGGTCGCCTGGGAGGCGGGCGCCCGCTGATCGATCGGGCGCCCCCGGTGCGGGTTCACCCGTGCGGGCGAGACGACCGCGAGCCGTCCGCGGCGGTTCGTCAAGAACGGGTCAATCGATCGTCGCTGCGCGTTCCTCAAGGGTTCTTGACTTCGGTTCCTCTCCGTGGCGGGTTACAACGACCACGCACCCGGACGAGGATGCGGAGCGAATGCTGACGAGGGCGGTTTCTCAAGTTCTTCAAGGTTCGTTCCGATGATCCTGCCGTCACCCACAGCATGGAGCGGACATGAGGCGGCACGCAGCGAAGCGAGGGAGAGGAACGGCGCGCCGGCGCACCGGTCTCGCCATCCCCGGCGCAGGTCGGGCCGGGCGCGGTGTCGACACGAACTCGCAGGAGGCCGTCGACCCCGTCGAGGTGGCGCCCCACGCCACCCGTGACCGAGGTGGCACCCTCACCGAGCTGCTGGTGACGATCGTGATCATGGGCGTCGTGTTGGCGCCGGTGATGGACGCCGTGCTCGGCGCGATCAGTGCATCGTCGACCAATCGGGGTCTGGCCAACGTCGAGACGGCCCTGCACAACGCGGCCGACAAGGTCAACCGCGCGCGCCGGGGCTGCGACTACACGGTCTTCGTCGCAGCCGCCGCGCAGAGCCAGGGCTGGCCCAGCTCGGCCGCGACCGTGCAGCAGTTCCACTATGTGCCCGGATCGACGTCCGCGACGCTCGGCACCTGGGCCAACGGTGCCTGTCCGGCGACCGGGCTGCAGGACCTCCTCGTCCAGATGGTGAGCATCACCATGCGGAACCCCGACACCGGCACCCAACGAACGATCCAGGTGGTGAAGAGCGATGTCTGACCCGAACGTCCCCCGTCGCGCACGGGCCCCGCACCCGTCGCGCCGTGACCTCGACCGTGGCAGCACCCTGCCGGAGTTGCTCATCACCGTGATGCTCCTCGGCGTGATCACGGTGAGCCTCGCCTCGGCGATGATCGTGATCTTCCGCCAGCAGGACAACACCGAGGGCCGGCTCAACGTCGCCCGCGCCGAGCAGAACGTCGGCATCTGGGTGCCCAGCGACCTCGCATCGGCCGAGTCCGTCGACGTCGCCCCCGGTGCCTCGCCCTGCGGCACGGCATGCCCGCCCGGCGCGCAGACCGGCGGGTCGAACTCGCTGATGCTCACCTGGGACACGCTCGAGCCGGGTGCGACCTCCGCCATGGCGTCCATCACCAACGTCTCCTATCGCTACGTCGAGGTGGACGGCGACTTCCGGCTGATCCGCGTGGAGTGCACGTCGGTCGACGGCGCGGCCTGGTCGTGCCAGAACAACACGGTGTTGACCGGCCTGACCGCGCCCCCGCCTGGCACGCCCTGGGAGCCGGGCATCACCACGCCCGACTGGGTGATCCGGGTGAGCGAGCCCCTGGACCCCGAGGACACGAGCGCACCCGACACGGACTCGACGGTGCCGATCGACCCGGCGGCCCCGAGCAAGAACGCGAAGCGCGTGATCGTGACCATCGACGGCGGTGGCGACGCCGGCGGTGCCGGTGGTGGTCTCAACGTCATCAGCCTGAGCGCCGGTGGCACCACCCGCAACGTCATCGACTCGACCAGCCTGGCGGGCACCCCCAGCTTCACGGAGGCACGCACGCGCTGCGGTGGCACCTACGGCCTGATCATCGACAAGTCGGGCTCGATCGGCAGCCAGATGGTCAACATCCGCAACGGTGTCATCCAGTTCATCAACGCCTTCGCCGGCACGCCGATCCGCCTGCAGGTGGTGCGCTTCGACACCTCCGCGGCGGTGCTCGGCCAGGACCCGCGGACCCGCTACTTCGACATGTTGAACCCGTCCGACGTGTCCACCCTGCGCACGCTGGTGGGCGGCCTGACGGCGGGCGGCGGTACCAACTGGGAGGACGCACTCCACCGCATGCTCTTCGACCAGAACGGTGCCATCCTCCAGACGGTCCCGGACAAGGTGCTCTTCTTCACCGACGGCGAGCCCAACGGCCACCGTGCGACGGCCACGTCGACCTCGGCGGCGACGGCACCCATCGAGCCCCCGGCACGCCAGGCCCTGCTCGGCGTCCGACAGGAGAGCTTCAACCGGGCGAAGTTCATCGTCGACCGCTTCCGGGCCGACGTCGACTTCATCGGCGTGGGTGTCGGCCCCGCGTTCCAGGCCATGGGGAGTTGGGTGGAGATCGGGCCTGGATTCCACTGGGACCACTTCCGCGGCTTCCACTACGAGCGGCGTGCGTCCTCGACCGCGCCGTGGGTGGACACGGACCTCGCGACCTACAACTCGACGCCGCCGGCGGACCGTCGCATCTCGTACGCCTCGCCCTACCAGCACTGGGAGCCGACGACGCTCGCGATCTACAACACGTTGCCGTCGGCCGGCCGCAGCAGGACCAAGGACTACTCGTTGCCGTTCGAGACCTACGACACGATCACGACGTCCATCCGCAACTCCGTGATGCTGAGCCGGCTCATCGCCGGCGACGACACCGGAATCCCGGCACAGTTGGTGAACGGCCAATACATCAACTCGGACGTCGCGAACATGTACCTGCTGCCCGAGTTCACCCAGTTCACCGCGGCGATGGAGGCGGTCGCGCTCGCGGAGTGCGGCGGAACGCTCACGCTGCAGACCAGGGTCGGCAGCACCGCCGCAGCGGACCCCTTCACCTACCAGCACTCGGCGTCGAGGAACTCGGCGGACGTGCCGATCCAGACCTCCGGTGACGTGGTGACCACGACACGATCGTTCCCGAGCGGCACGTTCGACTTCTCGATCCCGAACGGCGAGTTCGTGACCGTCGAGATCCAGCCCGTGGACCTGTCGCTCCTCACCCGGTACACGCACGTCTCCTGGTCGTGCACCGCCGGTGGAGTCGCGAAGCCGATCACCACGTTCCAGGTGCCCAACACTGCGTGGACCGGCATCCGCGTACAGGTCCGGGCGAACGAGGCGGTGTCGTGCGTGCAGTCGGTGAACCGCGTATGAGCGAGCTCGTCACCGAACGGCTGCGGCGTCGCGACCGGCGGCGCAGCGCCGACGGCCGAGTCCGCGCCGTCGATCGTGACGAGGGTTCCGCGCTCGTGCTCGCGCTCGCGATGATCGTCGTCTGCGGCCTCATGGTGCTGCCGATCCTCGAGTACGCCCAGGCGGTGAGCAGCCAGAGTCGGGTGCTGCAGGTGAAGACCACGCGCATCGAGGCGGTGAAGGGCGGCCTGCGCACCGCGCTCGCCGATCCGGTCAGCCTGTACAAGGTCTGTGACGCCGCAGGACTCACCGTGCCGCGCGACCTCGCGTCGCCCGGACTCACGACCGCGGTGTCGACGCGGTGCTGGAAGATGGACTCGACCCACGCCGAGGACCCGGACACGCTCCGGTACGGCGTCGGCACCACCCGGGTCGGCGCGCTCCCCCCCGGCGGCACGATCGGGTCACCGATGCCGAGCAGCGGGGGGGCTCCGGCGAACCAGTGGCGCAGTGACACCACGCCCCGGCCGGCCGACGACCGGATGTGGTTGCCGTTGCTGCCGTCGCGCAGCAACAGCCTGCGTTCGCCGATCGGATTCTCGATGCCGGCCGGCTACCCGCCCTGCACCGTCTACTTCCCGGGCACCTACCAGGACCCCGTGGTCATCACCGGTTCGACGCCGGTGTTCTTCACGTCAGGCGTCTACTACTTCGAACGCGACGTTCGCTTCAGCGGCAGCGCCAACGTCGTGATCGGCGGCGGTGGCAACGAGGGGTGCACCAACGACCAGGAAGCGGCGTTCTACGCGGTCGGTGCGCCCACCGTGCACAACATCAGCGGCCTCGGCACCACGTTCGTGTTCGGTCGTGAGGGTCGTCTCGTCGTCGACACCACCACCGCCGGCACCGGTCCGAGCGTGGTGTTCAACCAGCGCTACGTCGGCCCCGCCGACGTGACCTCGGCCTCGTCGGCCGGCGTGTCGATCATGACCGTGAACGGCGAGCTGAGCGGCTCGACGCTGGTCGACCTCGAGCGCGCGGACACCCTCTCGGTACCGGCCGGCCAGATCGCGACCGATCCGCCCTCCCCGGCGACCGCGGAGGGCTACCGCCCGTCCACGCTCGTGCCGGGTGCCATCACCGGCACACAGGGCCGCTACGTGCGTGTGCAACTCGCCAGCACCACCGATCCGCTGAACCTCGCCGAGGTCCGCGTGAACGGACTCTCCAGCTCCAACGTGCCGGGCGAGCTCGCGCAGGGGAAGCCGGCGACCCAGTCGACCACCGAGGGCCCGGCCGTCGCCGCGCGCGCCGTCGACGGGAACACCTCCGGTCTCGGCGCGGACGGATCGCTGTCGTCCACGGGGGAGGCCGACGAACCGAACCCCTGGTGGCAGGTGGAGATCGGACCCAGCTCCACCGTGCACGAGGTGGTGCTGCACAACCGCACGGACCCGTGCTGTGCGGCGCGACTGCAGAACTTCACGGTCTTCGTGTCGCAGACGGACATGACGGGCCGCACGTACGCGGACCTGCTCGCCGATCCGGCGATCATCAAGGTGACCCAGGCGGCGGCCGCCGGTCCGGTGACGACGATCCCGTTCACCACCTCCACCGCGGCCGTGCCGGCGCCGGTCGTCGAGGTGAACCTCACCACGGCGGTGCCGGTCCGGCTCGCCATCCCCGGTCACGTGAGCGTCCCGCAGGGGCGGGTGGTCGTGACGACGGCGCCCGGCACCGACGCCGGGAAGGACGTCTCCATCGGCGGGGGCGTGCTCGCGTCGAGCATCGAGGTGTCGCCGGTCCGGCCGGCCACGTTCGAGCTCGGGCTCGTGAACCCGATCGTCATGCACACGCTGAAGATCGTCACGTCCACCACCGGCGGCACGCCCGTCGTGACGTCGACGGCGATCGTGCAGGTGAAGGAGAACGGCGCCTACGCGGTCAACAGCTGGTCGACCCAGTAGGCGTCGACCGCCGTCGCCGCGCTCTCGACACCGTCTGATCGACCGCGTCGAGTGGGGCCCCTCACGTCGGCGTCGAGATTTGAGCCGCGCCTGACGCGACCGTGACCATGCTCTGACTCAGGTCTGCTCGTCGACCGCCCGATGTCTCGACCACAACGGTCGAAGCCGACGGCGATCGGAGCACGGGTGAGGCGAGTGGACGGGACCAATCGGTCAGCACGACCAGCAGACCGCCGCGACGAGCCGGCATCGTCCGGCGCCACGTCGGAGACGCCTCGGGGACGGGACCGGGGCTACACGCTCGTCGAGGTGTTGATCGCCGTCATGCTGCTCGCACTGGTGGTGTCGAGCGTTCTCCCGGCGATGTGGTCGGCCATCCGCGTGTCCAGCTTCAGCGACACCGAGGCCAAGGTCGAGGCGGTCCTGGGCAGTGCGATCGACCGGGTGACCAACTACGGCTGGCACCCGTGCCCCGAGACCGATTCGGCCGGTGGCTACCAGTCGAAGGCACGGAACGCCGCGGCCATGTTCGAGTGGCCCCGCGAGACCGTCGAGGTCGTCTCGATCCGCTACTGGGACACGACCACCAAGACCTGGAGCACCGCGAACCCGGTGCCCACCGGTGACTGCGGTCGGACGACCATCTCGCTCACGAAGGAGCGGACCCTGCAGGAGATCACCCTGCAGGTGACGGCGCCCGACGGGTCGCAGACCAGCCAGATCGAGCTCGTGATGGGCGATCTCCGGACCGACGAGGAGCGAGATGCGACACAGGGATGACCACCTCCGGACCGACCGGGACCACGGGTTCTCGGTGCCCGAGCTGCTCGTGTCGATCGTCGTCGCCGGAACGATCATGTCGGCCGTGTGCGCTGCGCTGATCGTGGTGCTGCGCACCGCACCCGACGCGGAGCAGCGGGTCGCGGTGTCGAAGGACATCAGCTTCGTGCAGACGTGGCTGCCCGTGGACCTCGCCTCGGCATCGGCCACCAACACCGACCCCGTCCACAGCCCCGCGACGTCCACGGTCCTGCCCGGCACGAACGCCCTCACGATCACCCGGGTCGACATCAGCGGCTCCACGACGGAGCAGTTCCACGTGGCGTATCGGTACGTCAACGTCGGCAACCACTGGCGGTTGATCCGCTACGAGATTCGTGCGGCCGGCACCCCGCAGGAGCGGGTGATCCCGGTGGGGGTGGCACACGAGCTCCCCGCGCCGCCACCCGGATGGACCCCCGACCAGAAGCCCATCCACGCCCTCGAGGTGCGCTCGCGCAACCAGGTCGTGCTGAAGCCGATCGGTGAGGACGTCGTGATCACCTTCGACAACGGCGAGACCTTCTCGACCGGTGGGGCCGGCCTGTCGGAGGACGAGTTCCTGCCGAGCGACCCCAACCTCGGCTTCGTGGATCCCAGCGCTCCGCCGAGCCGGTGCGGTGGGACGATCACCCTGGTGCTCGACACGTCGGGCTCGGTGCCGCTGAACAACGGTGGTGTGCAGCTCGAGAACGCCGCCACCGAGTTCATCGACCTCTTCCGGGGCACGCCGGTGCGGATCAACGTGGTCGGCTTCGACCGCGCCGCCTACCGGATGTACCCGACCGCTGCCGGATCCTTCGTGTCGTTGCTCAACCCGTCCTCGGAGATCACCGCGGCCCGCAACCGCATCACGCAACTCGACAACCGTGACGGCAACTGGAACCAGAGCAACCCCGACGCACCCACGGTCGACGGCGTGCACTGGGACCAGATCGGTTCCGGCACGAACTGGGAGAGCGGGCTGCACATGCCGTTCTTCGACGGCACGGGCAACCCGTTCCCGACCACCCCCGACCTCGTCGTGTTCGTCACCGACGGCGAACCGAACCGGAACATCGCGAACGCCGGGGGCTCGAACATCTCGACCTCCGTGGCGGTGGCGAGCGCCCAGTCGAAGGCCAACGAGGGCCGGCGCACCTCGGCCCGGATCATCGGTGTGCTGGTCGGCGCCGACTTCAACCGGACGTCGGCGATCAACAACCTGAAGTCGGTCGTCGGGTCCGTCGAGTACGACCCTGCGGCGAACGGCGGAGGTGGCAACGCCGCCGACGCCGACTTCTTCCGTGCTGCGTTCGTCAACACGGCCACCGTGCTCCGGGCGATCATGGCGGCCGAGTGCGGCGGCACGATCACCCTCCAGAAGCGGGTGGAGATCGGCGGCGTGCTGCAGGACGTGCCCGACGACAGCCGTTGGAACTTCTCCACCGACATCGGTGACCGCCTGCTCGACCGCAGCGTCACGGCCTCGGTGACGCTCGACTACTCCTTCAACACGGGCCAGGCCAGCAAGACCGTGCGGATCGTCGAGGACGGCGCACCGGCCGGGTTCGTGTTCGATCGCATCGAGTGCTCGAAGGCCGGCGTTCCGATCAGCGGGCGGGTGACCCAACCGATCACCGACCCCGACGGACAGCTGATCCTCGGCGCCGACGTCCTGCTCCAGGCCGACGAGGCGCTGTCGTGCCTGGTGATCTCGAGGCCGGCGTGATGCGCGACCGGATCCGCCCCACCACCGCCGGCACGAACGAGGCCGCCGCGGCCGAGCGTGACCGTGGGTCGCTGCTCACGATCGTGATGGTGCTCGTGATCGTCGGCGGGCTGGTCGTCGGCGGCCTGCTCACGTTCACCTCGACGGTGCTGCGCGCCCGTCCGCCGCTCGAGGAGCGCACACGTGGCGTCGAGTCGGCCAAGTCGGCGATGCGTCTCGCGATCATGATGCAGGTGTCCAAGGGTCCGTCCGGGTGCATCTCGCAGAGTGAGTACCCGGCCGGCACGTTCGACCTGAACGGCTTCACCGCGGCCGTCACCTGCACACCGCTCGCGTACTTCGACACGGGCCGCCAGCGCTACGGGGTGATCACCACCCACTCCGATCCCGCCCGGGGCGGTCTCGTCGGGTTCAACGGCGCACCGTCGGGTCAGTTCCTGAAGGACGTCGACGGTGACGTGTTCCTCAACGGTGGCAACCTCACCATCCGCACCTCGGACGTGCTCGTGGCCGGCACCTCGTCGAACCCCTTCGTGATCGAGTACTCCAACTCCGTCGACCTCGCCCCCGGCGCGCCCGGCGCGCCCGTGCCGCCGCCGCTCGCCCGGTACCGCTTCGGAGCCGCCCCCGACGTCGACTGCGACGCCGCCGCGGTCGGGCCGGACGGCTACCCGGTCGCGTTCTCGCAGATCGAGAGCTCCGGGGAGATGTTCACCCACGTCCACCAGGCCTGCTCGCTCGCCGCTCCGGTGCCGTGGTGGACCCGGGCCGGCGACGATCCGAACCCCACCGACCCGGTCGCGCAGTGGCAGTACCCGCGGTTGCCGCAGGTGCCGGTGTACGACCGCGACGGAAAGTACGTCGACCTCACCCCGACCTGCCGGATGTACTACCCGGGCCGATACGAGAACCCGCTCGTGGTGAGCGGCGCCGGTGGTCGCCAGCACTTCTTCGCCTCGGGCATCTACCACTTCCTGAACACCCTGACGATCACCGACGGCGCCCGCGTGGTGCTCGGCGAGGGTCGTGTGGCGGGGTGCGCCGTCGACTCCGACCTGGCGCTCAGCGCGAACGCGCTCACCAACCACTCGATCACGGGCAAGGGCGCCACGATCCTCCTGGACGGCCCGGCGCGGCTCGTCGTGCAGCGGTCGTCGGTGATGATCAACCGCCGGGTCTCCACGCCGGCCACGCGGGGGAGCGAGGGTGTCTCGATCCGGACGGTGAACCTGGGCGTGGCGCGCGCCGACCTGCAGGTGCCGAGCGACATCGTGCAGCAGGGCGAGTACCCGTGCGTGCAGTCGTCGCCCGGCGTGTGCGCGACACCGTTCCTCCCGGACACGACCAACTCGGCGAACGCGGTCGACGTCGGTGTCCACCAGGTGCTGCTGCCCACGGTGCCCACCCCGACCGCGTTGCGCTACACGGGCTCCACCCTCGCGAGCACCGATCCTGCGGTCCTCGTCGACTTCACTGCGACGGCGAGCCAGGCCCAGAGCCAGTTCGAGGCCGAGGGCTACGTGTTCACGCCCAACGCCGCCTTCGTGCTCCGCACGCCGAACAGCGGTGGCAACCAGCGCGCCTACCGGTTCGTCATGAAGAGCGGCGTGGTCGCCTCGTCGGTCGAGCTCGACGCCGCCCAGTTGCCGACCAACCCGGCGCAGAACTGGTTCCTCGGCGTCGAGGCGCAACCCACGCAACTGCGTGTCGGTCTGGTGGCCCGAGTGACGGGACCGTCCGGCCGTCAGAGCACCTCGCGTGCGATCGTCGAGGTGCGCGCGAACAACGCGTACGCCGTGAACTCGTGGACGGTCGACCCGGATCAGCTGCCGCCCCCGACGACCGTGCCGCCGACGACCACCACGACGACCACGACGACGACGCCGACGACGACGACGCCGACGACCACCACGACGACCACCACGACGACCACCACGACGACCACCACGACGACGACACCGCCGAGCAGCACCTCGACGACGTCGACCACCACGACGACGACCACCATGCCGCCGACGACCACCACGACACCTGGCACGTGCCCGTCGATCACCGGTTGGCGCGGCGAGTACTTCAACAACATGAACCTCTCCGGCAGCCCGGTGATGTGTCGCAACGACGCGAGCATCAACTTCAACTGGGGGAGTGGAGGACCCGGCGGTGGCCTGCCCTCCAACGCCTTCTCCGCACGCTGGACCCGAATCCAGACGTTCGCCGCCGGCACCTACACCTTCACGGTGGGATCCGACGACGGCGCTCGCCTCTACATCGACGGCGTGCTCGTCCTCGACTGGTGGGACGACCACGCCTACTCGACCCGCTCGGTCACGCGCACCCTGCCGGCGGGATCGCACACCATCCGGATGGAGTACTACGAGAACGGCGGCCAGGCCCGAGCCACGCTGACCTGGTCGACCTGAACTGCTCGCCCTGAACTGCTCGCCCTGACCGGCTGCTCCGACCGGCCGCCCTGATCCGGCCGCCCTGATCCGGCCGCCCGCACGGGCACCTTCCGCCACGGCCGCCGCACGACGGTCGCTACGGTGGGAGGTGCCATGTGCGGCCGCTTCGTCTCCAGCACCACCCCCGACCGGATCGCGAGCTACTTCGGTGCGACCTTCGACACCGAGCCGCTCCCGGCCAACCACAACGTCGCCCCCACGAACGACGTCTACGCGGTCGTGGCCGACGCTGCGGCGCAGCCCGTGGTGCGCTCGTTCCACTGGGGCCTCGTTCCCAGCTGGGCGAAGGACGTGAAGATCGGCTCGAAGATGATCAACGCCCGAGCCGAGACCGTGGCCGAGAAGCCGGCGTTCAAGCCGCTGCTGCGCTCGAAGCGGGTGATCGTCCCGATGGACGGCTTCTACGAGTGGAAGGTCGTCCCCGGTCAGCGCACCAAGCAGCCGTACTTCATCCACCGCCGAGACGGCGAGCCGCTCGCCGTCGCCGGCCTGTGGACGGCCTGGCGCGACAAGGAGGCCGGCGCCGACGCGCCGTGGCTGCACAGCTGCACGATCATCACCTGCGCTGCGAACGCCACCATGGCCCCGGTGCACGACCGGATGCCGGTGCTGCTCCCGCCGCCGGTGTGGCACGCCTGGCTCGATCCCGACAACCACGACCTCGACGGTCTCACGGCACTGCTCGTCCCGGCACCCGACGAGCTGCTCGAGATGCACCCCGTGTCCACCGCGGTGAACAACGTCCGGAACAAGGGCGCCGAGCTCATCGAGGTGATCGACCTCGACGATGTCGAACTGGCCGAGTGACGTCGACCGGTGCGTCCTCGCGCCCGCGCGTCCTCGCGACCCCGCGGCCGGCGGCGGACCCGTCCGGGTTCGGTCGGGGAGGGTGGGGGAGAGAGCGGTCGCCGACAACCCCTGATCGGGGGGGGCGTCGACGAGGTGCCGGACCGGCGTCAGGCGGCGATCTGGTCGCGGATGCGCGCCGCGGCGGCCTCGAGCTCGTCGCGTGCGACCGATGCTGCGGCGTTCGCGAAGTCGAGCTGGCGCATGCTCGTCGTCGGGATGAGGTGGATGTGCGTGTGCGGCACCTCGTACCCGGCGATGATCATGCCCACCTTGTCGCACGGGAAGGCCGCGCGCTGCGCCTGCGCGATCTGGTGGGCGACGGTGAAGAGATGGTTCGCCTCGTCGGTCGTGAGGTCGACCCAGTGCTCGACCTCGCGACGGGGCACGACGAGGCAGTGCCCGGTGGCCAGCGGGTTGATCGACATGAACACCGCGCACCGTTCATCGCGGTGCACGAAGGTGCCGGGCAGCTCGCCCTCGATGATGCGTGTGAACACGGTGGCCATCAGACGAATCCTCCAGAGGCGGCGAACACGTCGCCGTTGCAGTAGCTACTGTCCGGGCCCGCGAGGAACCGCACGAGTTCGGCGAGCTCGCCCGCCGTCGCCATCCGCCCACGGGGGATCTGCATCACGATGCCCGCCATCATCATCGGATCCATCGGTGCGAGCAGCGGCGTGTCGACCCAACCCGGGCACACGGCGTTCACCCGGACACCGAACGGTGCGACCTCCTGGCCCACGGACTTGGTGAGCGCGATGATCCCGGCCTTCGCCGTGGCGTAGTGCAGCGCACCGGCCATCGGGCGCAGGCCGAGCACCGAGGAGATGTTCACGATCGACCCCGAGCGGGCCGGCGTCATGTGCCGCAGTGCGGCCCGGGTGCCGTAGAAGGTGCCGTAGAGGTGGATGCGGATCATCCGGTCCCAGTCGGCGTCGCTCAGGTCGACCGTCGAGTTCGGCGGCACGAGCTCGTCGAGGCGACCCTCCATCCGCTTCACCTGGTTCTCGATCGCTCGCTGGGTCCGCTCGGGATCGGGCGGCGGTGCGATCCCGGCGTTGTTGATCATGATGTCGAGCCGGCCGTGGCGCTCGACCGCCTTGTCGATCTCGGCGTCGAACGCGGCGGAGTCACCGACGTCGAACACCGCGGTGTCGCCGCCGATCTCGATCGCGACGGCCGATGCGGCGTCGGCGCTGATGTCGTTGACGACGACGGTGGCGCCGTCCGCGGCGAGACGCCGGGCGAACGCTGCGCCGAGCCCCGATCCGCCACCCGTGATGAAGGCCACCTGACCTGCGAGATCTCCCTGAGACATGATCGGGACTGTAGGTCCTCCCGCCCTCCACGACGGGCTTGTACGCTCCGATCGTGAGCGAGGCTGCAGCGACGGACCCGACCTCGGACCCGACCTCGCAGCTGTCGACGCAGCTGTCGACGCACCGGATCCTGACGGCCCCGAACGCGTTCACGTTCCTGCGGCTCTGCTGCATCCCGATCTTCGTCTGGCTGCTGTTCGGCCGCGACGACCAGGTGGCCGCGGCGTGGCTCCTCGGCGCACTCGGTGCCACCGACTGGGTGGACGGTTGGCTCGCCCGCCGGTTCCACCAGGTGAGCGAGTTCGGCAAGATCTTCGACCCCACCGCGGACCGTCTGCTGTTCATCGTCGCGATCAGCAGCATCCTCTGGTACGGCATCCCGCCCGCCTGGGTGATGTGGGCCATCGTGGTGCGCGAGGTGGTGGTCGGCGCCACCATGGCGATCGCCACCCTCGCGTTCGGCATGGAGCGCTTCGACGTCACCTACCTCGGCAAGCTCGCCACCTTCCTGCTGATGTTCGCGGTGCCCGGCTTCATGCTCGGCGACCCCGACTCCGGGTCGTGGGGGCAGCAGGGGTTCCTGATCGCCTCGTGGATCCTCGCCGTGCCCGGTCTGGCGATCAGCTACTGGACGGCGGTGCAGTACGTGCCCAAGGTGCGCGACGGCATCGCCGCGGGTCGCGCCCACCGCGCCGCCCGCACGGCGGGATCCGGCACGTCGGCGGGTGGAGGCGGTGCGACGTGAAGGCCGTGATCATGGCCGGTGGCGAGGGCACGCGGTTGCGGCCGCTCACGTCGAACGCGCCGAAGCCGATGTTGCCCGTCGCGAACCGGCCGATGATGGAGCACATCATCACGCTCCTGAAGGAGCACGGCTTCGACGAGATCGTGGTCACCGTCGCCTTCCTCGCGAACCACATCAAGACCTACTTCGGCGACGGCAGCGAGTTCGGCGTCTCCATCCGATATGCCGACGAGCCCGTGCCGCTCGGGACGGCCGGGAGCGTCGGCAACGCCCGCGCCTTCCTCGACGACACGTTCCTCGTCATCTCCGGCGACGTGCTCACCGACATCGACCTCACGAAGCTGCTGGAGTTCCACCGCGACCGCGGCTCCGTCGCCACGATCGGCCTCACGCCGGTCGAGAACCCGCTCGAGTTCGGCATCGTCATCACCCGGGAGGACGGCTCGATCGAGCGCTTCCTCGAGAAGCCCACGTGGGGCCAGGTCTTCAGCGACACCATCAACACCGGCATCTACGTGCTCGAACCGGAGATCTTCGACCACATCCCCGAGGGTCGCAGCGTCGACTTCTCCGGGGAGGTGTTCCCGGCGCTGCTCGCCGCCGGCACGCCGCTCTTCGGTGCCGTGGTCGAGGGCTACTGGGAGGACGTCGGCACGCTGGAGGCGTACCTGTCCGCCCACAGGGACGTGCTCGACGGCAAGGTGCGCGCCAGCGTTCCCGGCTTCCTCGTGAACGACGCGGTCTGGCTCGGCGAGGGCGCGGAGATCAGCCCCGACGCGCAGGTGATCGGTCCGTGCGTCATCGGACCCGGCTGCAAGATCGAGGCCGGCGGCCGGGTGGGGGAGTACACGGTGCTCGGCTCGAACGTGCGTCTGCTCTCGGACGTGCAGATCGAGCGGTCCGTGCTGCACGACAACGTCTACGTGGGGCACGGCAGCCGGATGCGCGGCGCCGTGATCGGGCGCAGTTCCAGCATCCGCAGCAACGTCCGGCTCGACGAGGGCGTCGTGATCGGCGACGAGGTGTTCGTCGGCAACGAGGCCGTCGTGTCCTCGGACGTCAAGGTGTTCCCGTTCAAGACGATCGAGGACGGCGCGGTCGTCAACTCGAGCATCGTCTGGGAGAGCAAGGGAGCGCGCAGCCTGTTCGGCCGCGACGGTGTGAAGGGCCTCGCGAACGTCGACGTCACCCCCGAGTTCGCCGTGCGGGTCGCGATGGCGTACGGCACCGCGTTGCGGAAGGGCACCACGGTCGTGACGTCGCGCGACTCCAGCCGGGCGGCGCGCATGTTGAAGCGGGCGATGATGGCGGGCCTCAATGCGGCCGGCATCGACGTGCTCGACCTCGAGGTCGCGAGCGTGCCCGTCACCCGGTTCCTGGTGCGATCACCACGCGCGACGGGCGGACTCACGGTGCGCCTCGACCACGACGACCCCGACCGGGTGGTGGTGCGCTTCTTCGATGGTGCAGGTTCCGACATCACCGAGGAGTCGCAGCGCAAGATCGAGCGGCTGTTCCAGCGCGAGGACACCCGTCGGGCGCTCGCCGAGGAGGTCGGCGACATCCAGTTCCCGCCGCGCGCGCTCGAGGAGTACACCGTGGCCCTGGAGGCGACGGTGGAGCCGGCCAGCATCCGGGCACACCGGTTCAAGCTCGTCGTCGACTACTCCTACGGAGCGGCGAGCACCGTGATGCCCACGCTGCTCGGCAAGCTCGGCGCCGACGTGCTCGCCGTGAATCCGTACGTGTCGACCGCCGGGCGGGTGGGCTTCGACGCCGAGCAGGCGCTCGCACGCGTGGCCGGGCTGGTCCGTGCCTCCGGCGCCCACCTCGGTGCGGTGATCGACGCCGACGGCGAGCGGCTGCGCCTGGTGGACGACGTCGGCCGCGTGCTCGACGACACCGAGGCGATGCTCGCGTTCGTGGAGCTCGTCGCCGACCACCTGCTCGGCGACACGATCGCGCTGCCGGTCAACGCCACGCGATGCGCCGGCGACATCGCCCGCGCCCACGGGGTGCAGGTGGTGCCCACCAAGCTGTCCGCGCCGGCGCTGATGGCGGCGGCGAACGACCCGGGCGTCGGGTTCGCCGCCGACGGCAACGGTGGCTACATCCTGCCGGGCTTCCTGCCGGCCTTCGACGGGGCGGCGGCCCTGCTCAAGATGCTCGACCTCCTGGCTCGTTCGAACCGCACACTGAGCACCGTGGTCGACGGGCTGCCCAAGGTGCACCTGGTGCACGAGACCGTGGTGACACCGTGGGAGCAGAAGGGCATGGTGATGCGCTCGCTGATGGAGATGGGCTCGCGCAACGTCGAGCTCGTCGACGGGGTGAAGATCAACCACGCCAACGGCTGGATGTTGGCGCTCCCCGACCCGGAGGACCCGGTCACCCACGTGTGGGCCGAGGCCGGCACCGACAGCGACGCGCGCCAGCTCGCCCAGGAGTACGCGCGGCGGATCCGTCAGCTCGTGCGTTGACGCGACGGTGACCGTCGCAGCGCCCGGGGCCCGCGCGGCATCGGCGACGGTGACCGGCCGCGATAGATTCGCGGTCCATGTCCGGCTCCGCCATTCCCGACGACGTCAGGTACTCGAGCGATCACGAGTGGATCGCCGTCCGCGGGAACACCGTCCGGATGGGCATCACCGACTACGCCCAGGACGCGTTGGGTGACGTGGTGTACGTGCAGGTGCCGTCCATCGGTGCCACCGTGCGTGCCGGCGACACGATGAGCGAGGTCGAGAGCACCAAGTCGGTCAGCGACATCTACGCCCCCGTGAGCGGCACGATCGTGGCCGTCAACGACGCGCTCGCCGACCGACCGGAGACGGTGAACAGCGATCCGTACGGCGAGGGCTGGATCTGCGAGATCGAGCTCAGCGACCCGGCCCAGCTCGAGGGGCTCCTCGACGCGGCCGGCTACCGGGCGCTCGTCGAGGGCTGACGGCCGGGGCGCCGGACCGACCGACGAGCCCGACTAGCATCGCGTTCCTCATGGCGTACGTGTTCTGCAACCAGTGCGGCCACCGCAACACCAGCGACGCCGTGTTCTGCTCGTCGTGCGGCGCACTGCTCGACCGCCCCGCCGACCAGACGATCACCCTCGCCAAGGTCGACCCGCTGCAGGACGCCCCGGGCGCCGCCGACGACGTCGTCGTCCAGCTCGATCAGCTCCCGTCCGGCGATGCGGCACTGGTGGTGCGCAGCGGTTCGCAGGCGGGCGCCACCTTCGCACTTCGTGGGCCGCTCACGCGTCTCGGCCGCCACCCCGACAGCGAGATCATCCTCGACGACATCACGGTGTCGCGCCGGCACGCCGACATCCATCGCAGCGGCGACCGCTACGTGGTGCGCGACGCCGGTTCGCTCAACGGCACGTACGTCAACCACCAGCGCGTCGACGAGGTCGAGCTCCGACAGGGCGACGAACTGCAGGTCGGCAAGTTCCGGCTGGTGTTCTTCCAGATCGGCTCGACCGCATCGTGACCAGCGGCATCAACGAACGGCCCTACCTCTCCATCGGGGAGGTGCTCGGACTCCTGCTCGAGGAGTTCCCCGACATCACCATCTCGAAGATCCGCTTCCTGGAGAGCCAGGGACTCATCGAGCCCGAGCGCACGGCGTCGGGGTATCGCAAGTTCTTCGACGCCGACATCGAACGGTTGCGCATCATCCTGCGCGAGCAGAAGGAGAACTTCCTCCCGCTGCGGGTGATTCGCGACCGGCTGGAGACGGGTGCGATCGACGACTCGGGTGGCATCGCCGTCCCCGCCACCGACGGCACCGGCGCCGCGCCGCGTCCGGCGGCGCCGGTACCGGCGCCGACCCCGAACACGGGGAACGTGAGCCAGCTCCACCGCGGTATCCGCAACGTGCGCGTCGGGGATGCATCGGGTCGTGGCTCGGTCGACCTCGACGACACCGGCCCGTTGGGCGGCTCGTTCGACCACACCGACGGCATCGATCTCGACGACCCGACCGGCACGATCAGTCCCCACGCCGATCAGGTGGACACGAACCGGCACCCGGCGGCACAGGGCCGCCCGGTGCGCCCTGCGGACGAGGGCGTCGACCACACCACCTCGATGCGGCTCCTCGCCGCGACCGGGCCGAGCGACGTGTACGACCGGAGCGAGATCTGCTCGATGGCGGGCGTCACCCAGACCCAGCTCGCCGACCTCGAGTCGTTCGGTCTCGTGACCGGCCGCGGGACCGGCAGCTCGACCACCTTCACCGAGAGCGACCTCGCGATCGTCCGAGCGGCGGCGGGCTTCCTCTCGCGGGGGATCGACGCCCGCCATCTGCGCGCCTGGCGCCAGAGCGCCGAGCGCGAGGCAGGGCTGTTCGAGCAGCGCATCCTGCCGCTGCTCCGACAGCGCAACCCGCAGGCGCGCCAGGAGGCGGTGCAGCTGCTCGGCGAGCTCGCCGACCTGGGTGCGGAGCTGCGTGCCGCGCTGATCGTGTCGATGCTGCGCCATCACCTCGACGGCTGACGCTCTGCCATCGGGTCCATCGGCCCGATTTCGTCCATTCGAGCGGGTGCTGCTCATGGGATGGGGGTATGGTGCCCTCGTGGTCCCCATGGAGCTCGTCGGTGTGCGGGTGGAAGTCCCCGCCAACACTCCCGTGGTGATCCTGCGCGAGCAGACCGGTACGCAGCGCCTGCTGCCGATCGTCATCGGCACGCCCGAGGCGTCGTCGATCCACGCCGCGCTCGAGGGCATCGAGTCGCCCCGACCGCTCACCCACGACCTTCTCGTGGAGATCCTGGGCGAGCTCGACACCGCGCTCGAGCGGATCGTGGTCACCGACATCCGCGACCACATCTTCTACGCCGAGCTGCACCTGCGCACCAAGGGTCGCGAGCTCGTGGTGTCGTGCCGGCCGTCGGACGCGATCGCGATCGCGGTGCGCACCGGCAGCCCGATCTTCGCGACCGAGAACCTGCTCCTCCAGGCGGGCCAGCAGCCGGTCGAGCTCGCCGACGACACGGACGAGGAAGCGATCATCGACGAGTTCCGCGACTTCCTCGACGACCTCGACCCGGACGACTTCAAGGGCGACTGATTGCCACCACACGCGCGGGTTCTCGCGCGCTGTGTGCTTGATCTGACGGGATGCGCTCGGTAGGGTGCTCGGCGCCCCGCGACACCGGCGTAGTTACGGTGGTGTCATCCGTCGGGCACGGCCGGTGCCGACCCCCGGCCCCGGGCGAGGCGAGCACCGATGGAGCACCGATGGAGGATCGATGAGCGACCAGCAGCACGACCACGACCGTGATCCGCAGCACGCGCCCGTCGAGGCCGGCTTCAGCGGCACGAAGGCGGCCAAGATCGTCGGCATCTCGTACCGCCAGCTCGACTACTGGGCCCGCACCGACCTCGTCCGCCCGTCGCTCACCGATGCCCGCGGCAGCGGCAGCCGCCGCGAGTACTCGTACCGCGACCTGCTCGAGCTGCGCGTGATCAAGAGCCTCCTCGACGCCGGCATCAAGCTCGAGTCGGTGCGCACCGCGTTCCGGTACCTGCGCGACCACGTGGACACCGACATCGCCTCGGCCCACCTGGTGATCAGCGGCAGCGATGTCGTGTTGTGCGACGGCGAGCAACTGATCGACGTGATGCGTCGTGGCCAGGGCGTCCTGAACATCCTCCCGATCGGCGGCGTGAAGGACCACCTCGACGCCGCCCTCGCCCCCGAGCTCGCCGCCGCCCCGGATCGCGTCGCCCTCTGAGCCGTCCTCCGCTCGCGGTCCGGGCGGGTCGCCGGATCTCAGGTCGCGGTCACGAAGGGGAGCCCGACCATCCGGCCGGGCAGCGCCGACCCACGGACGTCGACCGTGACGGAGGTGCCCACCTCGATGCCCGGCGTCAGGAACGCCAGTGCGATGCCGTGCTCGAGCACCGGTGAGAAGTTGCCGCTCGTGACGGTGCCGATGGGCTGGCCGTCGACGAGCACGGCGCAGTCCGCGCGCGGTGGTCGCCGGCCCTCGGTCGCGACACCTGCGAGGAGGCGGGCGACGCCGCGGGCGCGCTCGGCCGCCAGCGCGTCGCGGCCACGGAACTCGTCCTTGCCCCACGCGACCACCCACCCGAGCCCGGCCTGGAGCGGGGTGATGCCGGGGCCGAGCTCGTGGCCGTGCAGCGGGAGTGCGGCCTCCAGCCGGAGCGTGTCGCGAGCTCCGAGCCCGGCCGGCACCACGCCGGCCGCGGTGATCGCGTTCCACAGGTCGGCGGCGTGCTCGGCGGGGACGGCGATCTCGACGCCTCGCTCGCCCGTGTAGCCGGTGCCGGCCACGGTGCAGGTGACGCCCTCCCACGTGCAGCGGGCGACGCGGAAGCGGCCGACGGCGGCAGCCTCCGGGAACACCTCGGTGAGCCGCTCGGCCGCCCGGGGGCCCTGGACGGCGAGCACGGCGCGATCGTGGGTGGTCTCCGTGCCGCCGATCGCCGCACGCACCCGGTCGGTGTTGGAGGCGTTCGGCATCACGTCGAACACGCCGGGCTCGATCCACCACACGATGATGTCGTCGAGCACCGAGCCGTCGACCTCGTCGAGGAGGTGGGTGTACTGGGCGCGTCCGGGCGCGATCTTGCGCAGGTCGTTGGTGAACGCCCACTGCAGCCGCTCGTCCGCGTCGTCGCCCTCCACGCGCACGCTGCCGAGGTGCGACACGTCGAACACGACGGCGTCGCGGCGGCAGGCGAGGTGCTCGTCGAGCGTGCCGGCCTCGTACGACAACGGCATCTCCCAGCCCCCGAACGGCACCATCCGTGCGCCGAGGCGACGGTGCACCGCGTCGAGCGGGCTGCGCTCGTGCGCTGGCTCGTGGGTGGCGCCCGAGCCGGTGTCGTCCGGTGCGCTCACGTCCGTCCGGTCCGCTTCGGCGTCGACCGCGCGCTCGTGCCCCTGGATCCGGTGGCGGTCGAGGACGCCTTCCCCGCCGCTTTCCCCGTCGCTTTCGGGCTCGTCGTGGCCGCCTTCGGGCTCGTCGTGGCCGCCTTCGGCGTCGCCGTCTTGTCCGTCTTGTCCGTCTTGGCCGTCTTGTCCGTCTTGTCCGCCTTGTCCGTCTTGTCCGACGTCGCTGCCGTCGACGAGGTCCTGGTGCGGGTGGAGGTCGACGTCGACGGGCGCGACGGCGCCCGGGACGCGGTGGCGGCCGGCGCCGGTTCGGGAGCGGCCGCCGGTCGGAGCGCGCCGAAGGGGCGCAGGCCGAACAGCCCGCCCGCCGACTCGGCCAGCTGTCCGAGCGGCTGCAGCCGCCGGGCGAGATCACCGATCGTGGACAGGAACTCCCCGAGGTCGACGGGCAGCTGGTTCAGCTGCGGCGACTGCAGCGTGTCCGCGAGGCGGGACAGGCCCGGCGCGACCTTCTCGATCGGTGCCGTCATCTGCTCCACCAGTTGGTCGGCGGCGAGCAGTGTGCGCGTGACCTGGGGCATCAGCGCGCGCACCGGCGGCTCGACGTCGTCGAGCAGACGGTTGACGCGCGCGGTGATCGCGTTGAGCTGCTCCATCGTCTGGTTGAAGTTCTCGACGGCGCTCAGGAAGTCGTTCACGCCCCGCTGGAACTGGGCGATCGACTTGGAGATCCCCGCCAGCGGGTTCGACCCGCCCAACAGACCGAGGAGATCGCCGAGACCGGGTGCGGTGGGGTCAGCCATGGTGCGCCACGGTAGTCGCACCGCTGTGGGCGTACGCCTCGAGCGGTTCGCAGGTGCACACGAGGTGACGGTCGCCGTAGGCCGAGTCGATGCGCGACACCGGCGGGAAGTAGCGATCGGTGACCGACCGGCCGTCGGGGAACGCGCCCAGCGCCCGCGGGTACGCTCGGTCCCAGTCGCCGAGCAGGTCGGCGGCGGTGTGCGGCGCGTGTCGCAGCGGGCTCTCCACCACCGGCCACGTGCCGGCCGCGACCTCGTCGATCTCGCGCCGGATCGACCACATCGCCTCGCAGAAGCGTTCGATCTCGGCGAGCGTCTCGCTCTCCGTGGGTTCGATCATGAGCGTGCCCGCGACGGGGAAGCTCATCGTCGGTGCGTGGAAGCCGTGATCCATCAGGCGCTTCGCGACGTCGTCGACGGTGACACCGGTCGCCTTGGTGATCGGCCGCAGATCGAGGATGCACTCGTGCGCCACCCGGCCGCGTTCGTTCGTGTAGAGCACGGGGAAGGCGTCGTGGAGCCGTGCCGCGACGTAGTTGGCCGACAGGATCGCGGTGGCCGTCGCGGTGCGCAGCCCTTCGGCGCCCATCAGCGCGATGTACACCCACGAGATCGGCAGGATGCCCGCCGACCCGAACGGAGCCGCGGACACCGGCCCGACGCCACCCTCGGCGACCGGCGCGAGCGGGTGGCCGGGCAGGAACGGCGTGAGGTGTGAGCGCACCGCCACCGGTCCGACACCCGGGCCGCCACCGCCGTGGGGGATGCAGAACGTCTTGTGCAGGTTGAGGTGGCTCACGTCGGCACCGAACCGGCCGGGTCGCGCCAGGCCGACGAGGGCGTTGAGGTTCGCGCCGTCGACGTACACCTGACCACCCGCGTCGTGCACGAGCTCGCAGATCTCGCGGATCCGCTCCTCGAACACGCCGTGGGTGGAGGGGTAGGTGACCATGATCGCCGCGAGCCGGTCGCCGTGCTCGGCGACCTTGGTGCGGAGGTCGTCGACGTCGACGTCACCGCGCTCGTCGCAGGCCACCACGACGACCCGCATCCCGGCCATGACGGCGCTGGCCGCGTTCGTGCCGTGCGCGCTCGACGGGATGAGGCACACGTCGCGCGTGTGGTCGCCGCGGCTGCGGTGGTAGGCACGGATCGCGAGCAGCCCGGCGAACTCGCCCTGGCTCCCGGCGTTGGGCTGCAGGCTCACCGCGTCGTACCCGGTGATGTCGACGAGCATCGCCTCCAGCTGCGCGATCAGCGCCCGTGTGCCCACGGACTCGTCGTCGGGCGCGTACGGGTGCAGGTCGGCGAACTGCGGCCAGGTGACCGGCAGCATCTCCACCGTCGCGTTCAGCTTCATCGTGCACGAGCCGAGCGGGATCATCGTGCGGTCGAGCGCGAGGTCGCGGTCGGAGAGCCGGCGGAGGTACCGCAGCATCTCGTGCTCGGTGTGGTAGCGGTGGAAGACCTCCTGCGGCAGCACGTCGTCGGTGCGGCGGCGGGGCAGGCCGTCGGGCACGTGCAGCGCGTCGAGCCCGTGGGTGGGCACGCCGAGCACCGCGAGCACGTCGTGCACCGTGTGGAGACCCGACGTCTCGTCGAGGGACAGGCCGACGACGGTGGGGGAGACCCGGCGCAGGTCGTACCCCGCCTCGGCGGCCCGGGCGTGCACGAGCTCGGCGTCGGGCACCTCCACCTGGAGCGTGTCGAACCAGGTGTCGTGCAGCACGCGTAGGCCGCCGGCCGTGACGGCGGCGGCCACGACGGACGTGAGCCGGTGGGTGCGCTCGGCGATCCGGCGCAGCCCCTCGGGTCCGTGCCAGCACGCGTACAGCCCGGCGATGTTCGCGAGCAGCACCTGCGCGGTGCAGATGTTGGAGGTCGCCTTCTCGCGGCGGATGTGCTGCTCGCGGGTCTGCAGGGCGAGCCGGAGCGCCGGTCGGCCGGCGGTGTCGGTGCTCACCCCGACGATGCGTCCGGGCAGCGCTCGTGCCGCGGACTCGCCGGCGGCGATGAACGCGGCGTGCGGCCCGCCGAAGCCCATCGGCACACCGAAGCGCTGCGCCGACCCGATCGCCACGTCGGCACCCATCGACGCCGGCGACGCCATCAGCACGCAGGCGAGCAGGTCGGTGGCCACGACGGCCAGACCGCCCTGCGCCTTCACACGAGCGATCGCGTCGGTCCAGTCGGGCACCGCACCGCTCGAGGTGGGCAGGCTGAACAGCGCCCCGAAGCAGCCCCCGTCGCGCTCGACGTCGTCGACGTCGCCGACCACCAGCTCGATGCCGACCGGCTCCGCCCGGGTGGCGAGCACGGCGACGGTCTGCGGGTGGGTGTCGTGGTGCACGACGAACCGGTCGCTCGCCGACCTCGACAGGCGGCGGGCCATCGTCATCGCCTCCGCGGCGGCCGTGGCCTCGTCGAGCAGCGACGCGTTCGCGAGCGAGAACCCCGTGAGATCGGCGACCATCGTCTGGAAGTCGAGCAGCGCCTCGAGCCGGCCCTGGCTGATCTCCGGCTGGTACGGCGTGTACGCCGTGTACCACGCCGGGTTCTCGAGGACGTTGCGCTGGATGACGGGCGGGACGCGGGTGCCCGAGTAGCCCATGCCGATCAGGCTCGTGCGCGGCCGGTTGAGCGACGCGAGGTGGCGCAGCTCTCCCAGCACGTCGTCGACGGAGCGAGGTGGTGGCAGCGGCAGGGTGCGGTCGGCGATCGGGCCGGGCACCGTCTGCTCGAGCAGTTCGTCGATCGTCTCCGCCCCGACGACGGCCAGCATCAGCCGCTGGTCGTCGGCATCGGGGCCGACGTGGCGGGTGACGAAGTCGGTGTCGTCGAACAGGTGCGGGTCGACGAGCGCGGCGAGCGGGTGCCGGTCGGGCCGGTCGGGTCGGGTGGACGAACGGTCGGTCATGGAAGCCTCCTCGGTGACGTGCCGTCGGCACGCCACGTGTCGTGGTCGCTTCCCCCGCTGTCATCGGTGCCTGAGAGCTTCGGCGCCGTCGCGACGTCGGGTGACGTGCGGCGGTCCCTTTCCCCGTCGGCGAACCGGTGCCGGCGTGCCGGCGCCGGATGCTTTCCAGCGGCGCCTGCTCGGTCGGTCCGTTCGCCTGAGAGATTCCGGGGAGGTTGCTCCTTCGGCGTCGCGGCGCAGGCTGCGTCGTGACTCTCCCGGCCGAGGTGTCGGCGCGAGCGTCAGGGTAGCCGCGGGCGGCTCGATCCGGGGCGATCGGCCGACCGCCCGGTCACAGCGGCGAGGATCGGACGATCGGAGGGATCAGAGGATCGGTGTCGCGTCCTCGGTCCAGGTGGCCGGCACGGTCGGCGCGTACGGCTCGGTCGAGACCCGCTCGAGGCGCATCTCGGTCGTCGAGATGGCGTTCGACTCGGTGTATCCCCACACGAGGCCGTCGTCGTCGACGGTGATCGAGATCGGGTAGCCGGACCGGGCGAAGTCGTCGACGTCCGTGTCACCCGTGAAGCCGGTGTCGTCCCTCCAGCGCTCGAAGCCGCGCTCGTCCTCGGTGGCGAACCCGTGGAGGTCGAGCACGAGGTCGTAGGTGGTCATCCTGCCGTTCTCGGTGGTGTACGTGGACGTGGACTCGACCTCGACGAAGGGGAGCATCTCCTCGGGGACCAGCACGTCCCACGTGAGCAGTTGGCCCAGTCGGCTCACCACCTCGAACATCTCCCGACCCGGCTGGGTGAAGAGCACCCAGGTGCCGTCGGGTGCCTCGACGAACAACCCTCGCTTGTCCACGATGCCTCGGAACGGCTCGTTCCCGAGGGGATCGTTCGGATCGGTGATCGTGCCCGCGAGGTCGTACGCGTTGCTCCCGCGGCCGCCGGTGATCGTGTAGTCCATCACGAGCGGTCGCGGCGCGGGTGCGCCCGGGATCGCCTCGGTGGTGGCGTCGAGGTCGATCCCTTCGATGTTGGCGCGGAGCGTGAACGACGCGTACGGGACGTCGACCTCGCCGAAGGTCGGGAGGCGGTCGTCGATCGTGTTCCGACCCCGGTACTCGTCGTAGGCCAGATACCCGGCCCCGGCGAGCGCGCCACCGACGATCACCATCAGCAGGAACGTCGCGACCGGCGAACCGCGCCGCCGACGCCGACGACTCGTGGTCGCCTGGGCCTGATGGGCGCGGAGCATCTCCTGGAAGGACGTCGCCGTGCCGGACCGGCCCCCGGCGGGATCGTCGAGCGAGAGCATCGGCACGGTCGGCAGCGGCTCGGACGAGCGCGGCGCGGTGGGCAGCCGCGGCACCGACGGCAGGGTCGGGAGCTTGAACTCGGGCGGAGCGTCCGCGTCGGCGGCCCCCTGCACCTGGTCGTTCGACATGCCCGATCATCGGCACGCCCGGCCGGGGGCTTGAGAGCACTCCTCAGCCGGCCAGCCCGGTTCCCGACCCGTTCGGGTCCCGCTCCGTTCCCGGTGGGGCTCAGCCCGCGAGCGGACTCCGCAGCCGTCGCTCCACCGCGTTGCGGATCTGTGCGTCGAAGCTGCGGATGTGCGCCTCGGTGAGCGAGGCGGCGCGGTCGCCGTCACCGGCCACCAGGGCGTCGAGGATCTGGGTGTGCTCGTCGACGGCGTGGGCCATGTCGTCGACGTCGGCGAGGTACATGTGCCAGAGCCGGTCGCTCTGGGCGTAGAGCATGTCGAGGGTGTCGGTGAGGAAGCGGTTGTCGGCCGCCTCCCACACGATCTCGTGACAGGTGCGGTCGTGCTCGATGAGCTCGCCGCCGGGCGTGCCCGGCACGTGCGCGGCGTCGAGCGCGGCGCGCATGCGGTCCCAGTGGGTGCTGGTGCCGCGCACGCAGGCGAGCCGGGCGGCGTAGGGCTCGATGATGGCGCGGGTCTCGTAGAGGGTGGCGAGCTCGCCGACGTCGATGTTCGACACGTACATCCCGCGGCGGGGGATCACGGTGACGAACTGGTCGCGCTCGAGTCGCTGCAGGGCCTCGCGGATCGGGGTGCGGCCGAGCCCGAGACGCTGCTGGAGCTCGTCGTCGCGGATCACGGCACCCGGGGCGAGGTCGAGTCGGACGATCATCCGGCGGATCTCGCGGTACGCCCGCGCGCTCAGCGACACCGGCGGTGCCGGCGCATCGGACGCCTGGCGCGGCGGACGGGCGAGCGGGACGTCTGTGATATGGTGAAGATATATCAAGCACGCGGTGGGCACAACGCCCACCGGACCCGGGGAGACCTCACATGAGCGAACAGACCGTGCCCGCGCGGGCCAAGGTCGTGGTCATCGGCGCCGGCATCGTCGGCAACTGCCTCGTCGGCCACCTGAGCCGGCTCGGCTGGACCGAGATGGTCCTGCTCGACAAGGGGCCGCTCCCGAACCCCGGCGGCTCCACCGGCCACGCCTCGAACTTCATCTTCCCGACGGATCACAACAAGGAGATGGCGTTCCTCACCGTCGAGAGCCAGAACCAGTACATCGCCCACGGTCTGAACAACACCTGCGGCGGCATCGAGGTCGCTCGCGAGCCGCAGCGCCTCGAGGAGTTCAAGCGCCGCATGACCTCGGCCACCGCGTGGGGCATCGACGCCCGGCTCGTCACCCCGGCCGAGATCAAGGAGATGGTGCCGTTCATCAACGACGAGATCCTCCTCGGCGGCTACTACACCCCGAGCGTGTCGGTGGTCGACTCGCTGGCGACCGGCACGCGCATGCGTGACGAGGCGGTCGGCAACGGCGCGCTGACGGTGTTCGCGAACACCGAGGTGCTGGACCTCGAGACCGAGGACGTCCCCGGCGGCCTGCCGAAGGTCACCGCCGTCGTCACCGACAAGGGCCGCATCGAGGCAGAGCACGTCGTCATCGCCTGTGGCGTGTGGAGCCCGCGCATCGCCGCGATGGCCGGGGCCACGATCCCGCTCACCCCGGCCGTCCACCAGATGGCCGACGTCGGCCCGATCGACGTGCTCGTGGAGAGCAACAAGGAGCTGGCGTACCCGATCATCCGCGACATGGACACGTTCTGCTACGAGCGGCAGTCCGCCGGTTCGATGGAGGTCGGCAGCTACGCCCATCGCCCGATCCTGATGCGTCCGGACGACATCCCGAGCAACGAGGCGTCCGCGCTCACGCCCACCGAGCTGCCGCTCACCTACGACGACTTCGAGCCGCAGATGGAGCAGGCGATCGAGCTGATGGAGATGCTCGGCGACGCGGAGATCAAGTACGCGATCAACGGCCTCCTCAGCCTCACCCCCGACGCCAACCCGGTGCTCGGCGAGTGCGTCGAGGTGCGCAACCTCTGGAGCGCCGCCGCGGTGTGGATCAAGGAGGGCCCCGGCATCGCGCAGCTGGTGGCGGAGTGGATGACCTACGGCTACCCGCACATGTGCGACCCGCACGGCAGCGACATCAGCCGCTTCTATCCGCACGAGAAGACCGAGTGGCACATCAACGCCCGCTGCAACGAGCACTTCAACAAGACCTACGGCATCGTGCACCCGCGTGAGCAGTGGGCCAGCCAGCGCGGCATCCGTCGCAGCCCGTTCTACGCCCGCGAGGAAGCGCTCGGCGCGGTGTTCTTCGACGCCCGCGGCTGGGAGCGCCCGCAGTGGTACGAGAGCAACGCGAAGCTGATGGCCAAGTACCCCGAGGCGTGCGAGCCGCGCACCCACGAGTGGGACGGCCGCTGGTGGAGCCCGATCACCAACGCCGAGCACCTCCAGATGCGGGCCAGCGTCGGCATGGTCGACCTCACGGCGTTCAACGAGTTCGACTTCGAGGGCCCTGGTGCGCTCGGGTTCCTCCAGTACATGTGCGTCAACAACGTCGACGTCGCGGTGGGCCGCAGCGTCTACACCCCGCTGCTCACCGCGCACGGCGGATTCCGTGGCGACCTGACCATCCAGCGACTCGGCGCCGACCACTTCCGCGTCATCACCGGCGCCTTCGACGGTGGCCGCGACAACCACTGGTTCCGCAAGCACATGCCGACCGACGGCAGCGTCACCTTCACCGACCGCTCGCAGGGCATCTGCACCGTCGGCGTGTGGGGCCCGAACGCTGCGGCCACGATGTCGAAGATCGTCACCGACCACGCGACGGCGCCCTACGACCTCAGCCAGGACGGCTTCCCGTACGGTGCGGTGCGCGAGGTGATCATCGACGGCGTGCCCTGCACGATGTTCCGCATCAGCTACGTCGGCGAGAACGGCTGGGAGATCTACACCCGCATGGAGCACGGCCTGAAGCTGTGGGACGCCATCTGGGCCGCCGGCCAGGAGTTCGAGATCATCCCCGTCGGCATCGGCGTGTACGCCGTCACCGGCCGCATCGAGAAGGGCTACCGCCTCATGGGCGCCGAGCTCGAGAGCGAGTACGACCCGGTGGAGGCCGGCCTGGCCCGCCCGAAGGTGAAGTCGGCCGACTTCCTCGGCAAGGAGGCCTACCTGAAGGCCCGTGAGGAGGGTCCGGCGGCGATCATGTGCACGCTGTCGATGGACAGCCAGCGCTGCGCCGACGGCTACGACCGCTTCCCGACCGGCGGCAACGAGCCGATCCTCACCCTCGACGGGCAGCGCATCGTCGACGCCAAGGGCCGCGTCTCCCGTGTCACCACGGCCGGCGCCGGTCCGTCGGTCGGCAAGTACCTGCTGATGGCGTACCTCCCGCCGGAGCACGCCGTGGAGGGCACCAAGCTCCAGGTGATGTACATGAACGAGCTCTACCCGGTCACCGTCGAGCGGGCCGGCAGCACGCCGCTGTTCGATCCGACCGACGCCCGGATGAAGAGCTGAGGGACACGCCCGTGCGAGTGCTCGTCTGCGTCAAGCGGGTGCCGGCCCCCGGCGCCAAGATCAACATCACGCCGGACGGCCAGGCCGTCGACACGGCGTACCTCGCGTTCACCACCAGCCCGCACGAGGAGTGCGCCGTGGAGGCGGCCGTGCAGCTCGTGGAGACCCATGGCGGTGAGGCGACCGTGATGACCCTCGGTCCCGCCGACGCGGAGGAACAGCTGCGGTACGCCGCGAGCGTCGGTGTCGCCCGCTGCGTGCTGCTCCCGATCGCCGATCGCGACTGGGATCCGCAGCGCACCGCGGCAGCGCTCGCCGGTGCGATCCGGGATCTGGAGGCGAGCGACGGTCCGTTCGACCTGGTGCTGTTCGGGAACGAGAGCGCCGACGCCGGCAACTTCCAGATCGGAGTGCGGGTCGCCCACGCGCTCGGCCGGCCGATGGTGAACGGCATCAAGGGCATCGAGCTCGACGGTGCCACGGTGCGCGCCAAGCGCGAAGCCGACGCCGGGGTGGAGGTGTACGCGCTGCCGGTGCCGGCCGTGCTCGGGGTGAAGGAGGGCATCAACCTGCCTCGCTACCCGACGATGAAGGGGCGGCTCAACGCGAAGAAGGTCGCCGTCGACTCCGTGGAGGCGTCGGTCGCCGCGGGTGGTCAGCAGATGATCACGCTGTTGCAGGCGCAGGAACAGGTGACGCAGACCGTGCTGCTCGGCGAGGGCGTCGACGCCGCCCCTGCCGTGGTGGACCTGCTCGAGGAACTGGGGTTGCTGAAGTGAGCGTGCTCGTCGTCGTCGAACACGACCGGGGCGCCCTGGCCCCGGCGTCGCTGGAGGCGCTCACCGCGGCGCGGTCGCTGGGTGGCGAGGTGCACGCCCTCACGCTCGGCGCTGCCGCGGACGCGAGCGCCGCGGTGCTCGCCGCGCACGGCGCGGCGGTGGTGCACCAGGTGCACCACGACCTGCTCGCCGACTACGGCCCCGAGGCGTGGGGGGAGAGCGTCGCCCAGGCGGTGCGCGCGCTGCAGCCCGACGCCGTGGTGGCGTGCGGGACCGACCGTGGCAACGAGGTGCTCGCGCAGGCCGCGGCGCGGCTCGACCTGCCGTTCGTGGCGAACTGCACCGAGATCGGCGCCGGCGACACGTGGACCATCACCCGCGTGCGCTGGGGAGGTTCGCTGCTCGAGCAGTGCACCCTCACCGCTGCCACCAAGCTCGTCACCGTGGCGCACCACTCCGTCGAGGCGAGCGAGTCGCCCACCGCCGGAGCGGTGCAGCCGCTCGCCGTCGACCTCGATCCGTCGCTCGCCCGCACGGTCGTGTGCGAGCGCGTGGAGCGCGCCGCCGGCGTCACGCTCGGCACCGCACCCCTCGTGGTCGGTGGCGGTCGTGGTGTCGGGTCGGCCGAGGCGTTCGCGCCGCTGGAGGAGCTCGCCACAGAACTCGGCGGCGTCGTCGGCTGCTCGCGAGCCGTGACGAACAACGGGTGGCGCAACCACACCGACCAGGTCGGTCAGACCGGCACCCGCATCGCGCCGGACCTGTACATCGCGTGCGGCATCTCGGGCGCCATCCAGCACTGGGTGGGCGCGATGGCGTCGAAGAAGATCCTCGCGATCAACACCGACCGCGAGGCGAACATGGTCACCAAGGCCGACTACGCGGTGATCGGCGACCTGCACAAGGTCGTGCCCGCGATCACCGCCGAGATTCGTCGCCGTCGCGGCGGGTGAGCCGGCCGCGCAGCGTCGTTCACCGGGTCGACACCGGCGGTCCATCGGGCGTCGGTCGTCCGAGCCGTAGCGTGGCGTCGTGAGCCACGACACCCACCACGTCGACGCAGGTGCGGCGATCAGCCGCGACCTGGCGCTCGCCACGTGGGGCCTGTTCGTCGGACTCGCCCTGCTCCTGCTCGCCGGTGGTCTGTTCAGCACCCTCCTCGGTGTGCGCGCCGAGACCGAGGGACTGCCGACCGCGGTCACGGGCATCATCAGCGCCGCGTACTTCCTGGGGTTCGTGCTCGGTTCGCGGCTCACGTTGCTGGCGCTCGGCACGGTGGGGCACATCCGCGCGTACGCGGCGCTCGCCGCGCTGCTCACCGTCGCGATGCTCGGCGTCGGCATCACCGACCACTGGTTGCCCTGGGCGCTGCTGCGGCTCGTGACCGGGCTGTGCTTCGCCGGCCAGTACGTGGTGGCCGAGTCGTGGCTCAACGACCTCGCCACCAACGAGAACCGCGGCCGGATGCTGGCGCTGTACAGCGTCGTCGTCAGCGGGGCCTTCGCCGCGGGCCAGTCGGTCGTGTTCGCGTTCGATGCCGTGGTGGTCACTGGCTTCGCCGTGGCGGCCATCGCCGCCTCGCTCGCGGTCATCCCGGTCACGCTGTCCGAGGAGGCGTCTCCGCCGAAACCGGAGGCGAGCGAGAAGGTGTCGCTCGCGTACCTCGCCAACGTGGTGCCGACCGGGCTCGGCACGTGCTTCCTGGTGGGCATCGCGCACGGAGCGATCATCGGCCTGCCCGCGGTGTACGCCACCCGAGTGGGCCTGCCGTCGGGGTGGGTCGGCCTGTTCGCCGCGGCCCCGAGCATCGGCGGCATGCTGCTCCAGTGGCCGATCAGCGCCGCCTCCGACGACCTCGACCGACGCGTCGTCGGTCTCGCCGGTGCGCTCGGTGCCATGGGGACCGGCGTGGTGCTCGTGCTCACCCCCGAGACGCACTGGATGGTGCTCGTGTGGTTCGGTGTCCTGGGCGGACTGAGCTACCCGCTGTACTCGATCGCCGCCGCGTACACGAACGACTGGGTGGCCCCCGAGCACCTGAACGCAGCGGCGTCGCAGCTCGTCACGCTCTACGGCGTGGGTGCCGTGCTGGGGCCGTTCGCCTCGGCGGGCATGATGATCGGCCTCGGCCCGACCGGGTTCTTCTGGACGCTGGTGATCCTCCACGGCATGATCGCCGTGTTCCTCGTGGTGCGCATCCGCGCGTGGCGCGCGCCGCTGACCAAGCGCCCGTGGGACGAGGTGTCGCTGCCCGCCCGTGCGTTCTACATGCCCGCCACCGTGGTGAGCATCGGCCGCCGCCGCCGTCACCGCAAGCACACGACCGACTGAGCTCGCCCGACTCGAGGCAGGGGTCGTGGTCCCGAGCCGCATGCGTCATCGGGTGGGCCGACCGACTCACTCGATCCGGTGGTGGAGTCGACCGCTCGCCGGCGGATCAGGTTCTCGCTATCGTTTGCCGATGGTGTCTCTCGCCCGTGCGCTGACCGCTGCCGTGATGATGTCGACGACGGTGTGCGTGACGACACTCGGCGCCGCCGGTCGCGCCGCGGCCGCCGAGGCCTTCTCCGTCCGTACCGATCTGGTCGTCCGTGACGTCGTCCACGACCCCGTGCGCAATCTGCTCTACGCATCGGTCGACGAGACCGATCCGGAGTATCCGAACCAAGTGGTCACCATCGATCCGGCGACATGGGACGTGATCGACGCCGTCTCGCTCGGGACGATCCCGAGCGAGATGGACATCAGCGACGACGCCTCCGCGCTCTTCGTCGGGATCGATGGTCGCCGGGCGATCACGAAGGTGTCGTTGGACGACTTCACGGTCGAATGGAGCCATCAGCTGGAGCAGTACCAGGGATGGAGCGTCCCGGTGGTCGGGGACGTCCGGTCCGTGCCCGGGTCGAACGACGCCGCCGCGGTGTCGCAACGGCTTCCTGGCATCAGCCCCGAGCATGCAGGAATCGTGATCGTCGATGCGGACGGCTTCCGCCCGCAGATGAGCGCCGGCCACATCGGGAGCGACTCGATCGTGTTCGATCCCGGCACGAACCGGCTGTACGGCTCCGACCTCGGATCCACACTCGGGCGTCTGTTCACCCACGACGTCGGAGCGAACGGCATCGTGACGGCTTCGACGCAGGACGGATTCGGTGGCGGCATCCTGGCAGCGACCAACGGATTCGTCATCCAGTCGAACGGCAGGGTGCTGGATGTGTCCGGGCCCGTCCCGACCCTGGCCGACACCGTGATCGCAGGTGCTGGCGTCGCGGTCGACGACGTTGCCGGGGTCTTCTACATCGGCAGTTCCAACGGCTGGTCGTCGATGCTGCTCCGCGCCTTCGACCTGGAGACGCGAGCGCAGGTCGCGGACTGGACCGTGCCGACGCAGGGAGGCATGCCGCGAGAGCTGGAACCCTTCGGGGCCGGCCGGATCGCGGTGATCGACAAGAGCCATCCGATGTCCCGCTTCGGCCGCCTGGTGCTCGTCGACCTGTCGCGCGGGGCCGAGGGTCCGGCACCAGATCCGACACCTGCTCCGACCCCGACACCTCCTCCGACCCCTGCTCCGACACCAACGCTCCCGCTGTTCCCGCCGTTCACGCCGCCGCAGCCGTCGATCCCACCGTTCACGCCGCCGCAGCCGATCCCCGGACCGATCCCTGGACCGATCCCCGGGCCGATCGGCGTTCCGGGCCCGGGCGTCCCTGGGATGCCGTCCGTGTCGTCGGGGCCGGTTGCGATCGCATCGCTCCTCCCGTCTGACGCAGGTTCACTCGGGGAGTACACGCCACTCACGCCACAGCGGGTCCTCGACACACGCAGCGGCCTCGGACGAGACGGGCTGACCGCCCCGGTCGGCGCCGGCCAGTGGATCGACGTGCGTGTCGCGGGTGTCGGGGGCGTGCCGGCAGCGGGTGTCGACGCCGTCGTGATGAACGTGACGGCGGTGGCCCCGACGGCGGCCGGATTCCTCTCGATCTGGCCTGCCGGCGGCGAGCGGCCGACCATCTCCAGTCTCAACTTCGCTGCCGGCGACACCGTCGCGAACCTCGTCACGATGCCCGTCGGGCGCAATGGTCAGGTGTCGGTGTTCAATCCGGCGGGCAACGTCGACGTGCTCGTCGACATCGCCGGCTTCTACTCGAGCGTCGCCGGACCGGACGGTCTTCGCTTCCGCGCCAAGACGCCGACGCGGATCATGGACACCAGGGACCCGTTCCTCAGCGGGCCCCAAGGTGCGCTTCGACCCGGTGAGACCAGAGTGCTGTCCACGTTCTGGAACACGGGTGTTCCCGGAAACGCCGAGGCGGTGGTGCTGAACGTGACGGTCACGGACACGACCGCCCCCAGTTTCCTGTCCGTGTACCCGTCCGACGTCGATCGACCGGAGGTGTCGAACCTGAACTTCGGACCCAGGGCGACGCGGGCGAACCAGGTCGTGGTCCGTGTCCCCGAATCCGAGAACATCTCGATCTACAACCACCAGGGCAACGCGCACGTGGTCGTGGACGTCGTCGGGTGGTTCGACAACGCGGAGGTCGGTCACAGCGGACGATTCATCGCCGTCGAGCCCTACCGGTCGCTCGACACGCGCATCGGGAGCCCGTGGCCGTCGCCCGGTCACCTGCCGGCCGGATCGACGCTTCGGCTCATCGACGACTCCGCGACCGTGTCTGCGTTCGTGATGAACGTGACGGTCACGGACACGGTCGGTTCCGGCTACCTCACCGCGTATCCGATGGGTGCCTCCTATGTGCCGGCACCGCTCGCCTCGACGCTCAACTACACAGCCGGCGCGACGGTGCCGAACCACGCGATCGTCCCGGCTGCGCCCGACGTGGCTTTCTTCAACAGTGGTTCGCGTGTGCAGCTCGTGGTCGACGTCTTCGGTGCCTTCGTCTGACGATCCCGCCCGCCGCAGATGGCGGAGTGATCAGCTCAGCTTGGCGAGTTGTTTCCTCTGCCAGGCGGCGGTGGCCTCGACGTTGTTGAACGTGAAGACGTGGAGGCCCTCGATGCCGAGGTCGCGGGCGACCTTGCTCATCGGGGCGATCAGCTTCGACGGGTCGTAGCCCGTCGGCGAGAACAGCTTGAAGATCGTCCCGGAGTTCTTCTTCACGAACCGCATCGACGACCCGATGCCGAGCCGAGCGCCCATCGTGAGCAGCTTGGCGCGGTCGATCACGCCGGGGACGCCGAGGTGCAGCGGCAGGGTGAACCCGGCGGCGCGCTCCGCCGCGGCCCAGCGCTTCCACTGGTCGACGTCGAAGCACATCTGGGTGCTGGCGAACCCGGGCACGCCGGCCTCGGCGAGCAGCGCCTGCTTGTCGTGGAGGGCACGGTGCACGACGTCACGGTCGATGAGCGCGTGGCCGTCGGGGTAGGCGGTGATGCCGATGCGCTGCAGCCCGTGGTCGGTGTCGAGGAAGTCGCGCAGGAACGCCACCACGCCGTCGTACGGGCCGACCGGCTCCGGCGCGTCACCGGCCACCAGGAACACCTCGCGCAGGGCGTGGGTGCGGCAGAACTCGGCGAGACGTCGCACGTGGGCGGCATCCTCGGTGAGGCGTGCGGAGAAGTGGGGCACCGCCTCGTAGCCCTGGTCGAGGATCTTGGCCGTCAGGTCGAGCGTGGCTTGCAGACCCTTCGCCGGGGAGCAGGTGACCGACACCGAACTGCCCGCCGGCACGTGCGCGATCTGTGCGTCGACGTTCTTCAGCGGGATGAGCTCGTAGCGCGCCTCGGCCACGAGCTGGCGCTGGACGGCGGTGGTGGTGGTCGGCATCGGACTGGTGGACATCGTCGTCCTGGCTTTCTGGTGCGTGTCGTGGGGTCGCGATGAGAGACGAGCGGCGGTGCCACCCTCATCTCTCATCGCATGAGGGGGCGTGGGCGGCCGGGCTCGGCCCGGTCAGGCGAACTCGTCGGGCAGCTCGGCCTTGCGGCGGGCGACGAACTCCTGCAGTTCGGCGTCGATCGCGTCGTCGAGCGGCGGCGGCTCGTACTCGGCGAGGCGACGCTTCCAGAGCGCGTTGGCCCGCTGCGCGGCGTCGAGGCCGCCCTCCTCGGTCCACTGCTCGAAGCTCGAGTTGTCGCTCGTGTCGCTGCGGTAGAACGCGGTCTCGAAGTTGGCGAGCGTGTGCGCGGTGCCGAGGAAGTGGTTGCCCGGGGGGTTCTCGCGGATCGCGTCGAGTGCCAGGCCGTTGGGCGAGGTGTCCAGGCCACGGACGAAGGTCGCCATCATGCCGAGCTGGTCGCAGTCGAGGACGAACTTCTCGTACCCGATGGCGAGGCCGCCCTCGAGCCAGCCCGCCGCGTGCAGGACGAAGTTCACGCCACCGAGCACCGTCGGCTGCAGCGTGTTGGCGCTCTCGTAGGCGGCCTGCGCGTCGGGAAGCTTGGAGGCGGTGAGCTGGCCGCCGGAACGGAACGGCACGCCGAGGCGACGGGCGAGCGCCGCCACCGTGTACAGCACGAGGGCGGGTTCCGGCGTGCCGAACGTCGGCGCACCGGTCTGCATGCTCATCGAGCTCGCGAACGACCCGAGGATCACCGGGGCGCCCGTGCGGCAGAGCTGCACGAAGGTCATGCCGGCCAACGCCTCGGCGAGTGTCTGGGCGGCGACACCGGCGCTGGTGGACGGTGCCATGGCCCCGGCGAGGATGAACGGGGTGATGATCGTGGCCTGGTTGTGCTCGGCGTAGCACTGGGCGGCGGCGAGCATCGTGCCGTCCCACACCAGCGGGGACGACGCGTTGATGAGCGACGTCATGACGGTGCGGTCCTGGAGGTCGCCACCGAATGCGATGCGGGCCAGGTCGACGCTGTCCTGGGCGCGCGAGCCGGCGGTGACGGACCCCATGAAGCCCTTGTCGCTGTACTTGATGTGGCTGTACACCATGTCGAGGTGGCGCTTGCTCACCGGCACGTCGACGGGCTCGCACACCGTGCCGCCCGAGTGGTGCAGCCAGGGGCTCATGTACGCCAGCTTCACGAAGTTCTGGAAGTCGGCGAGCGTGGCGTAGCGACGGCCCTGGTCGAGGTCGTGCACGAACGGCGAGCCGTAGTTCGGGGCGAACACGGTGGTCGGGCCGCCGATCTCGACGGAGTTCGCCGGGTTGCGGGCGTGCTGCACGTAGCTCGCCGGGGCGTTCGTCGACACGATCTCACGACACATGCCGCGGGGGAACCGCACGCGTGTGCCGTCGACGTGCGCGCCGGCCGCGGCGAACATCGGCAGCGCGCTCGGGTAGTCGCGCACCTCGATGCCGACCTCCTCGAGGATGGTGTCGGCGGTGTGCTCGATGAGCGCGAGCCCCTCGTCGCTCACGACCTCGAAGGGCTGCAGTGTGCGGGTGAGGAACGGCACGCGCTCCACGACGTGCGACGCGCGCATCGCCGCGCGGCCGGCCCGGCCACCGGAGCGCCGTCCGCCGCCGGCCGGTGCGGCTGCTGGTTCGTGGGTGTCGGTCATGGTTGGTCCCCTCGGGTCCGACGGCGCCGGCCCCCTCGACCGGCGTCGTTGCCCGGTGCCGTGCGCTCGGGGAGCGTGACGACACCGGACAGGTGCGTGGACGGTGCCGTGGCGTGGGGGAACGCCATGGCGGCCACGAACTCGGCCTGGAAGGCCGGCTCGGTGGCGGTCTCGATCTTCTCGACGTGGCGGACGGCCGCCTCCATCTCGCGTCGCGCGGCGACGCTGAGCAGTGCCCGCACGGCGCCTGCCCCGGCCGCGTTGCCCACGCTGCGCACGCCCTCGACCGGGCAGTCGGGCACGAGTCCGAGCACCAGCGCGTACACCGGGTCGATGTGCGAGCCGAACGCCCCGGCGAGGCGGATGTCGTCGACCCGGGTGATGCCGGCGTGGTGGAACAGCAGCTCGATGCCGGCGCGCAGCGCCGCCTTCGCGAGTTGGATCGCGCGGACGTCGTTCTGCGTGATCGACAGTCGCGTCCCGTCGGCATCGTGCACGAGGTAGCTGAAGGTGCGGCCGTCCGCGTACACACGCGGCGAACGCTCGGCCTGCGATCCCTGCACCACGCCGTCGGTGTCGATGATGCCGGCGAGGTACATCTCACCGATGACCTCGATGATCCCCGAGCCGCAGATGCCCGAGATGTCGAGCTCGGCGGTGGCCTCGGCGAAGCCCGGCTCGTCGCTCCACAGGTCGCACCCGATCACCTTGAAGCGTGCCTCCAGGGTGTCGCGGTCGATGCGCACGCGCTCGATCGCGCCGGCGGTGGCGCGCTGGCCGCAACTCAGCTGCGCCCCCTCGAACGCCGGGCCCGTCGGGCTCGATGCGGCGAACTGCCGGGTCGCGTCGCCGAGCACGATCTCGGCGTTGGTGCCGACGTCGACCAGGAGTTGCATGGTGGGGGAGCGGTGCGGCCCCTCGCTCAGGATGACGGCGGCGGTGTCGGCGCCGACGTGACCGGCGATGCACGGTGCCAGGTACACCTGCGCGTTGGGCAGGTCGAGCTCGACGTCGCTCGCGGGCATCTCGAGCGCCTCGGCGGTCGCGAGCGTGAACGGTGCCTGGCCGAGCGGCGTCGGGTCGATGCCGGCCACCACGTGGTGCATGATCGGGTTGCCGACCAGCACCACCTCGAGCACGGTGCTCGGGTCGGCGCCGGCCTCGCGGCACAGCTGGTCGATCAGCTCCCGCAGCGCCTCGCGGACGGCCACGGTGAGCTGGCGGTCGCCACCGGGGTTCATCATCACGTAGGACACGCGGCTCATCAGATCTTCGCCGAAGCGGATCTGCGGGTTCATCCGCCCCGCCGACGCCAGCACCTCGCCGGTCGTGAGGTCGCACAGGTGCCCGGCGATGGTGGTGCTGCCGATGTCGATCGCCGCGCCCACCACGCGCTCCACGTAGCCCGGCCACACGGCGACGACGGCGTCGCCGCGCACGGCCACGGTGGCGGATCGGTCGACGTGGTCGAAGGCCCGGTGCACCCGTTGGAGCACGGGCAGCGCCAGGTGGGTGACGTGGAGCTGGAGGCGGTCGCGCAGCTCGGCCACGACCAGGTCGGTCATCGATGCCGCGTCGCCCAGCACCGACGGCGGCAGCTGCAGGTAGGCGACGTGGACGTTCGGGTCGAGCACGACGTCGGCGAGGTCGAGGCTCTTGCGCACCACCGGCCGGTGCACCTGGCTCTCCGGCGGCACGTCCACGACGAGGTCGTCCTGCACCAGCGCGCAGCAGCCGAGCCGGCGGTCGGGCTTCAGCCCCTTGCGGTCGGTGTAGGTCTGCTCGGTCTCGGTCCAGGGCGACAACGACGTCTCGTCCACCTCGATCGCCCACTTGGCGTAGGTGCCCGGGTGGAACTCCACCTGGCACCGGCCACAGATGCCGCGGCCACCGCACACCGAGTCGAGGTCGACGCCCAGCTCGCGCGCAGCGGCGAGCACGCTCGTGCCGGGCGCGACCTCGCCGTCGAGGCCGGACGGGGTGAAGACGATCCGGGGCATGGTGTGGGGGATCCTCAGCTCGGTCGACGGGTGGGTCGCTGGCTCACGAACGCTCGACGGTCACTCGGCACGGCGACGGCGTCCGCCACCGGCGCGTCCCTCGCGGGCGCCGCCTGCGGCGTTCGGGTCGCGGTTGTCGCGGATCCAGGCCATGCAGTCGCGGTCGTTGCCGGCGAGCACGTCGGCGGCCATGACGGCCTGCTTCACCTCGGGGTGCAGTGGGTTCATGATCGCCGAGGTCATGCCGTTGGCGATGGCCATCGTGAGGAAGGTGCCGGTGATCGCGTTGCGGTTCGGCAGGCCGAAGCTCACGTTCGACGCGCCGCAGGTGGTGTTCACCTTCAGCTCGCTCACGAGACGGCGCAGCAGCTTGAACACCTGCTGGCCGGCCGACCCCATCGCGCCGATCGGCATGACGAGCGGGTCGACGACGATGTCGCTGGCCGGGATGCCGTAGTCGCTCGCGCGGTTCACGATCTTGCGGGCGACCTCGAACCGGACGTCGGGATCCTCGCTGATGCCGGTCTCGTCGTTGGAGATCGCGACGACGGCGGCGCCGTACTTGGCGACGAGCGGCAGCACGCGCTCCATCTGCTCGTCCTCGCCGGTCACGGAGTTCACGAGCGGCTTGCCGCGGTACACGGCGAGACCGGACTCGAGCGCCTCGACGATGGAGGAGTCGATCGACAGCGGCACGTCCGTGACGCTCTGCACGAGCTGGACGGCCCGGGCGAGCAGCGCCGGCTCGTCGGCGAGCGGGATGCCGGCGTTGACGTCGAGCATGTGCGCGCCGGCGGCCACCTGTGCGAGGGCGTCGGCCTCCACGCGGCTGAAGTCGCCGTGCTTCATCTCCTCGGCGAGCAGCTTGCGTCCCGTCGGGTTGATCCGCTCGCCGATCATCACGAACGGGCGGTCGAAGCCGATCACGACCTCCTTCGTGGCGGAGCTGATCACGGTGTGGGTCATGACGCGGGTCCTTCGGTGTCGGGAGCGGTGCCTGGAGCGGTGTCGGGAGCGGTGTCGGGAGCGGTGTCGGTGTCGTCGCCGACGCTCAGGTCGTCGGTGCCGACCGGTGCGGCGGGCGTGCCGGGGTGCTCGGGGGAGGCCGGGTCCCAGCCGCCGTTGGCCACCAGCACGTGCAGGCGCTCGTTGGTGAACTCGCGCTCGATCGAGGCGGCCGTCGCCTCGACGCACTCGACGAGCTCGCCCACCACCGGGTGGTTGGTGCGACGCCACTCGCCGACGTAGTCCTGCGCCGTCTTCTTCCCCGCCACCATCGCGGCGCGGTCGATGGCCTTCTGGAAGCGGTGGGGGAGCATCACCTGGTGGCGCTCGTCGCCCGCCTTGCCGTTGATCTGCGCGGGGATGTCCCGCCACATGATCACCACGACCTCGTTGCTCGATCGGCGTGGCATGTCAGGCGACCCTCCTCAGCTCGACGGTGACGGCCCGCTCGAAGTTCGCGAGGCCGACGTGGTGGTGCTCGAACGCGAGGCCCAGGCGATCGGCGCCCGCGCGACCCGCAGCGACGACCGCCGGGTCGTCGCTCTGGGAGAACAGGACCACCCGGGTGTAGTTGCCGAAGTACATCGGCAGCAGCTCGGGGTGACGGTCCAGGCCGAGCGCACCCCACACCAGCGCGTCGAAGTGCTTGGCCAGGAAGTCGGTGAGGTAGAAGGTGCCCGGTTCGTCGTCGTGCATCGCGTGGAAGCGGTCGCTGCCGGCGAAGAACTCGTAGCAGTGGTCGCCCGGGAGGCGGTGCAGGTTCGGCATCTCGGCGAGCAGTGCGTCGAGCCCGCCTCCGGTCCCGCAGTCGGCGTACCCGACGAGCACCGGCCGGTCGGGATCGCCGGCGAGCTCCGTGGCCAGCAGCTCGCGCAGGGCCGGCACGATCCGCTCGGGACGGTTGTGCAGGGGAGCGGGCAGGTAGCGCACGTCGACGGCGTCGGTGAGACCGTCGGCCGCGAGCACGGCGCGCAGCTCGGCCACCAGGGCTCCGCACGCCACGACCAGCGGCCGGCTCATGATCGGCTCAGACGGATGGTCCGGGCGGCTCGGCCTGGCCGCGGCGGGCGAGCACGAGCGACTTCGCCGTCTCGGAGGCGATCGCCGCGTCGCGGCAGTACGCGTCGGCGCCGATCGCGGAGCCGAACTCCTCGTTGAGCGGCGCACCGCCCACGAGGACGATGTACTTCTCGCGCAGGCCCCGCTCCTGGAGCGTGTCGATGACCACCTTCATGTACGGCATGGTGGTGGTGAGGAGCGCGGACATGCCGAGGATGTCGGGCTGGTGCTCCTCGAGCGCGGCGAGGAACGTGTCGGCGTCGGTGTTGATGCCGAGGTCGATGACCTCGAACCCGGCGCCCTCGAGCATCATCGCGACGAGGTTCTTGCCGATGTCGTGGATGTCGCCCTTGACGGTGCCGATCACGACCTTGCCGATCGACTCGGCGCCGGTCTCGGCGAGCAACGGCCGCAGGATCTCCATGCCGGCCTTCATCGAGTTGGCCGACAGCAGCACCTCTGGCACGAACAGGATGCCGTCGCGGAAGTCGATGCCGACGATGCGCATGCCCTCGACGAGGGCGTCGTTCAGCACCTTGTCCGGGGCCCAGCCTCGGTCGAGCAGGATCATCGTCCCCTCGGCGACCTCGGGCGCGAGCCCGTCGTAGAGGTCCTCGTGCATCTGGGTGACGAGCTCGTCGTCAGGAAGCGATGCCAGGTCGAGATCGTCGTCGCTCATCAGGTCCCCGGGGGTGTGGTGTGTTTCACGATGCGGAACCAGTCCGCGATGCGGAATCCTACCACACCGATCCCCGCAGCACTCGGCCGCCGGAGGCCGAATCGTCCGGGCCGGATCGGGCCGGATCGGGCCGGATCGGGCCGGATCGGGCCGGATCGGGTCCCATCGCGACCGGCGACGGCAGCTCGTCGTTCCCCGGACGGCCACGAGCGTACGTCGCCGGGTCGGCGACGAGGCGGATGCGGTGGCCGGCGATGCGGCGCGCAGGGCGCGGCCGGCCACGAGTCGCCGGCGGACGACGCCCTCGCGCGTGATCAGGTCAGCCGGGCGGCGAGCATCCGGCGTTCGGCGTCGTTCGCCGATTCCGGCACGAATTCCGGCACGAATTCCGGCGTCGATTCCGATCCGGCGTCCGGCGTCCGGCGGCCACCGGATCCGTCGGCGACGGATCCGGTGGGGTGCCGTGTCGTGGTTCCCGCAGGTGCGCGAGCGCCGGTGTCAGGCGAACCAGGCGCTCCACACCGACTCGTTGGCGGCGATCCACTCGGCGGCGACCTCGGCGGCCGGCCGCTGGTCGATCTCCACCTGCGGCAGCAGTTCGAGCTGCTGGTCGTTGGTGATCTGCACCTTCTCGAGCATCGACCACACGGCGGCGTTCTTCTCCTGGAGCTTCGCGCTGGCCAGCTTCACGAGCGGGTCGGCGGGGTAGCCGCAGGCCACCGCGGCCAGGTCGTCGGCGCAGCCCTCGGTGTACTCCGGGAGCTTCACCTCGACCAGGTCGTACTTGCCGGCCGCCGCCGTGGGCGTCCACCAGTACATGATGATCGGCTTCTGGGCCGCGACCGCCGAGTCGAGCTCGGCCACCGTGGCGGCCTCCGAGCCGGAGAACACCACCTGCAGCGGCAGACCGAGGTTCGCGACGAGCGGCTCGTCGAGCTGGGAGTAGCTCGGGTCGGTGCCGAGGAAGCGACCCTTGTCGCCGGTCTCGGCGGTGGCGAACGCCTGGGCGACCTCCGGATCCGCCAGGCCCTCCCAGGTGGCGAGCGACGGGTACTGCTCGACCACGTAACTCGGCACGAACCAGCCGATCTGCCCGGTGGTGCCGAGCGGGCCGACCTCGACCACGGAGCCGTCGTCGATGAAGGCCTGCTCGTCCTCCACGACACCCGAGGGCCACAGCTCGACGACGAAGTCGAGGCTGCCGTCGGACAGGCCCGTGAACATCGAGTTCTCGTCGATGTCGACGATCGTGGCCGGTGCGCAGAGCTCGGACTCGATGAGCTGCTTCATGATCTCCGACTGGATGGCCGACGCCGTCCAGGCGTTGCGCACGATGTTGATCGTGTCGCCGGACAGCTCGGCGCAGTCGCCGCCCGTCGCGGCGCCGCCACCGGCGTCCGAGGTCGCCTCCGTGCCGGCGCCCTCGGTCGTCTCGTCGTCGCTGCCACACGCGGTGACGAGCACCGCCGCAGCGGTCGCGACGGCGGCGATCCTGCGCACGATCGAAGCGGATGTCCTGGTCCTCATCGGTTCCCCCCGAGAAAAGATCACCGTCATCCCCACGATGCCGGTGTGTGTGTGTGTGTGTGTTCGACGCTATCCCACGACGCGCCGGACGTGGTGAGCGCCACGGTGCATCCCTCCCGAGGGGAGGGCCGTTCCCGACCCTGGCTCGTGAGGGAGCCGGGGCCGGGGACGGGCTCGCGGGTGGCGCGTCCGGCGTGCTGGTCAGCCGTTGAACGCCTCCGCCACCGGGCCGAGCCGGAGGAGGAGGGTCTGTCCGATGGCGTCGATCAGGCCGTCGTTGTCGGTGACGGCGACGACCTGTCCGTCGGCGGTGACGGCGAGTCCCTCGAGCTTGTCGGGGGTGTAGATCGACTGCTCGCGCATCTCGTCCAGCAGGTCGGCGAGCAGCACCTTGCCCACCGTCACGAGCGGCTCGCCGAGCGGGCGGAACTCGGCGCCGGCGAGGTCGACGCCGTACACCTTCTTCTGCACGGCGTCGCGTCCGGCGAGGCCGTCGCGTTCGATGATCGCGAACGTGCCGTCGGGCAGGAGGGTGATCTCCGAGAGGCCGATCACGGCGCCCGTGGGGAGCGTCAGCGGGTCGAGCGCGTACTGCACGAACGTCCACTGCCCGGTCGCCACCTCGTAGCGGCCGATCTTCACGGTCTCGGCCGGATCACCGGCCCACGGGCGCTGCACGGCGACGTACACGTACTGCGTGGTGCCGGTGCCCGTCGCGGCGATGCCCTCGAAGCCGTTGCTGGTCGCGGTCGCCGCGAGCGCGGCGGGCAGGGTGATCTCCTGGAGCACGACGCCGTTCGCGTCGACGCGCAGGATGGCGTTCGGGCGGGTGCCCGAGGCGACGCGTCCCTCGGAGGCGACCCAGAAGCCGCCCTCCGGTGCGACGGCGATGCCCTCGAGGTCGAGGTCGTTGCGCACGGTGCCGGCGGCGTCGGTCACGAGCACACGGCGGGTGATCACGGCCGGCTCGGCCGACACGTCGACCGTGTGGATCCCCGCCTCGGACAGCACCGAGTCGCTCACCGCGTACACGATCGCCGGGTTCGTGGGATCGGCGGCGAGGCCGCTCATGGCGTTCCACGGCAGCGGCAGCCCGTTGGCGTCGTTCGCGCTCACGAGGGTGGTGGACGGCAGGTCGTGGTCGTCGTCGAGCTCGTAGATCGTGATGAGCGACGGGAAGATGCCGGCGGCCGTCTCGTTGGCGACGGCGAGCAGGTCGCGACGCGGGATCGCCTTCATGCCCTCGGGCGCGATGCCCGTCGGCAGGAGCTGCTCGAAGACCGGCTGACCGCGGCGCATACGGTACACCCCGACGACGTTCGCCCGCTCGCCGCCGACGAACAGATACGTGCCGTCGTCGTAGTGGCCGACCTCGAGCGCCTCGGGCTCGACGCCCTTGTTCGCGGCGCGGGTCTCGTTGAAGTGACCGGCGCGGATCGCCTCGTACTCGAACGAGGCGCCCGACTCGAAGACGACGGTGCCCGTGGTGTCGAACACCGTGAAGCCACGGCTCCCGCCCTCGGCGCCGGACGCATCGGTGTAGTCGCCCTCGTTGGCGATGGCGAACGTGCGGTTCGACACCCACTGCACGGTGTCGGGCTCACGTCGGCGGGTGAGCGAGTCGTCGAGCACGATGCGGCCGCGGCGCTGGGGGCCGAGGCGCTCCTCGACGGCGTCGATGTTCTCGAGGACGACGGATCCGGCGGAGAACGAAGCGGTCACACGGGCGGTGCGCAGATCGACGATCGCCAGGTGGTTGTTCTCCTGCAGGGTGACGACCGCCTGGTTCCGCTCGTTGATGTCCGCGTACTCCGGCTCGGGGTCGGTCGCGTCCGTCATGCCCGGCAGTCCGGCGAGGCCGACGACGCGGGTGCCCCACGCCGACGGACGGCCGCTCATCGACAGGATCGTGAGGTTGCCGCCGGGCAACTGGGGCAGGCGGCCGCGGTTCAGCGACTCGTCGCGCTGGTTCTCGATGACGATCGTGGCGTAGCGCTCGTCCGGGGACACGGTGACGTTGTCGGGCTGACCCGACAGTGGGATCTCACGGACGATGCTGCGATCCCGCAGGTCGACGACGACGAGCTTGCCGCTCGGTGCGACGAAGTTGCCGGCGCTCAGGTCGGTGGCGACGAGTGCGTAGCGCCCGGTCACGGCGACGCTCGTGGGCTCGCCGCCGATCGGCAGCGTCCCCGCCGGCAGCGGGTTCGCCGGATCGCGAAGATCGACGAAGCCGAGCAGACCGGTGTTCGAGTCGGTGTACAGCAGCGTGCGACCGTCCTTCGTGGCGTCGACGATCTCGGCGGAGACGGTGCCGTTGTCGCGGACGTCGAACGTCCCGACGTGGCCGAAGGCCTCCTCGTCGTGATCGTCCCGGCCGGACCGCTCGCTCCCCGCCGTGGTGGGGACGACGCCGGTCGCGATGACGGCCGTGAAGGCGATCGTCGCTGCGGCGCCGCGACGCCACCGTCGTATCTGTCGGTGTTGCATCGTGCACTCCTCGTGTGGAACTGGATCGGCTGGACGTCCTCGAGCGTCGGTGCGCGTGTCCGGGCGTCGGGGCCGAACGTACGATTCGGGGATGGCCGGACGGCAGCCTCCGGTTGAACGGCAGGTGGTCGGCGATCGAAGTGTCGGCGACGTGTGCGGCCGACGGCCCCGGGCGGCGAATCCGACCGCCCTGCTAACGTCCGCGCCACGCGATCAGTGCCGTTGGGGGGACGAATGAGCACCGAGATCAGATCCGCCGACCGGCCGACCCGACCTGCGTCCGAGGTGCCGGTGATCGAGGTCCGCGACCTGTGGAAGGTGTTCGGATCGCGCGCCGACGAGGCGGTCGCCCGCTCGCGGGAGGGTGCGAGCCGGGCCGACGTGCTGGCGTCCACCGGGTGCACCATCGGTGTGCGCGACGTCGGCTTCTCCGTCGCGCGTGGCGAGACGTTCGTGGTGATGGGCCTGTCGGGGAGCGGCAAGTCCACGCTCGTGCGGTGCCTCTCGCGTCTGGTCGAGCCCACGTCCGGCCAGGTGCGCGTCGACGGCGAGGACCTGCTCGCGATGGACGCGCAGCAGCTGCGCGAGGTGCGCCGCACCAAGATGTCGATGGTCTTCCAGCACTTCGGTCTCTTCCCGCACCGACGGGTGATCGACAACGTCGCGTACGGCCTGGAGGTGCAGCGCCGCCCGAAGCGCGACCGTCGCGACCACGCGATGTCGGTGCTCGAGAAGGTGGGTCTGCGCGACTGGGCGATGCACTACCCGCGGCAGCTGTCGGGCGGCATGCAGCAGCGCGTCGGCCTCGCTCGCGCGCTCGCGCTCGACCCGGACCTGCTGTTCTTCGACGAGCCGTTCTCGGCGCTGGACCCGCTCATCCGCCGCGACATGCAGGACGAGCTGGTCCGCCTCCAGCGCGAGGAGCAGCGCACGATCGTGTTCATCACGCACGACTTCGCCGAGGCGATCCGCCTCGGCGACCGCATCGCGATCATGAAGGACGGCGAGTTCGACCAGATCGGGACGCCCGAGGAGCTCGTGCTGCACCCGGCCACCGACTACGTGCGGGAGTTCGTGACCGACGTGCCTCGCGAGCGGGTGCTCACCGCCCGGTCCGTGGCGACGGCTGCACCGACGGGGTCGAGGCACACGGTGTCGCAGCACGCGCTCGTCGCCGACGTGCTCCCGGGACTGCTCACCGACGACGGTCCCGTCGACGTGGTCGACGACGACGGCCACGTGATCGGCGGTGTCGACCGCGCTCGCGTGGCGGAGGTGCTCGGCCAGGTGCGTCGATGACCCAGGTGGCCGTGTCCGGTACCGCAGCGCCGACCGCCGCACCGGCGTCGACGTCCACGCCGTCCACGCCGTCCACGCCGTCCACGCCGGCCACGCAGCGCCCGCGCTGGTTCCGGCACCGGCGGGTGCAGGCGGCCGCTGCCGTGGCGGCCGGTCTCGTCGTGCTGCAGCTGGTGCTGTCCGGCACCGACACCTTCCCGGCATCGCGCGACATCGGGTTGGCCGAGCCGGTGAACGACGTCAAGTCGTGGGTGCAGCGCAACCGCGACACCAACGTGATCCTGGCGAACGTGTTGCGCCCCATCGGCGACGCCGTGCTGTGGCTGTACGACACGGTGCTCGACGTGCTCGTCGACCTCCCCTGGTTCTGGCTGCCGCTCGCCGTGTTCCTGGTCATCGTCCGGTCCGGCCGCTGGGGCACCGCGCTGGCCGCCGCCGCGTCGCTCGTCTACCTCGAGATCGCCGGGTTGCACGTTCGGGGCATGGAGACGATGGCGTTGATGCTCATCTGCCTCGTCGTGTGCGTGCTCATCGGCGCACCGCTCGGGGTGTGGGCAGGTCTGAACCCGCGAGTGGAGCGCCTGCTCCGGCCCGTGCTCGACGGGCTGCAGTCGCTGCCGGTGTCGATCTTCCTCATCGCCGCCGTGATGTTCTTCGGCATCCGTCAGACACCGGCCGCGATCGCCACGATCGCGTTCGCCGTGCCGCCGATGGTGCGCATCACCGCGGCCGGCATCCGCGACGTGCCACCCGCGTCCGTGGAGGCCGGCACGATCTTCGGCTCGAGCCGGTGGCAACTGCTCTGGAAGGTGCAGGCACCCCAGGCGGTGCCGTCGTTCGTCACGGCCGTCAACCAGACCATCATGCTCTGCCTCAGCATGGCGGTGATCGGCGGCCTGGTCGGCGCCGGCGGACTCGGCGGTGAACTCATCCAGACGCTGCGGTTGCGCAGCCCCGGCCGTGGCTTCCTGATCGGTCTCGCGATCTTCGCCATCGCGTTCGCGTTCGACCGGCTGTGTCGATCGCTGCTCGAGTCCGGCCGGCCCCCGTCGGGCGGTCGGGCACCCGCGCGCTGGTCGCCCACCCGCGTGGCGTCGCGTGTGTACTGGGGTGGTGCGGCGGCACTGCTCGCGGTGGGGTACGTGGTCGGCCGCGCCGTCGACGACGGCGTCGTGCCGTGGGTGTTCGACAACGACATCGCATCGCCGATCGACGACGCGATCACCTGGGTGCGCGACGAGTGGGGCGGCGCGCTCCAGTCGTTCAGCGACTTCGTCGTCGCCGACGTGGTGATCCGGTTGCGCGACCTGCTCGGCACCACGATCGCCTGGCCCGTGCTGATCCTGGCCGTCGCCGCGCTCGGGTGGTTCCTGCGCGGCTGGGCGTTCGCGTTGTTCTGCCTCATCGGGGTGTACGGCATCGGGGCGCTCGGCATGTGGGAGCCGGGGCTCACCACGCTGTCGCAGATCCTCGTCTCGGTCGTGGTGGGCACGGCCATCGCGCTGCCGATCGGTGTGGCCATCGGCCGTCGACCACGCGCCAAGGCGGTCGTCGAGCCGATCCTCGACGCGATGCAGACCCTGCCGAGCCTGATCTACGCGATCCCGTTCGTGATGCTGTTCAGCCTCGGGTTCGTCCCGGCGATGCTGGCCACGATGTTCTACGCGATGCCCGCCGGGGTGCGCCTCGCGGCGCTCGCGGTGCAGGCCGTCCCGGAGGAGACGCTGGAGGCGGCCACGACCTTCGGTGCCACGCCCCGGCAGCGCATGTGGGGCGTGCAACTCCCCCTCGCGCTGCGCGGTCTCGCGCTCGCGGCGAACCAGGTGATCATGCTGTCGATCTCCATGGCGATCGTGGCCGGGATGGTGGGGGAGAACGGCCTCGGCTACCAGTCGGTGGCAGCGCTCACGAAGCCCGACGTGGGCCTCGGGCTCGAGGCCGGTCTGTCGCTGCTGGTGATGGCGATCGTGCTCGACCGGCTCACCGAGGGGGTCGCGATCGCACTCGATCCCGCTCGCAGCCGGTCCGGCGCGCCACACTGACCGGCCATGACCTCGTCCTCCTCCTCACACGCAGGCTCCGGCGACGCCGCCGACGTGCCCACCGTCCGCGTCGGCTACGTCGGCCTCGGCAACCTCGGCGAGCACCTCGCCATGAGCCTGGTCCGCGCCGGTCACCACCTCACGGTCACCGACCTCGACCGGGCGCGGGCGGAGCGTCTGCTCGCCGCCGGCGCCACCTGGGCGGCGGATGCCGCGGCCGTCGGTGCCGCGAGCGACGTGGTCTTCACGTGCCTCCCGTCGCCCGCCGCCGTCGACGCGGTGGTGGCGGGGGCCGGCGGGTTGCTCTCGGGCATGTCCCCGGGCAGCACCTGGATCGACAACAGCACCACGGATCGCGAGGCGACCGCCCGGCTGGCGGCGCTCGCCGCCGAGCGCGGCATCCGCGTGCTGGAGGCACCGGTGACCGGCGGTGTGCACAAGGCGGCGGCCGGTGAGATCACGGTGCTCGTGGGCGGGCCCGACGACCTCGTCGCCGAGCACCGCCACCTGCTCGAGGCGATCGGGTCACCGGTGCTCCACATGGGCCCGATGGGGTCGGCTGCCGTGATCAAGGTGATCACGAACATGCTCGCGTTCATCCACCTGGTCGCCGCGGGCGAGGCGCTCATGCTCGCGAAGCGCGGTGGCCTCGACCTGGCGATGGCCTTCGAGGCGATCAAGCACAGCTCGGGCAACAGCTTCGTGCACGAGACCGAGAGCCAACTCGTGCTGAACGGCAGCTACGACATCGCGTTCACGATGGACCTGGCGTGCAAGGACCTCGGGTTCGCGACCGACTTCGGCCGCGAATTCGGCGTGCCGCTCGACCTCGCCTCGATGACCGAGCAGACCTTCATCCGTGCCCGTCAGCAGTACGGCGGCGCGGCGTGGAGCACGATGGTGGTCAAGCTGCTGGAGGACGCGCTCGGCACCGATCTGCGGGCACCGGGGTTCCCGGCGCGACTGACGTGAACGACGAGGGCGTCCGCCGCGACCTGGCCGCGGTCGTCCGCCTGATCGCGAGGTTCGGCTGGCACGAGGCGGTCGCCAACCACTGCAGCGCCGTGATCGGCGGCGGCGAGCAGTTCCTCCTCAACCCGATCGGTCGCCACTTCGCCCGGATGCAGCCCGACGACCTGCGGCTCCTCCCCATCGTCGCGCCCGTCGTCGCGCCCGCGGGACACGAGGTCCCGGACGGCATCGACGTCACGGCGTGGCACCTCCACGCCCAGGTGCACCGCCTCGTCCCGCACGCCAAGGTGGTGTTGCACACGCACCAGCCCTACGCCACCACGCTCGCCTGCCTCGACGGCTACGAGTTCCAGATGCTCGACCAGAACGCGTGCCGGTTCTTCGGGCGGGTGGCGTACGACCGCGAGTACGGCGGCATGTTCATGGAGGAGTCGGCGGGTGAGCGCGTGGCCCGACTGCTGGGCGAGCACCACGCGGTGCTGCTCCTCGGCAACCACGGGGTGATGGTGGTGGGGGAGACGGTGGCGGACGCCTTCGACGAGCTCGTGTACTTCGAGCACGCCTGCCGCCTCCAGGTGCTGGCGCTGTCGACCGGCCGGCCGCTCGCCGTGCTCGACGAGGCCGTCGCCGCCACCACACGCGCCCAGTGGGCGGCGTACCCCGGGGACGCCGCGCGGGCGCACCTCGACGAGCTGATCGCGATCATGGACGAGGAGTCGCGATCGCGCCGATGAGTTCGCGGGCATCCGTTCGTCCGAGCGGATACCGATACCTCGGTCGCACCGTGCGACCCGGTGAACGATCACGAGAGGAACCTCACCCATGCCCCAGTACCTGCTCTCCGTGTGGCAGGACGACGAGTACGAGGTCGACGTCACGGGCGACGCGGTGCAGCGCCTCGTCGCCCAGGTCGATGCGTTCAACGACGACCTGGCCGCCGCCGGCGCGATGGTGTTCGCCGCAGGCCTGATGCCGGCGGGCCGGTCCCGGTCCGCTCAGCCGGGGCGGTGGCGGTGGACGTCGGTGTACTCGGGTGCGAGCGGCGTGTTGCCGACGATCAGGTCGGCGGCCTTCTCCGCCACCATCATCACCGGCGCGTAGATGTTGCCGTTGGTGACGTAGCGCATCGCCGACGCGTCCACCACGCGCAGTCCGTCGACGCCCCACACCTTCATGCTGAGCGGGTCCAGCACGCTGTCGTCGTCCTCGGCGCCCATGCGGCAGGTGCAGCTCGGGTGCAGCGCCGTCTCGCCGTCCTTGCGCACCCACTCCAGGATCTCGTCGTCGGTCTCGACCGACGGGCCGGGGGAGATCTCGCCTCCGTCGTACGGGGTGAGCGCGGACTGTCCGAGGATGTGGCGGGTGACCCGGATCGCCTCCACCCACTCACGCCGGTCCTCGGGCGTGGAGAGGTAGTTGAAGCGCAGCTCCGGCTTCACCGTCGGGTCGGTCGAGCGGATCGTGACCGACCCCTCCGAGTTGGAGTACATCGGCCCGACGTGCACCTGGTAGCCGTGCCCGCCGGCCGGTGCGCTGCCGTCGTACCGGACCGCGATCGGCAGGAAGTGGAACATGAGGTTCGGGTAGGCGACGTCGTCGTTGCTGCGCACGAACCCGCCGGACTCGAAGTGGTTGCTCGCCCCCGGTCCCGACCGCAGGAACAGCCACTGCGCACCGATGAACGGCCGGCGCCACAGCTGCAGGTTCGGCTGCAGCGACACCGGCTGGGTGCAGGCGTGCTGCACGTAGACCTCGAGGTGGTCCTGCATGTGCTGGCCGACGGCGGGCAGGTGGTGCACGACGGGGATGCCCAGCCGCTCCAGCAACGCCCGGTCGCCGACGCCGCTCAGCTGCAGCAGCTGCGGCGAGTTGAACGCGCCACCACAGAGGATCACCTCGCCGGCCTCCACGGTGTGGGTGGTGCGCCGACCGGTGACGCCGCGGGTGCTGTACTCGACGCCCGTGGCCCGCGTGCCCCGGAACAGCACCCGGTGCACGAGCGCGCGGGTGGTGACCGTGAGGTTGCGCCGGTGCATCACGGGGTGCAGGTACGCGCGGGACGCGCTGAGCCGGCGACCCTTGCGGACGTTGCGGTCGAAGCGTGCGAAGCCCTCCTGGCGGTGGCCGTTGACGTCGCTGGTGCGCGGGTAGCCGGCCTGTTCCGTCGCCTGCAGGAACGCCTCGATGAGCGGGTTGTCGCTGGGACCGCGCTCGAGTTCGAGCGGGCCGCTCCCGCCGCGCCACTCGTCCTCGCCGGCGAGGCAGGTCTCCATCTTCTTGAAGTAGGGCAGGCAGTGGGCGTAGGCCCAGGTGTCCATGCCCTTGTCGGCAGCCCACCGCTCGTAGTCCAGGGGGTTGCCGCGCTGGAAGATCATCCCGTTGATCGAGCTCGACCCGCCGAGCACCTTGCCGCGGGCGTGGTACACCCGCCGCCCGTGCATGTGCGGCTCGGGCTCGCTCTCGTACTTCCAGTCGTAGAACCGGCTGCCGATCGGGAACATGAGCGCGGCCGGCATGTGGATGAACACGTCCCACGCCGAGTCGGGGCGACCAGCCTCCAGCACCAGCACGGTGGTGGAGGGGTCGGCGCTCAGCCGGTTGGCGAGCGCCGAACCGGCGGAGCCGCCGCCGACGATGACGTAGTCGTAGCGCTCTGGCATCTGGGTCCTCGGGTGTCTCGGGTTGCTCTGGCTGGTCGGGTTGCTCGGGTTGCTCGGGTTGCTCGGGTTACTCGGGTTGCTCGGGTTGCTCGGGTTGCTCGGGTTGCTCGGGTTGCTCGGTCGGACGGCGCGTCGGCGCTGCCGGATCAGGGGAGCTCGATCCGGCCCGCTGCCTCGACGACGAGCCGGCCGAGCTCGGCGGGCTGGGCGGGTTGGGAGGAATCGCGCTCGGTGTGCAGACGATAGGTCGGGCCGTACACGTGGATGGCGCCCACGACGCGGCCGGTGTGGTCGCGGATGCCGGCGGCGATGGAGCTGAGGCCGACGGCGAACTCGTCCACCGCGAGCGCGTACCCCTGGGTGCGCACCTCTGCGATGCGGGTTCGGACGGCGTCGGGGTCGGTGAGCGTGTGCGGGGTGAACGCGGCCAGGGGAGCGGCGAGGTAGGTCTCGAGGCGGTCGTCGGTCATCGCGGCGAGCGCGACCTGTCCGCTCGGCACCGCGTGCATCGGGATGCGGGTGCCGGTCCAGTCGCGCACCTGCAGCTCGTGGTCCGGGTTCACCTGGTCGAGGTAGAGCATCTCGGCGCCGTCGGGCACGGAGAGCCCCGTGGACTCGCCGGTCGTGCGCGACAGCTCGACCAGCACGGGCCGGGCGGCGCCCACCAGGGTGCGGCCCGGTCGGGCGGCGGCGCCGAGCTCGGCGAGCCCGGCACCGATGCGGTAGCCGCCGCCGGCGCTGACCTGCTCGACGGCACCGAGCTCCTCGAGCGTGGACAGCAGCCGGGAGACGGTGCTCTTCGGGAGCTGTACCCGATCGGCGATCTCGGTGACCCCGGCGGCTCCGGGGAGCAGGGCACGCAGCACCGCGAAGGCCCGGTCGATCGACTGCACGGTCGACATCAGCACCTCCTCCGTCGCACCTGTTCCACTCTACGGCATCGTTCCACCAGGTGGAACAGCGTGGCCCGGTGAGGCCGGGTCGGCCCGGTCGGGCGGGTCCGGCTCAGCCGGGGAAGGCGCCCTGCATCTTCGCCGCGGCGAGGGTGTTCTCCATGAGGCAGGCGATCGTCATCGGTCCGGTGCCGCCCGGCATCGGCGTGAGCCAGCCGGCGACCTCCTTCACGGACTCGAAGTCGACGTCGCCGACGAGGCCCGCCTCGGTGCGGCTGATCCCGACGTCGATGACGGCCGCACCGGGTCGCACGTGATCGGCGGTGATCATGCGGGCCTGACCGGCGCACGCGACGATGATGTCGGCCGCACGGCAGATCTCGACCATGTCCGCTGCCGGGGTGCGCGAGTGCGCCAGCGTGACCGTGGCGTCGACGCCCTTGCGCCCGAGCAGCAGCACCTGCGGCAGACCCGTGAGGGTGGACCTGCCGACGACGACGGCGCGCTTGCCGGCGGTGGGCACCTGGTAGCGCTCGAGCAGGCGCATCACGCCGAGCGGGGTGCAACCGACGTGACCCGACTGGCCGCGCACGAGGCGGCCCATCGAGCGCTCCGTGAGGCCGTCGACGTCCTTCTCGAACGGGATCTGCTCGAGCACCTGCTCCATGTCGAGGCCGTCGGGCAGCGGGAACTGGCACAGGATGCCGTGCACCGACGGGTCGGCCGCGAGCGCGGCGATGGTGTCGTTCACCTGCGCCTGGCTCGCCGTTGCGGGCAGGTCGGTGTGCCGTGACACGATGCCCGCCTCGCCGGCCTTCTTCTGCTTGCTGTTGATGTACGACCGGCTCGGCTTGTCGTCGCCGACGAGCACGGTGGCGAGGCACACGGGCGGGTTGCCCGCTGCGTCGATCTCCGCGCGCACCTCGGCGATGAGCTGCTCGCGCAGCGCGAGGCCGTCCATGATCACGGCGGTCACGACAGCCCCACGATCTGCCCGTCGTCGTCGAAGTCGATGATCGACGCGGCCGGCGCAGAGCCGAGACCCGGCATGGTCGTCATGTCACCGCAGATCGGGTACACGAAGCCGGCACCCACGCTGGCGCGCGCCTCGCGGACGTTCAGCGTGTGACCGGTGGGTGCGCCCTTCAGCGTCGGGTCGCCCGAGATCGACAGGTGGGTCTTCGCGATGCACACCGGCAGCGACCCGAACCCGTTGCGCTCGTAGCGGTCGAGCTGGGTGGTGGCGGCGGCCGAGTAGGTGACCTTCGCCGCGCCGTAGATCTTCGTGGCGACCGCCTCGATCTTCTGCTTCAGCGTGAAGGAGTCCTCGTAGCAGAACTGGAACGTCGACGGCTCGTCGCACGCCTCCACCACGGCCTGGGCCAGGTCGGTCGCGCCCTTGCCGCCCTCGGAGAAGTGGGTGCACACGGCCACGCGGGCGCCGACGCTCTCGGCGATCTCGCGGATCGCCTGGTGCTCGCTCGCGTAGTCGCCGGGGAACGCGTTGATCGCCACGACGGGGGAGACGCCGTGCACCTTCACGTTCTCGATCTGCTTGATCAGGTTGGCCGCGCCGGCCCGCACGTCGTCGGGGTTCTCGGCCAGCAGGTCGGCCGGCAGCGGCTTGCCCGGCACGATGCGGAACTTGCCGCTGTGCGCCTTGAGCGCCCGCACGGTGGCGACGAGCACGGCGGCGTCGGGGGTCATGCCGGAGTTGCGGCACTTGATGTTGAAGAAGCGCTCCGCGCCCATGTCGGCGCCGAAACCGGCCTCGGTGATCAGGTAGTCGCCGCCGCGGATGCCGATCAGGTCGCCGACGATCGAGCTGTTGCCGTGGGCGATGTTGCCGAACGGGCCCGCGTGCACGATGACGGGCGTGTTCTCCAGCGTCTGGAGCAGGTTGGGCTTGATCGCCTCTCGCATGATGACCGCCATCGACCCGGCGGCCTTCAGCTGCTCCGCGGTGACGGGTTCGCCGGACTGCGTGTAGCCGACGACGATGCGGCCGAGTCGGGCGCGCATGTCCTCGACGGAGGTGGACAGCGCCAGGATCGCCATGACCTCGGACGCGGCGGTGATGTCGAACCCGGTCTGGCGGGTGACGCCGTCCATCTTCCCGCCGAGGCCGACGATGATGTTGCGCAGGGAGCGGTCGTTGACGTCGAGGACGCGACGCCACGTGATGTTGTGGAGATCGAGACCGAGGTCGTTGCCCTGGTGCAGGTGGTTGTCCACCATCGCGGAGAGCAGGTTGTGCGCGGCGGTCACGGCGTGGAAGTCACCCGTGAGGTGGAGGTTGAGGAGCTCCATCGGGATCACCTGGCTGTAGCCGCCACCGGCGGCGCCGCCCTTGATGCCGAAGGTCGGGCCCATCGACGGCTGGCGCAGGCTGATCACGGCGCGCTTGCCGATGTGCTGCATCGCCTGGCCGAGGCCGACCGTGGTGGTGGTCTTGCCCTCGCCGAGCGGTGTCGGCGTGATGGCGGTGACCACGACGTACTTGGCCTTCGGGCGATCGCTCAGCTCGTCGATCGCATCGAGCTTGATCTTCGCCAGCTCTGAGCCGTAGCTCTCGAGCAGGTGCGGACCGATGCCCATCTGCGCGGCGATGTCGGTGAGCGGCGCCGGCGTGGCAGCGCGGGCGATCTCGAGATCTGACGGGAACGACACGGTGAACCCCCTGTGCTCCGACCCGACGCTCGGTGCGGCGTCGGTCCATGCCGGAACGATCGTGCCGAGAATAGCGGATTCCACGAGATGGAACGGAACCACGATGTGGAACGGACGCGCGGACGGGTCCGCCCGGGCACACCGTCAACCCCTGGCCCGCGATCGCCACGGCGACCTCTCGGTTCACGCCCGTCCCGATCCGCGCCGTCGCGGTCGTCAGTCGGGTCGCAGGGAGACGTGCTGCTCGACGATGCGGTCGACCCGGGTGTCGCGTCGCACGGTCGTCCAGCGGTGACAGCCGGCGTCGTGGTACCAGCGTTCGGTGTGGATGCCGGCGACGTTGTTGAACATCCACACCTGGTCGAAGTCGCGCTCGGCGGGGTCGGTGATCGACTCGGGCGGGGAGGGGAGTTCTCCGCCGAAGCGGAACTCCTCCACCGGTCGCGGCCCGCAGTTGGGGCAGAAGACGATGAGCATCAGCGTGTTCCCGTGGATCCCTGGTCGGCCATCGAGTGGTCGGCGGCGAAGCGGTCGAGTGCGAACGGTGCGATCATCTCGGGCGTGCGGCCGGTGGCGATGAGCTCGGCCATCTGCTCGCCGCCGGCGGGGATCGCCTTGAAGCCCCAGGTGCCCCATCCGGTGGTGATGACGAACCCGTCGACCCCGGTGAAGCCCATGATCGGCGAGAAGTCGGCCGACACGTCGCACCGGCCGGTCCACTGCCGGAGGATGCGCAGGTTGCGCACGAACGGCAGCAGGTAGCTCATCTTCACCGCGTTGGCCTGCAGGAACTGGAAGGAGCTCTGCCTCGAGTAGCTCTGCTCGCGGTCGTACTCGTGTCCGATGAGCATCTGGCCGCGGGCGGTCTGGCTGATGTAGCAGAGCAGCTCGGTGTCGGACACGATCGGTCCGAAGCCCTGCGAGTAGCCGTTGGTGACGAAGGCCTGCAGCGGGTGGGTGCGCACCGGCAGGCGCACGCCGGCGTACGACGCGATGGTGGTGACGTCGCCGCCGACGGCGCTCATCACGGTGCCGGCAGCGATGTCGCCGCGGTTCGTGCGCACGCCCACCACGCGGTCGCCGTCGCGCAGGAGCCCGGTGACGGTGGTCTGCTGCAACACGTGGACGCCGCGCTCCATCGCGCCCTGCGCGTACGCCCACACCACGCGGTCGTGGCGGGCCGTCGAGGCGGGCACGTGGTACGAGGCGCCGAGCACGGGGTACCGTCCGCCGCCCGACAGGTCGATCTGCGGGCACAACCGCTTGATCTCGACCGGGTCGACGAGCACCGTCTCCACGCCCATCGCGTTGTTGAGCTGGCACCGGGCCCGCTCCGCTCGCATCGCCGACTCGGTGTGCGCGAGCCAGATGAGGCCCTTGGTGGCGTGCATGATCCAGCACCCGGTCTCGTCCTCGAGTCGGTCGTACAGCACCTGGCTGTGTCGGTAGAACCGGATCGACTCGGGGATGCCGTAGTTCGAGCGGATGATCGTGGTGTTGCGGCCCGAGTTGCCCGAGCCGATGTAGTCGGCCTCCACGACGGCGACGTTGGTGATGCCGTGGCGCGTGGCGAGGTAGTAGGCGGTGGCGAGGCCGTGGCCGCCGCCGCCGATGATCACCACGTCGTAGGACGATCGGGGCTCGTGCCACGTGAGCGACAGCAGCGTTTCGACGAACTCGTTCACGCCGGCACCCCCAGGCGGTCGACGACCTCGTGCACCAGCCCGTTCGAGCTGATCATGAGCACCCGGTCGTGGTCGATCCAGAACTTGAGCGGCAGCCCGGCGACGAGTCCCTGGGCCAGTGCGGGACGTTCGGCCGGCAGAGGCCACTCGACGTGTCGGTGGACGATCTCGTCGAACTCAGCCAGGGAGAGGTCCCAGCCGACGAAGGTGCTCTCGACCTCGACGATCGCGTGCTCATCGGTGAGCTCGGCATGGACCGCCCCGATCGCGATCGCTTCGTCGTTCGCGATCCGCAGGACGATCACGTCGCCCTCGTAGTGGGCGTGGTCGAGGGCCTCGGGCGTCGAGACGACGCGCAGGGCCCACAGTCGTTCAGGCGCGCGCACGGGAGCCCTCCGGGTCGTAGAACGGGACCGGGGTCACCGTCGCGGTGCGTCCGTCGATGGTGACGGTGTCGGCGAACGGGGTGTGCTTCTGCCAGCCGAGCATCACCGCCCTGCCGGTGGCGGGCGACGTGAACGACGACGTGACGTGACCGACGATGCGGTTGCCGACACTGATCGGAGCGCCCTCCACCGGGGCCGGTCCCTCCATCGTGTAGCCGAACAGGCGGCGGTGGTCGGGGAGCGGCTCGGTGCGCCCGAGCGAGGTGCGACCGACGAAGTACGGCTTGTCCATCTTCACCGCCCACTCCATGCCGATGCGTCGCGGCGTGGTGTCCAGCTCGGTGTCCATGCCGATGATCACGTGGCCCTTCTCGAGCCGCAGCGCGAACAGGGCCTGCAGGCCGTGCGGGACGACGTTGAGGTCGCGACCCGCCTCCATCAGCGCCCGCCACAGCTCGACCGAGTGGGCGACGGGGTGGTGCAGCTCGAAGCTCGCCTCGCCCGTGAACGACAGCCGCATGACGTGGCAGTCGACGCCGGCGACACTGAGGTGCCGGTGCTGCAGGAAGCGCGGGGGCTCCTCGACCCCGACGCGGCGGAGGAGCTCGCCGGCGAGCGGCCCGGTGACGTTGATGGCGCCGAGCGACACGGTGCGATCCATGATGCGCACGTCGAGGTTCCAGGTCTCCACCCAGTCCCGCACCCACGCCTCGGCGCTCGCCGCGCCACCTGAGGTGAAGGTGAGCACGAAGCGGTGCTCGTCCTCGCGGCACACCATGCCGTCGTCGATCACGTGGCCGCGCTCGTTCAGCAGCAGCACGTAGCGGCTGCGGCCGGGGCGGATGTCGGCGATGGTGGTGGGGTAGAGGCGCTCCAGTGCTTCGACGACGTCGGGCCCGGTGACGATCATCTTGCCGAGCGTCGACACGTCGCCGAGCGACACGCCCTCGCGCACCGCCCAGTACTCGCGCATCGCGTCGCCGTAGTGCCACGGTCGCCACCAGCCGCCGAAGCGGTCCATCTGCGCACCGAGCGCCAGGTGCTCGTGGTGCAGCGCCGTGCGGCGGAAGGCGTCGAGGTGGACGTCGGCGGCGGCCTCGGCGATCGTGAGCTGTCGCGAGGCGGGACGGCCGGTGAAGGGAGCGGCGGGCTCGCCGCTGCGGTCGGTGACGAACGCCCGCAGGTGCGGCATGCACACCCCGCCCTGGCAGGTGCCGGTGCCGCACAGGGCCGCACGCTTCACCAGCTCGATGTGCTGGAAGCCCTTGTCCCACACGCCCTGGAGGTCCTCGACGGTGATCTTCGAGCAGGGGCACACGACGCCGTCGACCGGTGCCGGCGGGAGATCGAAGCGCTGCGCAGCGGGGCCCACGACACGCACGCGGGGGTCGTCGACCATGCGGGCCAGGAGGTCGCGCGGCGCCCTGGTGGCGGCCGTGACGATCGCCGTGTCGCACGGTTCGCTCGTGCCGTCGTGACGCACCACGGCCGTGACGCGGCCGTCGGCGCCGTCGAAGCGGGCCAGATCGGCCAGGTCGATCGTGGCCGTGCGGCCCAGATCGACACCGCGTGCGCGGAGCAGATCGGCGGCGCCGGCGGTGAGGATGCCGCGGAGCATGTTGCCCGGGCACACCGGGTGCAGCTCGGCCGCCCCGGTCGCGATCACGACGTCGTGGGCGTGGACGTGCAGGACGTGGTCGTCGCGACGAACGACCACCATCGGGCCGGGATACACCCCGACGACGTCGTCGCCGGCGTCGCCGTCGAGCACGAGCACGTCACGTCCGGCGGTGCGGGCCTCCTCGGCGGCAGCCGTGCCGGAGGTTCCCGCGCCGATCACGGCGACGTCGGCGTGCACGCGCTGCACGCGCACCTCGGGCTGCGAGGGCGACGTGACGGGGTTGGCGGGGGGATCGAGTCGCAGGGGAGGTGCACCGACGGCCGGATGGCGACGCACGCGCAGGCCCGGTCGGGCCGGCGTCAGGCAGGTGCGCGTGAACGGCACCCCGTCGACATCGGCGGAGCAGTTCCCGCAGTCACCGGTGAGGCACAGCGTGCCTCCGTGCTGCGGGTGCTGTCCGGCGCGGAGCACCGCCACGGCGACCGAATCACCGTCGACGTAGTCGACGGGTTGGTCATCGAGGGCGAAGCGCATCGCTGCGGGACACTAGCCGAGGTCCGGCTTTCGCCGCGCGGACGCGCGGGGAATGTGTGCCTCCTCAGGACGTGTCAGACGTCGCCGGAGCGTCGCGTGAGCTCCACCTGCACCGGTCCGCCCCCGAGCTGGTCGAAGGGGATGTGGCAGCGGATCACGCCGCCGTCCGGGGTGGGGTTCAGCGGTGGCTCCTGGGTGGAGCAGATGTCGCCCTCGAGCTTGCGCGGGCAGCGGGTGTGGAACACGCAGCCGGTCGGCACGTTCATCGCGCTCGGGATCTCGCCCTCGAGCTTGATCCGCACGCGGGTGTCACCCTCCACCGACGGCGCGGCCGACAGCAGCGCCTCGGTGTACGGGTGGTGCGGGCCGTCGAACACGCGCTCGGCGGGGCCGAGTTCCATGATCCGGCCGAGGTACAGCACCGCGATCCGGTCGGACAGGTAGCGCACCACGCGCAGGTCGTGGCTGATGAACACGTAGCTCGTGTCGCCGTCGCGCTGGAGGTCGCTGAGCAGGTTCAGGATCGCCGCCTGCACCGACACGTCGAGCGCCGAGGTCGGCTCGTCGCACACGACGATGCGGGGCCGGCCGGCGAACGCACGGGCGATGGCCACGCGCTGCTTCAGACCACCGGACAGCTGCGCGGGGCGCATGTCGAGGTGACGGTCGGTGAGCCGCACCGCAGCGGTGATCTCGTGGAGCTCGTCCTCGATCTTCGCCGGCTCCACCTTCGCCAACCGCCGGAGGCTGCGCCCGATGATGCGGCGCACCGAGTGACGCCGGTTGAGTGCCGAGTCGGGGTTCTGGAACACGATCTGGATGCCCCGGATCGCGTCGTCGCTGCGCTTGCGCGTGTGCGACGCGAGCGGGGTACCGGCGAAGGTGAGCGTGCCGGCCTGGTCGGGCGCGTGGATGCCGAGGATCGTGTGGGCGAGGGTGGTCTTGCCGCTGCCGGACTCGCCGACCAGACCCAGCGTCTCGCCGGGGAAGAGGTCGAGGGTGACGTCGCGGACCGCCTTGATCTGCTTGCCGCCCTGGTGGAACGTCTTGCTCACGCCGCGCAGCTGCAGCAGCGGGTCGCGGGTGCGGTCGACGGTGGAGGCAGTGCCCTTGGGCAGATCGGCAACGGCGATGTCGTGCACCCGGTCGGTGTGGTGGCAGCGGGCGATGCGGCCGCCGAGGTCGACCATCGGGGGCACCTGCGTCCGGCAGATCTCGTCCGCGAGCGGGCAGCGGTCGACGAACACGCAGGTCGGCAGGTCGGCACCGAGCAGCGGCAGGAAACCGGGGATCGTCTCGAGGCGCTGGTCGGTCTTCTTCGAGCCGTGACGGGGCAGGCAGCGCAGCAGCCCGACGGTGTAGGGGTGCTGCGGCGCGTCGAACACCTCCTGCGCCGAGCCCTCCTCGACCAGTTGGCCGGCGTACAGCACGCCCACACGGTCGCACATCGAGCGGACGGCACCCAGGTTGTGCGAGATGAACAGCACGGACGTGCCGTACTCGTCTCTGAGTTTGCGGACGAGGTCCAGCACCTCGGCCTCGACGGTGGCGTCGAGGCCGGTCGTGGGCTCGTCGAGGATGAGCAGCTGCGGGTCGCAGGCGAGCGCCATCGCGATCACCACGCGCTGCTGCATGCCGCCCGAGAGCTGGTGCGGGTAGCGGCCGAGCACCGAGTCGGGGTCGGCGATCTGCACCTTCTGCAGCATCGCCCGTGCCTGCACCGCGGCATCGGACGCGCTCATCCCGGTGACGGTGAACGCCTCGGCGAGCTGCGGGCCGACCTTGATCGTCGGGTTCAGCGCCTGGCCCGGGTCCTGGTACACGATCGAGGCGTTGTTGGCGCGCAGGAGGCGGAGCTCCTCCGTGCCGAGCGACATCACGTCGCGGCCACCGAGTTCGACCGAGCCGCTCAGGATCTTCGCGTTGCGGGGCAGGTAGCGCACCGCGGCATAGGCCGCCGTGGACTTGCCGCAGCCGCTCTCGCCGACGAGCCCGTACGACTCGCCCGGTTGCACCGAGAACGACACGCCGCGCAGCACCTCGCGAGGCACGCCGCGCACGACGTAGGCCAGGTGCAGTTCCTTGAACTCGAGCGCCGGAGTGCTCATCGGTCGACCAGTCCCTGGATGGCGTCGGCGACCATGTTGATGGCCACGACGAGCGAGGCGAGGGCGAGCGCCGGCACGAGCGACGGCCACCACACGTCGGACAGCAGGCTCGATCGCTCCTCGAAGATCGTGCGTCCCCAGTCGGGCGAGCCGGGCTGGGTGCCGAAGCCGATGAATGCGAGACCCGCCATCGTGAACACCGCGTAGCCGAGGCGGACGGTGAACTCGACGATGATCGGCCCGACGACGTTGGGCAGGATCTCGACGAACATGATGTACGTCGACCGCTCTCCACGGAGCTCGGCGGCGCGGACGTAGTCGAGGTTGCGTTCGGTGAGCACGGCCGCTCGCACCGTTCGGCCGATGATCGGGCCGAACAGGAAGCCGATCAGCAGGATGATCGTGAGCCGGCTGGCGTCGAGCGCCGACAGCGCGAGCAGCGCCACGAGGATCACCGGCAGCGACATGAGCGCCTCGATGATGCGGCTGATCACGTCGTCGAGCGGCCCGCCGAAGTAGCCCATCAACAGGCCGAGGGTGATGCCGATCAGCGTGCCGAGCACCACCGCCGCCGGGGCGATGATCATGATCTCGCGCGCGCCGTACACCATCCGGCTGAAGACGTCGCGGCCGCTGCGGTCGGCGCCGAAGAGGAAGCCGTCGGTGAAGGGCCGCACCCACTTCGACGCCGGGTCCTGACGGGACGGGTCGTCGGTGGCGATCACGGCGGGGAACGCGGCGCAGAACGCCCAGAACAGGATGATGATCATCCCGCCGAGGAAGGTCTTCGAGCGGAAGAGCTGGCGACGGAGCTCGCGACGCACGTCCTTCGCGGTCACCGCCGGAGCGCGTGACTCAGCGGCGGCGTCGGCAGCGGGGTCCGGAGCGCCCCCAGCGCCCGGCACGGCGACGGCGGTCATGCCTTGCTCCCGAGTCGGACACGCGGGTTGAGCCACGCGATGAGGACGTCCGCGAGCAGGGTCATCAACATCGCCAGCGCACCGACGATGAACACCGCGCCCATGAGCATCGGGATGTCGCGGTCGCCCGCGGCTTCGAAGATCAGCAACCCGAGCCCTCGGTAGTTGAACAGGGTCTCGGTGACGAGGAGGCCGCCGAGGAGGTACGCCATCTGGCTCGCGATGACGGCGATCGTGGGCAGCAGCGAGTTGCGCAGCACGTGGCGGCGAAGCACCGTGCGGCGCTTCAGGCCCTTGAGGGTGGCCGTTCGGGTGTAGTCGGCGTTGAGCGCCTCGATCGTGCCGGCGCGTGCCATTCGGGACAGGTAGCCGAAGAGGATCGCCGTGAGCGTGAGCGACGGGAGCAGGAGCACCTGGAACTGCTCCCAGAGCGACCCCTTCGCCGACCCGCCGGCCGGGAGCCAGCCGAGGTTGACGGCGAAGACCAGGATCAGCACGATCCCGACGACGAACTCCGGGGTGACCGCCAGGCTGAGGCCGGCGATCGTGAGGAAGCGGTCGGCGGCCTTGCCCTGGCGGAGGGCGGCGACCACGCCGCCGAGGATGCCGAGCGGCACGACGATGACGATCGTCATCAGCGCCAGCTTCACCGACGCCCACAACGCCGTGGGCACGAAGTCCATGACGGGGCGGCGGTACTTGAAGGAATCGCCGAAATCTCCGGTGAGCGCGTTGCCGGCCCACCGGAGATATCGACTGATGAGGGAGCCGTCCTGACCGAGGTCCTTGTTGAGCTGGTCGACGGACTGCTGGTCGGCGAATGGGCCGAGGATGGCTCGCCCGACGCTGCCGGGGAGCACCGAGGCGACGACGAACACCACCACGCTCAGGATGAACAGGGTGATGAGCGCCAACCCGACGCGACGGAGCACGTAGCGAGCCATCGGTCGGCCGGCCCGGTCAGGCCTTGGCGGCCTTGGCCGTGAAGAAGTGACCCATCGCGTCGGGCTGCACGCCCGTCACGCTGGTCTTCGTGCACGACAGGTAGTTGATGTTGTACGGGATGAGCATCGGCACGTCGGCCTGCAGGATGCCGGCGACCTTCTCGGCGGCGGCCTGCTGCGACTGGAGGTCGGTCGCCGACGAGTACTCGTCGACGGCGGTGTCGTAGTCGGCGCTCGAGTACTCGGCCGCGTTCCACACGCCGCCCGAGTCGGGCTGCTTGTCGAACGAGCGCAACGGAGCCGTGAGGTACACGTCGGGCACGCCGCGGTGGCCGTAGTCGGTGATGCCGATGTCGGAGCCGGGCACGCTCGGGTCGTAGGTGCGGACCCAGTTGTTGTCGTAGTAGTCGTCGCGCAGCTGGATGTCGATGTTGATGCCGATCTCGCGGGCCGCGTTCTGCAGGAGCACCGCGAGGTCGGGGCCCTCGAAGTAGTTGATGCCGTACAGCGTGACGTCGAAGCCGCCGCCGGCCTCCTCGACGAGCGCCTTGGCCTTGTCGAGGTCGAACGCCACCGCGGGCTGGTTGCCCGACGACGGGAACACGTTGAAGAACGGCGTGTCGTTCGCGATCGACGCACGGCCCTCGAAGAGGCCGTCGATCATCGTCTGACGGTCGATCGCCATGGCCATGGCCTGACGGATGCGGACGTCGCTGAACGGGCCCTCCGAGGTGCGGAGGTGGATCTGGCGGTGGTTCGCCGAGGGGATCTCGTAGACCGTGACGTCGGGGTTGTCGAACAGCGACTCGCCGCCGGCGACCTCGAACTTCACGATCGCGTCGACCTCGTCGGCGAGGAACGCCGCCACCGACGCGTTGACGTCGCTGTAGAAGATCCACTCGTTGCCGGCGAGCAGCAGCGGGTCGCCCCACCAGTTGGGGTTCGGCGCGTAGGTGATGCCGGTGGTGGCGTCGTAGCTGGCGATGGTCCAGGGACCCGACGTCGCGATCTTGCCGGCGATCACGTCGGCGGCGAAGTTGGTGGTGTCGGCGACCGAGGCCGGGAGGATGATCGCGTTGTAGTTGTCGCTCGACATGATGTACGGGAAGTTGCCCATCGGGGCGTCGAGCTTGAAGACCACGGTCTGGTCGTCGGCGGCGGTGGCGCCGCCGGGCGACAGCTTGCCGGTGGCGAACGCCGACAGCGCGTTCGAGCCGTTGTCCGGGTTCACCAGACGCTCGACCGTCGCGACCACGTCGGCGGCGGTGACGGGCGAACCGTCGCTGAACGTGGCGGCCGGGTTGATCTTGAAGGTCCACTCCGAGCCGTCGGCGTTCGGCGTCCACTCGGTGGCGAGCTGGCCGACGAGCGTGCGGTCGGGGTTGGACACGGTGAGGAACTGACCCACCTGGCTGAGCAGCGTGAGGCCCGCACCGTCGTTCACGAGGACGGGGTCGAGGTTCGCCGAGGCGGCCGAGGGCACGCCGCTGGCCACGCGCAGGGTGCCGCCTGCGACGGGTGCGCTGGTGGCTGCCGTGGTGGTCTCGGTGCCGCCGCCGGTGGTGCCGCCGGTGGTGGTGTTGGTGCCACCGCCGCTGCTGGGCTCGTCGTCACCGCACGCCGAGATCACCGCTGCGATCGCCGGCAACGACAGGCCGACGATGGTGCCCCGACGGATGAAGCCACGGCGCGACAGACGGCCGCCGACGAACTCGTCGATGACGTGGTTGCCGATCGGGCCCTGCGTGCGTCGAACGGCGTCGATGGTTCGAGCGTCCTTCTTGCTCACTGTTCTCCCCCTTGTGGTTGGTGATCGCGCAGTCTTCCACATCCGCGACCATGAGTTGTACAACTGCACCGGGAATCGTGTGTTGCACACTGGCTCGCCCAGCGGCCGGCAACGGCGGCGGAGTGCCGTGCCGGACGGTGCCGAGGTCGCGCCGGTGGCGTCAGACGAAGCGCGCCCACTCGTCGAGCGGCATGCGCTCGCTGCGCAGCGTGTTGATCGGCGCGTCGGGGTCGGGCCGGCCGATCGACATGCCGCAGAACAGCATCTCCTCCTCGGGAGCGCCGACGAAGCTCCGGATCGCGCCGTGGCGGACCGACCAGTACTCCTGCGCACACGTGGCCAGGCCGCGGTCGACCGCCAGCAGCATGAACGTCTGCAGGAACATGCCGAGGTCGCTCCACTGCGGCGGGCCCATGCGGCGGTCGACGAAGCAGAACAGCGCCGCCGGAGCGCCGA